>DASTJB010000001.1:0-3927 GCA_035717005.1 Candidatus Angelobacter sp.
GCCATTCCCCACGGCGCTCACCGCGGCGGCCAAGGCCAACCGCATGGCGTGGATCTTCAACAGCAGGGGCGAGCGCAACGTCTGGGTGGCGGATGCGCCGGACTTTGCCGGCCGCCAGCTGACGCAATATCAGGGCGACAACGGGCAGGACATCTTCGCGGTGAAGCTCACTCCGGACGGAAAAACAGCGGTCTACGCGAGGGGATCGGAGATGAGCGGCGAAGGTCACATCGCCAATCCGACGAGCGATGTCAAAGAGCCGAAACAGCAGGTGTGGGCGCTTGAGGTCGACGGGGGCAAGCCCCGGCTGCTTGGCGAGATGGGATGCAGCGAAGAGGACTGCGAAGACATAGAAATCTCTCCGGACGGGCAATGGGCGGTGTGGATTGGCGCGAAACACCACTTGTGGATTGCTCCGGTCGCGGGCGACAAGCCGGCGCGGCAGCTGGACGAGCTGCGCGGGGAAGAGAATGAGCCGCAATGGTCGCCGGACGGCAAGCACATCGCGTTCAGCACCGGGCGCAAAGAGCACGGGTTTGTGGCGATCCTTGACCTCGATCAGGCGGGAACGGCGCAGCGCGTGCGCTACGTTTCGCCCAGCGCAGACCGTGACTTTGCGCCGCGGTGGTCGCCGGATGGCAAGCAGCTTGTCTTTATTCGCATTCCCGGAAGAGAGAACCATCTGCCGCTGATTCCCCGGCGTCCGCAGCCGTGGGCCATCTGGATTGCGACGGTCGAGACCACGATGTTGCCGCACACCGCGCCGCTGCGCGCGCCTGGGCCGGTGGATCATCCGACGGCGCGCGAGCTGTGGCACAGCGGCAAGGAGATGAACGACTCGCTGCCGCCGTTTGCCGCGGAGTCACTGAAGTTTGCGGCCGGCGGAAAGATCGTTTTCTGCTCGGAGCAGGATGGGCGCAATCATCTTTATCTGCTCTACGCTGACAGCGGAAAGGCGTATCCGCTCACGCCCGAGGGCGCCTATGACGTGGAAGAGGTGGTCCTGGCGGACGACCGGAAGACGCTTCTCTACACGTCGAACAACGGCGATGTGGAGCGGCGGCACATCGTGGAAGCCAAACTCGATGCTTTCGATCCATCGCAAAAACCGGTGATGGTTTCATGGCAGTTCCGGGTGACGTGGGGAGCTACGGTGGAGTGGCATCCGGTGATGCTGGCGGACGGGAAGACGATCGTGTGTTTTGGATCGAGCGCCACGTCGCCGGCCATGCCTTACCAGATCACCGAACTGAACAAACGGAAGATGGTCGCGGCACAGGCGCTGCCGAAGGATTTTCCGTCAGCGCAGCTGGTGGAACCGCAAACGGTCACGTTCAAAAGCGACGACGGATTGGATATCCACGGCCAATTGTTCGTTCCGCGGAACCGTGCTGCGTCCGGGCCGGCGCTGATTTTTGTCCACGGCGGGCCGCCGCGGCAGATGATGCCTGCGTTTCACTACATGTACTACTACCACAACGCGTACGCGGAGAATCAGTATCTGGCGAGCCTGGGCTACGTGGTGCTCTCAGTGAATTACCGGCTGGGGATCATGTATGGCCGGGAGTTTCGCGAGGCGCCGAACACGGTGTGGCGCGGCGCGGCCGAGTACAAAGACGTGGTGGCCGGCGCGAAGTATCTGCAAGGGCTGACGTATGTGGACCGCAAGCGCATCGGGATATGGGGCGGGTCGTACGGCGGGTTGCTGACCGCGCTGGCCCTGGCGCGGAATTCCGACATCTTTGCCGCGGGCGTGGACTTCCACGGCGTGCATGACTGGTCAATGTTCCTGCCGCACTGGGAAGAGGGCGTAACCGAGGCGCCGGATTACAAGGAGGCGCTGAAGCTGGCGTTCGACTCGTCGGCGGTGGCGTCGATGGCAGGCTGGCGCTCACCGGTGCTGCTGATTCACGGTGACGACGACCGCAATGTGCCCTTCGGGCAGACCACGGACCTGGTGCAGCGGCTGCGCAAGCAGAATGTGGAATTCGAGCAGCTCATCTTCCCCGATGAGATCCACGACTTCCTGCTGTGGCACGACTGGGTGCGCGGGTATCAGGCGACGGCGGAGTTCTTTGGCAGGAAGCTTGGGGCGCCCTAAAGGCAATCATGGATAAGCAAGGCATTTCTCCGGGAGTCGGAGTGAAGGTCGTTGCTATGTTGCTGATGCTCGGAGGGATTTATGGCGCCATCTGGGGGCTTTATGAAGAATGGCAAGTCCTGACCCGCATTGGGCTTGCCCCTGCGGCATGGACCGGGCTTTTCGTTGTGTTATTTGGCTGGTGTACATGGGTAGGATTTGAGGTGTGGCATGGGGAGCGTTGGGCGTTCAAAATAGCGAAAGTTATTTTTGCGGCGCAGATTCCCAACTTTACTCTCCCCGGCTTTTCCTTCGACGGTTTTTTTACCGGATTACGCGTTTATTTCATGGTCAGCGGGCAGCCGCCAAATCTGCGTTGGGGATTCAATCTGGCATCGGGGATACACTTTGCGATTTCGCCGCAGCTTGATTTCTGGCTTTTCGGCATCAATTTGATTGCTGTGGTCGCGCTGGTCCACCTGGTGCGCGCAACTGCTGACAAAGCACCCACAAGTGACAAGTTCGGATTGATCTGATTCCCATCGGCTTTCAAATCCATCTCCCGGGTGTTTAAATCTCCGGATCGCCGCCCAAAGAGGCTTTCATGTCCTTGCGCCCGGGTCTGATCTGAAACTTGCCGTAGCACAGCATGCGCAGGATTGAGTCAGGGCGGCCGTGCCAGCTCGCCCAGCTGAGCGGCGAGTCCCCGTTCATATCTTTGGCGTCGATTTTTGCGCCGGCATCGAGCAGAAGCTGGATGGCGTCTTCACCGGCAAAGGCGGCGGCGCGATGGAGCGGCGTCTCGCCGCGGGTGCGGGCGTCGCGCATAAAGGCCTGGGTTTCGACACCCGGTTTTGTGGCGACGTTCGGGTTGGCGCCGTGCGCTAGCAGGACTTTAATGACGAGCGTCGATTCCGGCCAGGACTTGGAAAGCGCAGAATGCAGCGGCGTCTCGGCGGTGTCAGTGGCGGCGCGGTTGGCGTCGGCGCCGTTTTCCAGCAAAAACTGGCAGAGCCGCCAGTGCCCGTGGAAGCAAGCGCCGTTGAGTCCGAGATCTTCTCCCAAAGAGTTGAGTGATTCGCCTTTTGACAGCAGGAATTTGATGGCGCTGACGTCGCCGTAGTAAGCGCAATGGCTGATCAACGAGACGCCATTCGCGTCAGTGGAGTTGGCGGGATGGCCCGCGGCGAGGTAGTCGAAGACGAGGTCAGTGCGGCCGGAGGCGATCTGGGAGAGCAATGACATAAAGCAAACCCATTTAACCACAGAGGACACAGAGGAACACGGAGGTCAGGACGCATCAGGGTTTTGGCAGCAGGTCGTAGTAGAGCAGGAAATCTGTGTTTTCCGGTTTGCGGCCTAGCTGGCGCAGAAGCGTCACGATCTGGCCGCGGTGGTAGCTGGAGTGGTTTACGACGTGAAGCATCTGCTGCCACAGCAGATATTCATACGGCTTGCCCTGAAGGTTGATGTAAGCGATGGATTGCTGCAGCCGTTCTGGCGTGAGCGCTTCCAGGAAGTGGTTGCGGTCCTGCTCGACGGTTTCCCATCGTGCGCGGAGCCCGCTGAGAGTGGGGAAGTCGGCAGCGGAGAGAAGGGCTCGGGGCGAGCGTCCGAGCCAGCGCTCCAACCAGATCCACTCGGCGCCGAGGATGTGGGCCAGCGTGTCACGAACGGAGCTGAAGCTGTTGCCCATGGCGCGGGTGAACTCTTCGACAGAAAGCGGCTCGATGGAGGCGAGGGTGCGCTGGTTGGCCCAGTGGTTGTAGAGATAGAGTTCGCGGATGGTCGAGGGATGCATGAGATAGAAGATGATGGCAGTTTGCGCACAGGTGCAGAGAATTGCC
>DASTJB010000002.1:0-9704 GCA_035717005.1 Candidatus Angelobacter sp.
AAGATCATCAAGCCGGTGGCGGAGAAGGTCGGCGGATCGGGCGGCGGACGGCCTGACATGGCCGAAGCCGGCGGCAAAGACCCGGCGCAGCTCGATGCGGCGCTGAATGAAGCCTATGCGGCTGTGGAAGGGCTGCTGAGGTAAAGGACGGGCAGCTAATTCTCGCTGATTTGGCGGGATTGGCTCTCGGGTACTGCAGTCGCCCGTCGTCGCGCCACTCTCTTCTGGATGCCCTCAACACATACAACCAGCCCCCATGCCAGTGCCGAGCCAATAACCACCCACGATAGATGAAAATGCCACGCCGCAAAGGCGGCATATAGAAAATAGGGTCCCAGAAAAGACCTGGGAATTCTTCGCCATGGAATCCACCTCTCCCACGGCAGCCACCACGTGACCAGAATCGGCGCTGCCGGCACGAGAGGGACAAGAACGAGAGTATCTATGCCGGACATTGTCAGCAAGAATACCAAGGAGTGGCCTTGCACCGCGAAACAAGTTGTGGCCGCACGCCGCTCAGCGCAATCCCACCTTGGCCCACGCGTAGAGCGCTGAAAGCAGCATCAGTTCCAGGGTCGCGAGAGCGTAAAAGACGAGCCGCAATTTTTTGTTGGTCGCCATACCTTGCTTGAACGGCGCCCCTTTGCGACCTTGCAGGGCAATTACTTAAGTTTTGTAAGTCGCACAGGCGGGGGCGCCTGCGGTCCACGCTCTTTCTAAGGGTATTGCCTGTATTTCTGCCCTGTTCACCCCCTAGATTCGTCTGGTTTTAGCCGATTGCTGCCGGGTATTGACCGTCATATAATCCCTCTACTCTGGCAGGTTCTCTAGTATCAGGTTTGGACAAGAGGTGTGTGGCCTTCCGTGAGATGGCGGAGGCCTGCGGGAACTGATATTTAGAGCATAACCCGATGAAAAAACACCTATTTACCATCCTGATCGGCGCCGCGTCGATGGTAGCTAGCCGGCCACTGCACGGGCAAAGCATCGTAGCCACGCACGATGCCTACGGCCACACCGTCTGGGTCGCGCAGGACGAGATCAAATCTCCGGCCAAAACCGAGCCTGCTCCGGGTACAGCGGAGCATGCTTCATTGGCGACCACCAACGTTTCCTCACCTTCAATCTCCGCAGGCACGTCTCAGCCGGCGGCGCAACCAGAGCGCTACAGCAACCTGGTCTACTGGAGCAACAAGCAGAAGCGGTGGGTGCCGGTGCCACTGGCCTCGTCGGCCACCATGCGGGCTGCGCGGCGCGCGGCGCGTGAAGTGACTGACATGGTATTGCCGGCCCGGGGCGTCAGGCTTTCCGGCCCGGTGAATCTGGGCAAAGGGCTCACACAGGTTTCCACTCCCGCTGACGCGGCCACGGTTGACCGCGCGATTGATGCGGCGGCAGAGCGCCACGGCGTCGATCCCAACCTGGTGCGCGCGGTGGTGAAGGTTGAATCGAACTTCGATTCGCATGCGGTTTCCAGAAAAGGCGCGATGGGGCTGATGCAGCTGATGCCCTACACGGCCAAATCCCTCAACGTGGACAACGCGTTCGATCCGCACCAGAATATTGACGCTGGCGTGCGGCATCTAAAGACCCTGTTGGAGAACTATAACGGGAACGTCGAGCTGTCACTGGCAGCGTACAACGCGGGCAGCGGCGCCGTGCGGCGCAACGGGGGCATTCCTCCCTTCCGCGAAACGCGCGATTACGTGAAGAAGATCACGGACCTGTACCGCGGATCGGGCATGACGTCACGGGTGCACGAAACTCGTGATGCCGAGGGCCACCGCGTATTTTCCAACAACGATTAGCCGGGTTCCGGGTTTATTCTGTAAGGTGTTTTGAAGTTGTAAAGGTAACGAGAAATCGGGTTTGAAGAGTCTCCCCCGCAACACGATTGCCGTGGCACTGGCCTGCCTGATGTTTGCGCCGGTGAGCGGCTTTGCGCGCACTGTCCAGCAGAAGAAGAAAGCCGCCCGCGCCCAGTTTGACGTGGCTGAGCGCCTGCGCGACGTGCTGGATAACAAGCCGGAAGCCAACCGCACCCGCAGCGATTACGAAAAAGTCCTGGAAGCCTATCGCAAGGTCTATCACACAGCGCCCACCTCGGCGAAGGCGGACGCCAGCGTCCTGGCCGTCGCAGAGCTGCTGGAAGAGCAGGGGCGCGTCCTCAACGATCCCAAGAGTTTCAAAGATGCGATCGGCCAGTACGTCTTTTTGCGGCGCGAATATCCCGGCAGCAGGTATCGTGCCCAGGCGCTGCTCGCGATCGCAGAAATCTACCGCGACGACCTGGACGATAGGGTCCAGGCCAAGGCCGGCTTTGAAGATTTTCTGAAGCGCTACCCCGGCAACTCACATGCGCAGGAAGCGCGCAAGGCGATCGCCGAAATCGATAATCCTTCGGCCGTAAACAATCCGTTCAAGTCCCGGTCGCCGAAACACGAACGCGCTTCGAAGACCCGGAACCTGCGCGCGGCAGACCAGCCGGCCAGGCCTGCGGCGCCCGCCGATGATGACAACGCTGCTGCGCCGCAGCCGGCGCCGCAGCAGCAGGACGTGGCGGCGACCACGGACAGTTCGCAGCCCCACAAGCTGGCCCGGCTCACCGGCATTCGCCACTGGTCCACGCCTGACTACACGCGCGTGGCCATTGACCTGGAGCAGGAGGTGAAGTACCAGGCCGGGCGCGTGCCGCATCCGGACCGCATCTTCTTTGATCTTTACGGCACTAAGCTTGCCTCAGAGCTGGTGGGCAAAAGCTTTGAAGTGGATGCCGGGTTCCTGCACAAGATCCGCGTGGCGCAGTACAAGGCCAACATGGCGCGGGTGGTGCTGGATGTGGATGACGTGGCCGAGTATTCCGCGTTCCTGCTGCCCAACCCGTACCGGCTGATCATCGATATTCACGGTAAGTTGCCGCCGACGCAGGTGGCGACAAAGAAAGAAACATCACGTCCGGCGCCGAAGGAAGCTAAGCCCAGCGACGATAACAAGCCCGCCGACGCAGCCGACGCGGGCGCAGTGAACGACGTAACCGTCACCAAGATCAGGCCGGCCGACGCCGAATTGACCGCCAAGGGCGGCGGCGTAGGCACCACCAAGCCGATGGTCGCCAGGGGACCCGGCAAGGACCGCGACAAGGACAAAGAGCGCGTGGTCACGGAAAGCCCGACGGAAATTGCGAAAGCGGCCTCACCCAAGGTGGTCGAAGACGCTGCCGTGGACAACTCCGAAAAGGCAACGCCGCAACCGACGAGCGGGCCGACCTTTGAGTCGATCTCGCCCAAGGAGTCCAGCCGGAACAAAAAGAAGACGGTTGATCTTACCGCGCGCACCTCTGCGCCGGCGACAACCACCACGCACACGGCCGCGCCAACGGCCGCGGGCGAGCGCTCACTCATACGGGCGCTGGGACTGAAGATCGGCAAGATTGTGGTGGACGCCGGGCACGGCGGGCACGATACCGGCACGATCGGCCCGAACGGCTTGCAGGAAAAAGACCTGGTGCTGGATGTTGCGCTGAAGCTGGGCAAGCTGCTGGAGCAAAAACTGGGCGCCGAGGTGGTTTACACCCGCGATGACGATACTTTCATTCCGCTGGAGACGCGTACGGCGATCGCAAACAAGGAGCAGGCCGACCTGTTCATCTCGATTCACGCCAACTCTTCCGACGATCCCAGCGCTCGCGGCGTGGAGACGTATTACCTGAACTTCACCACCCGGGCGGACGCGCTGGAGGTGGCAGCGCGTGAAAACGCGGTTTCAGAAAAGTCGATCCACGAGTTGCAGGACCTGGTGAAGAAGATCGCTCTCAAAGAGAAGATCGGTGAGTCGCGGGAGTTTGCCATTGACGTGCAGCGCTCGCTTTACTCAGGGCTGAGCGCCAAGAGCCCGGGCTTGCGCAATCGCGGAGTGAAGAAGGCGCCGTTTGTGGTGCTGATCGGCGCGAACATGCCGTCCATCCTGGCGGAGATTTCCTTTGTCAGCAATCCGGATGACGCCAGGAAGCTCAAGACCGACCAATACCGCCAGAAGATTGCCGAGTCGCTCTACAAAGGCGTGGCACGATATGTGAACAGCCTGAGCGGGGTGAAGGTCGCGTCAAAGAAGGTTGACTATTCCACTGACAATGACAAAGGTACGGCAGTCGCCGCAAAGTAAGGTCAGCACTTTATCTCCTGCAAGTCCGGCTCGATCCATTCACGCTTTGCTTCCACTGTATTGAGAATATCCTTGCTGTAAAAGGCGAACGGCAAGTGTTTGTCCGCCACTTGCTCCTGGATTCTCCGCACAGATTCAGACAAACACTTCCGGCGATCGAGCCGTTGTTCCACCTGGAGCAGCCAGAAGCGCGTGAGCGTTTCATGGTAAAGCCCACTTACGCCATGATGCGCGGCAAAGCGCGTCAGGCTGGCGCGCATCCGGTCCATGGCAGATTCAAAGTCGGCGGCGTAAAGGTATGCAATGGCGACAGCCAGGTGATCGCGGTGATGAAATTCATCTTTAGCCAGCAGGCAGCGCTCCAGGCGGTCGACCAGCGTGAGGACTTGGGCGTCGGTCATTTCTTCTCCAAAGAAAAACGCCCATCGGCAAAATGCCGACGGGCGTCCGTTTTGTGTACCTAATCAGAGTAGCCCGCGACTGCGCGAATGTCAAAACATCAACGGTAAGAACGAAAGGCCTGCGATAGTGAAAATTTTTGCGGAAGTTTGCACGAGGTCTTGCACACTGTATCGCGCGTGCGCAGATTCGGCGATTGCCGTCTGTTTATAAAAAACTTTAATGTTCCCAGCAATCGAAAAACTAGAGCGTTGACAGTGCTCAACTCGTTGGAACAGACCGTAAAGAAAACATTTCTCCTCATTTCATCTCTTGTTCCCAACAGGAGCTGCGCGCCGAAGATCGTGAATCACAATCCCTTTGTGATGCGAACAGCGATTAGAAAAACTAATTTGCTGGATTTTTTGCAACGAAGTCGGCTACGTTGCAGGCGCTTGCCAGCCTACTTCCGGAAAAGCCGGGCTGGGAAGAACTACAAAAACGCCACCCTCAGGCGGCATTGCAGAACCGACGGAAACCCACCGGCTCTTCGCTGTGACGCTTGAAGTGTGTCTAAATCGAGGAGTCTCTCCCAAATGAAAAGCAGTCGACGCGATCTTTTGAAATTCGGCGCCATGGCCGGTGCAGGCCTGATTGTGCCGAAAATCGCCTCTGGACAAACGGTGAACACGCGGGTTCACACGCAGGGCGGAGTCACATTTCACGGGCATGTTCAACATCCCATCAGCCAGCTGAAAACGGCGGCCAACTCCGGTTTGCTGACACCGTTCGTGGACCAGCTGCCCATTCCGCCGGTGCTGCGTCCTGAGCCGAACGGCGTGACCCACATCCGCATGCTCCCGGCATTGCAGAAGGTCCATCGTGATCTTCCGGCGACGCCGATCTGGGGCTTCAACGGTAGTTGGCCCGGCCCCACGCTGGAAGTCCGCAGCGGAACGCCGGTGAAGATCAAGTATCACAACGACGCGCTGCCGCTCACGCATCCGCTGCCGGTGGATTTCACGATCCACGGCTCGGAGGCCGATAAACCGCAGGTCCGCAACGTTGTCCACCTGCACGGAGCCAAGATCCTGCCGGAGAGCGACGGCTATCCTGAAGCCTGGATCTCGCCTGATGGAATCACCGGCCCCGTGCTGTTCAACCCGGACGCGTTTGTCTATCCCAATGATCAGCAGTCCACGCTGCTGTGGTACCACGATCACACGCTGGGCATCACGCGCTTGAACATGATCATGGGCCTGGCCGGCGCTTACATCATTCGCGACGCGGTGGAAGACGCGCTGAACATTCCCAAGGGCGAGTTCGAAATTCCGCTGATCATCCAGGACCGGCTGTTCAATCCCGATGGCACGCTGCTGTACCCGACCGCCGTCGGCGGCACGCACCAGTTCTGGATCCCGGAATTTTTCGGCGACACCATGTGCGTGAACGGCAAAGCCTGGCCGGTGATCGATATTGAACCGCGGCGCTACCGCTTCCGCATGCTCAACGGCTGCAACGCGCGCTTCCTGAACATGAACCTGGTCATGACCGACGCGAACGGCACGCCGCACGGCATGGCCGGCCCGCAGTTCAACATCATCGGCACCGATGGTGGCCTCCTGCCCGCTCCCGTAGCGCTGACCACGCTGCTCCAGTCGCCGGCAGAGCGCTTTGACGTGATCATTGACTTCACGGGCAAGGCGGGCAAGACCTTCGTGCTCACCAACAACGGTCCTGCTCCGTTCCCGGGCGGCGGCGAAGTCGTTCCGACGCAGATCATGATGTTCCGCGTCTCCAAGCCGCTTTCGTCGAAGGACACCACCACGATCCCCCAGGTGTTGAACCCGGCGCCGATGAACATCAATCCGGCTTCCGCAACCAGAAGCCGCGACCTGGTGCTCACCGAGCTGGACCGTGCCTCGGACGGCTTCCCCATCATCGGTCTGCTCGACAACAAGAACTGGGACGATCCTGTCACCGAAGATCCGAAAGCCGGGTCTACGGAGATTTGGAACATGATCAATGACACCGGTGACGGCCACCCAAAACACATTCACCTGGTGCAGTTCCAGATCCTGGGCCGCCAGCCGTTCGATCAGAATACCTTCGACAACACCGGCAACCTTGTCTTTACCGGTCCGCCGCAGGCGCCTGCTCCTGAAGAGCAGAACGCCGCGAAAGACGTGGTGAAGGCGTATCCGGGCACGGTCACCAAACTGGCAATGAAGTTCGATCTGCCCAAAGGCACCAACGTCGTCTCCGGACAGCGCTACAAGTTCGTGTGGCACTGTCACATCCTGGAACATGAGGACAACGAGATGATGCGGCCGATGGACGTGATCGGATAACCCACAGGTGTGCGGCCGGTGCCGCAGAACACCGGCCGCGCGGTATGGGTCAGTTGCGAAACTGGCCCGTACCAACTATCAAGGTTCAACTGCCGCGACGTCCGGCCTGCGCGCGGGTACGCAACGCCCCGGTTCCGGCGCCGTGGGGTTGCGGCACGTTGATCTGCCATCTGCGAACCGGCGGTCTTTCTTCTGGACAACATGAAATCACTTATCTCATTCGTTCTCTTTTCTTGCTCGATCGTCTGTTCCCTTTCCGCTCAGGACCACGGTTGGCCTGTGCCCGCCAATGTCTCACTGCCTGATGTGCCGGTGGTCACGCAAAATGGCGAGCGCCTGCGCTTCTCCAGCGGGCTGCTCAAAGGCCGCGTCGCGATCGTGACCGGCTTCTTCACTTCGTGCACCGCCATGTGCCCGATCACGCAGGAGAGCCTGGCCAACGTCGTGAAAATTCTGGGCCCGCGCGTGGGCAAAGACGTGATCATCGTCTCTCTCAGCGTCGATCCTGAAACCGACACGCCGGCGCGCATGAAAGCCTGGGCGGAAAAGTTCCACATCGGGCCGGGATGGACGCTGGCCAGCGGCAACAAGGCCGAGGTGCAGACCTTGCTCAAGGCGCTCTCGCTCGCCGTCGATCTCCCGCAGCGTCACCAGTCGCTGCTCATGATCGGCAGTGAAAGCTCGGGCTGGATACGCATCAGCTCGTGGACGCCGGCGGAAAAGCTGGCCAGGCTTGTCGATTCGCTTGCGCAAACCAAAGCTGCCAACGCCGGCACTGCCGGCTCGCCAACCCGATAACGCAGCGCACCGCGCGGAGTTATCATGGTTTCATGTTCGGCCCAGGCAAAACGCCCCAGCAGGTCACCAATGGCCGGTTTGAGATCGAGCAGGACGGCCACATTGCGTATCTCGAATACAACCTGACCGGCAAGGTGCTTCAGCTCATCCACAGCGAAGTTCCGGAAGCGCTGCGCGGACGCGGGATCGCTTCAGAACTGGCCAGGTCTGGGCTCGACTGGGCCCGGGAAAACGGCGTCAAAGTCGACGTGATCTGCCCCTCCGTGGCGGCATACATTGAGAAACATCCGGAATACTCTGATCTGGTGTTGCGCTAGAGGTTGCCGCGAAGTCGCGGAAACGTCCCCCGCGAAGCGGTCGGTTATCGATGATCGCGGGCCGCAACCGCCTCCCGCTGAGTGCTAATTGTCAAGGAACCTGTCTTGCTGCCCGCCTGAGCGGGATCTTAAATTTCGGCGATTTTGGCAATTCCAGCTAGTTTAGTAATTCCAAGGAAATTTACCTTCTAGTTAACGACTCCGTCCTCCCCTACCTCCTCCCCGGATATCCCACAATATCCCATTTTGGCGTAGACTTATCCCACACCTGGCCGTCCCACCTCCACGGCGAATCCCGGCATTCCATCTGTGCAGCACTTGTACTATTTCGCCAATAGTCATACCGCATAGTAGCGCGATTGGACTAGGAAAAGAAAGTGCGAAGAAGTACATTGGCCTAAATCCTCACGCGCCCCCCTGGCGCTCCGCGCTCATTTTGCTGGCGCGGCCGCTGGAGTGCACAATAGCCAGAGAACCAAGGAATACAGAATATCGGCGGTTTTGGAGCGAAGCGACATAAATAAGGGCGAGGCCGACCACGCGCCGAGCCCGCTGCACCGGGCGCAAAGACAGGCTGAGCGCAAGCGAGGCCCGTCGGCGGTTTGGAGCGAAGCGACATAAATAAAGATCAGCGGATGGAGGCTGAAGGTGAAAATCTATTTCTGGTGCCTGCCGTTCTCTCTGCTGGCATCAATGGCGTTTGCGCAAACAACAAAGAGCCCGGCGCCCGCAAAGGCAACCGCGCCCTCCACTCCGGTGGTCGTGAGCCAGGAGCAGATAGAGAAGAGCAAAATGTCATCCGCAGCGCTCAACCAATTCGGACTGAAGCTGGTCTCTGACGTCGCTTCCCGCGATCGCCACAAGAACCTCTTTGTCTCGCCGTTAAGCCTCTTCATGGCCCTCGCCATGACCGAAAGCGGCGCGGAAGGCGCCACCCGCAGCGCCATGCGCCAGACTCTGGCCATACCCGCCGGCGTAAGCGAAGACGCCGTGCACGAATCGGCCGCGGCGCTGATGAAGGCGCTGCAGTCGCAGAAGGGGATCGAACTCTCGATCGCCAACGCCCTATGGTCGGACACCACCCTGCCGCTGGCCGAGGACTACGTCGCCCGCTGCCGCAAGTTCTACCAGGCTGAGGCCACCACGCTCGATTTCAGCAAGGGCAAAGCCGCCGCCGATACCATCAACGGATGGGTCAAGCAGAAGACGCACGACAAGATCCCGGGCATCGTCGATGAGGGCAGCCTCGCCGGGCAAAAGGCGCTGCTCACCAACGCCGTCTACTTTCGCGGCCGCTGGGTGTACCAGTTTTCCAGGCGGATCACCCAGGACGCGCCCTTTCACCTGCTGAACGGCGGCCAGAAGAAAGTCCCGATGATGCACCGGCCTTCCATCCGCGACGCCTACCGCAGCGGCCACGGATTTGAAGCCGCGGCGCTGCCTTACGAAGACTCAGAGGCCGTGCTCTATGCCATCCTGCCCGCACCGGGGCACAGCCCGGAAGAAGCGCTGGCGGCCGTCAAGCTCGACGAGCTGCGCATGCCCTCCGAATCCAACGAGCTCGATCTGCGCCTCCCGCGCTTCACCCTCGATTTTGGCCCCGCGCCGCTCAAAACCACTCTCACTCGCATGGGCATGGGCCCGGCCTTCGAGGGACGCGGCGAGTTCCAGCCCATGGGCTCGCCGCTGTTCTTCGTCA
>DASTJB010000003.1:0-16019 GCA_035717005.1 Candidatus Angelobacter sp.
CGCGCATGGCTCAGCCACCCTTATTCCGGCGTCGGCGTCCCCAGCCAGGCCAATCCGCTGTTACAGAATGGAACGTTGACAGCAGCCGTGATCACTTCCCTCACGATGGACACCTGCGTCGAAATGCTGGTCAACAGTCTGCAAGATGGCACGCAACCGCCCGAGTTGACCTTCGTCAAGGCATCGTACCAGCCAAGCCTGGAAGAGCTGATGCATCGGCGCGACTGACCTGTCATACCGGGACGCCGGCACTTACTTGTCAGTTCCAGACGTCCCGCGCGTTTGTGTTTTCCAGCAAGAGACGCTCTATAATCCCCTCACGCCGATGTCCGAACCCTCCACTCCGCTCATGCGGCAGTATGCCGCCATCAAGAAGCAGCATCCCAACGCACTGCTTTTCTTCCGTCTCGGCGATTTCTACGAGCTCTTTTTTGAAGATGCGGTGGTTGCGGCGCGCGAACTCCAGATCACACTGACCTCGCGCAACAAGGAGAAAGACCAGGCCATCCCGATGTGCGGGGTTCCCTATCATGCGGCAGAGAATTATTTGTCCAAACTCCTGCGCAAAGGTTTCAAGGTGGCCATCTGCGAGCAGATGGAGGACCCCAAGCTGGCCAAAAAACTCGTGCGCCGGGAGGTCACGCGGGTGCTCACGCCTGGGACAGCGATCGATGCGAGTGTCAGCTCGGAGGAAAATAATTTTTTGGCGGCGCTGGCGCGTGCCTCAGGGGCGGTAGGACTGGCAGCGCTTGATCTTTCCACCGGCGAATTTCGCGCCACCGAATTTCGCGGCCCGGAAGCCGCGCGGCGCGTGGTGGAAGAACTCCAGCAATTGCGCCCGCGGGAAGTCCTCTATCCGAGTTCCCTGCCGTTGTTTGATCGTGCACCCATGACTCAGGCCGCCGAAACGGGAAACGTGCAGGTTGGCCCGAATGTACAGATCGGACCAGGGGTACTGGCAGGTTCGTCGACCTTGCAGCAGGCGGGGCCCCCAGAGCGCGCCGGGGTTGCGCGCGCTGGGGTGGAGCAGGCGGGCGAGCGCGCCCGCTTCACCGAAACCCCGCTCGAAGACTGGGTCTTCTCGCCTGACTACGCGGTCCCGCTGCTCGAAAACAAGCTGGGCGTGCTTTCTCTGGAAGGCTTCGGGCTACAGGGACGGCCGGCGGCAGCTACGGCGGCCGGGGCCATCCTGCACTACGTCCGTTCCACCCAGCGCGGCACGCTGGAGCACGTGGACCGCATCGGATTTTACGACCGCCAGGAACACCTGGTGCTGGATGCGGTCACCGTCCGCAACCTGGAATTGGTGGAACCGCTGTTTGCCAACACCGGAGCCGAAGTAACTCTCTTCCGCGCGCTCGACGCTACGCTTACACCCATGGGCAAGCGTCTGCTGCGTTCATGGATGCTGCGCCCCTCGATCGACATCGGTGAAATCGACTTTCGGCTCGATGCAGTGGAAAACGGGGTGAAGGAATTTGTCGCGCGCGAAGAGCTGCGGCGCGCCCTGGAAGGCATACTCGACATTGAGCGGCTGCTGAGCCGGGTAACCCTTGAGACAGCCAACCCGCGCGACGTGCTGGCGCTGTGCGCGAGTTTGAACCGCATTCCCCGAATCAAGACGGCGCTGGACCGGGTCCCAGCGGACCGGCTCGCCGAGTTGAACTCGCTGCTCGATGAGATGACCGATCTGCGCGAGCGCATCGAGAAGACGATCGTCCCTGAGCCGCCGCTCACGCTGGCCGATGGCGGCGTGATTCAGCCCGAGGTCGATCGAGAACTCGATGACCTGCGCAGCCTCAGCCGCAATTCCAAGCAATACATCGCCCAGATCGAAGAGCGCGAGCGCAAACGCACCGGCATTGGCTCACTCAAGGTCAAATTCAACTCCGTCTTCGGCTACTACATCGAGATCAGCAAGGCCAACCTGCACCTGGCGCCGCCCGACTATGAGCGCAAGCAGACGCTGGTAAACGCCGAGCGCTTTACGACGCCGGAACTGAAAGAATATGAAGCCAAGGTCCTGGACGCGCAGGAAAAGATTGTGGAGATCGAACGGCGGCTGTTCACCGAACTGCGCACGGCAATCGCAGCAGAGGCCAGAAGGATCCGCCAAACCTCTCTGGCTCTTGCCGAAATCGACGTTCTGGCCGCGCTGGCGTTCATTGCGCAGAATCGCGGCTACTGCCGCCCGCGGTTCTCGGCAGAGTCCGACGAAATGGAGATCATTGAAGGCCGCCATCCCGTGCTGGAGCAACCCGATCTCACCGGCAGCAATGATCGCTTCGTGCCCAACGATCTTTATCTGAATTCCGGCACGCACGCCATCCTGCTGCTGACGGGACCGAACATGGGCGGCAAATCGACCTATCTCCGCCAGACCGCACTCACCGTTCTGATGGCGCAGATGGGCGGCTTTGTTCCGGCGCGATCGGCGCGTCTGCCGGTGATCGACCGTATTTTCACGCGCATTGGCGCCAGCGACAATCTGGCGCGTGGGCGCTCTACATTCATGGTCGAAATGACGGAAACGGCGGCGATCCTGAATACAGCTACGCCGCGCTCCCTGATCCTGCTGGATGAAATTGGCCGCGGCACCGCCACGTATGACGGCCTGGCGATCGCATGGGCCGTGATCGAATACATTCATGCCACCAGCCGGGCCAAGACACTCTTTGCCACCCATTATCATGAGCTGACCGAGCTCGAGCGCCTGGAAGGCGTCAGGAACTTCCATGTATCGGTCAAAGAGAACGCTGGTGGCATTGTCTTCCTGCGCAAAGTTGAGCCTGGACCCGCCGACCGCAGCTACGGCATTGAAGTGGCAAAGCTGGCCGGACTTCCCGCCGAGGTTGTGGTCCGCGCGCGCGAAGTGTTGCACGAACATGAGAATGCCGAGCAGCAGGCCACGGCGCATCTTGCCCCGGGCCCAGGCGAGCCTGAGCCCCAGCTGCAGTTGACCATGTTCACTCCGCTTTCCCAGAAGATCATCGACACGCTGCGTGAAGCCGACCTCAACCATCTGACACCGATTGAAGCCCTCAATCTTTTGCATGAATTGAAGAAGCAGCTCTAAGGCAGGAATTGAACCGGAGCCGTGCGGGACGAGGCAGCCTTGTTTTGTGCCAGGCGGGCGGCCAGCCCCAGCCGCCAAAGTTCTTCCCGAACTGGTCCCCTGACACATCAACTATGCCACAGTAATACTAATACTATGAAATATCTATATCGATCAGTAGACATATAATGGTTTTATAAGATCGATAACCTATAATAACTTCATTAACATACTCTTTTATCTATACTTATTACAGGAACACTTGGTTTTTCAGATGATATATTCAATGAAAGTCTTTTCACATTCTCAGGTGGTTCCCATGCAGGCGTTAGATACTGTTGTGAGTCTAATCCACGAGTGGAAGCCAGAGCGGCTTCCGAAAGAGCTAAAATACCGCGATTCCCTGGCGGATTTTCTTCGCCAGCGCCTTCCGCGCGCAATCGTCGAAAAAGAATACCGTCATCGCGGCACTACGTCAGATCTCTATGTGGAATGCAGCGGCTTTCTGCGTAGCAGTGAGATCTTCATCGAACTCAAACGCGATCTTCTCCAAAAGAACCAGCTGGACCGCTTGATTGGCCAACTGGAAAGCCTCAACCCAAGGAAGCACAGGATCGTCGTAGTGCTCTGCGGAGAAACCAAACCCGAGCTACTCACCCGGCTACGGCTTCATTACGCCATTCACGCCGATGACCATTTTGGACTGAACACCATGGCCATTGTGGTCAAAGCGGCCGCGGCACGCACATTGAAGTGACGGGCCCGGCCAGTTTTACAGCCCTTATGATGAAGGGTCAGTGGAGGGACTGACCCGATTTTCCGGACCGGCAAACCACGGCATTTCGGTCTTTTGCTATAATGAGGTTTCCTCTCCCATCGGCGTTTCAGCGCACACATGGGTTTGCTTGTTTTGAGGCCAGAGCGGAAGTGGTGGAACTGGCAGACACACCATCTTGAGGGGGTGGCGCCGAAAGGCGTGGGGGTTCAAATCCCCCCTTCCGCACCAGGATTTGAAAGGACATAAGAAACTAGAGATGCTGATTGCGTTCATAACCCTGATTCACGTGTTCGTCTGCATGGTGCTGATTGTGGTGGTGCTGCTGCAGCACGGCAAGAGCGCCGATATCGCAGCCACCTTCGGCGGCATGGGCAGCCAGACGGCCTTTGGCCCGCGCGGAACGGCCACCGTTTTCTCCCGGCTCACCACCTGGTGCGCGATCATCTTCATGATCACCTCCATCACACTGACCTATCTCTCCACCCATCGCGGCAGTACTGGATCAGTACTGGAAAACCAGCCGGCGCCTGCTGCACCGAAAAAATAAGCTCAAGTTGATCTGATCGGGGCCGCCGCTGAGCGGCCCTTACGTTTTTCGACACGCCCCGACAGACTCCGCGCGTGTCAATCGCGCTCACCGGTGATAGGCTTTTTCCATGATCCATAAAGTCTTTCCGGTTGGGCCGCTGCAGTGCAACTGCTCCGTGGTGGGCGACGAGCAGACGCGCGAAGCCATGGTGATTGATCCCGGCGACCAGATTGAGGACATTCTGAAAATCCTCGGTGAAGAGAAGCTCACGCTCAAACAGATCGTCATCACGCATGCGCACATTGACCACGTGGGCGGCGCGATGAAGCTCAAAGCAGCAACCGGCGCGCCGATTCTTATGAACCAGAATGACTATGCCCTGCTGAAGATGCTTGACGTGCAGGCTGCCTGGATCGGCATGCGCCCGCCCGGACCGGTGCAGGTGGATGAAGCGGTGGAGCAGGGGCGAGTGCTCAAGATCGGCAATATTTCATCCAACGTGATTCACACGCCGGGCCACACTGAAGGCAGTATCTGTGTCTATTTTCCGCAGGAGAAGCGCTTGATCGCGGGTGACACGCTTTTTGCCGGGAGCATCGGCCGGACTGACCTGCCGGGCGGATCGACGGAGAAGATCCTGCGCTCATTGCATACGCAAGTACTCGCGTTGCCCGATGATACAGACGTGGTCCCGGGCCACGGCCCGGCTACTTCGATCGGCGAGGAGCGCGAGACGAATCCGTTCCTGCAGAAGTAGCTTGTAGAGAGCTGCTACTCCTTCGATAGCCCGGGTGTTTCGAACTGGGAGCCCTCAAAGTCATTCGACACGGCAATCCTGCCAAAAGCCAGGCAGGTAGCGCCCCGTCCATCATCGGCCACGCGAATGTTGCGTGTGGCATCGGAGCAGAACGCCTTCATGCCGCTTCCCTGCACCAGCGGCTCCAGTACAAGCTGAAAACTTCCCGCAGGATGGCCCTGGCAGCCGCCAAGACTTACCCTGTAGCCCTGATAAGAACCTCCGGGCAGCTGAAGTTGCTGGCCCATGCTGACGTTGGCGGTTAGGTCAGGGAGCGAGCAGGTAAATCCCTGGTCAGGATGCTCGCGCGCAAAAGTTAGTTCCATGAAAAACAATGAGCTAATCAACTGCTGCGGATTCATGGATGGAGGATCGGGTTTGCTGTCATCCTGAGGAGCAGTTGCAGCGGAAGCTTCTTGGGGCTTCTCATCCTTTAAAAAAGTATTCTTGATGACGTCAGCGTCCCCCACCTTCATTTCCAGCACGACTCCGATCTTGTTCAACCGCCAAACTCCGTCCTGCCGTTTCAAATTGACGTTGAAATTTGAGAGGAAGGCTTCCCATTCTTCCGGGGGCTGGTCGCTGTTTTCGCGGATAACGTGAGGCGAAAGCGTGAGCGTATCCTCGTCGCCGCTGAGGTCGTCATTGTCCACGCGAACTTCGAGTTTCTGGTGCTGCTTGGGATCGTTCACCACCAGCAGGACCTGGCCGGTCTCAAAGCTCTGAACGTTGGGACCCAACTCGCCTTTCAGGGACTCGAAAGGCGCCGTGAACATGGCGCCGCGGCGCGATTTGGCGAGCAGTTGCTGGACTTCAACCGTGAGGTGCTTATTGATCGCTTGTGAGCCGCCCAAAATCATTTCAATCAGTGCCTGGCGTGGAGTTTGCATTGGAGGGACGGGCGCATCTGTGGTCTTTGGCATGCGAGTCCCCGCCTGGGGCTGGGGCTGGGCATAGATCAATGAGAAAGAGACCACAACAAGGGTGATAAGGACAGCAGAGCGAACCTTCATGGGCGCACCTCATGAGAAGCTGCAGCTATAGATTACTCTCTGTAATCTCCTAGCGCAATTCATACCTTGGGTAAGCGCAGAAACTAATCGGCCAGATAGCTGATTTCGGTACGTTGTATACGAATGCAGGCAAACACCAGGACGCCGATGCATAGCAAAACGAGCCCGGGAACAGCAATCCACGGGGAGACTGGTTCCGCCATTACCGTGAAGAGGGTCATGAAGCCTTCCGGCGGGATCGTGACCGGGCACAGTTGCTTCAGATAGAAGGAAACGCTCAACTTCTGCAACAGGGCCGGCGCAACCGGGTGAAGCGTCTCCCACAGTAGCACGGCGATCCCGGGCAGAATCGGATTCTTGAATACCAGGCTCAGCGCCAGAAAAATGGAGCCGAATCCCAGGCACGCCAGCGTGGTAACGAGCAGATAGCTCAGCAGGTATCCGAGGCCCGGACCTTGAAAAACAAATGCCGATCCTGCCGGGCCAAAATGGCTGTAGGTAAAAATGAACGCCAGCAGCACAGAGAGGTCGAAGACCAATGTGACGGTGACAAGGCCAGCCAGAAACTTGCCGATAATCAGCACCTGGCGCCGCACCGGCGCAAGAAAATAATAATGAAGGCTCTTCTCGACAATCTCGCCGCGAAACAGCCAGGTGAAGAGTCCCATGCAGCCGAAGAAAATCGCGACCCGTAGATAGAAAATCTGGTAGATGTAGGCGTAAACAGTGGTGTCTCCGCTGATGCCCGCAGCCTGGCCCGGGGGGTTGGTCACGGCGTGGAGACCGAAGAGCACCGCCGGAGTGAAAGCCAGCAGGTAAATCCAGATACTCCTGCGGCGCCAAAAATTTCGCCGGACCTCGATGCGGAAGATCGCCCCCAGCTGGGACAGCCAGAGCTGCCACGGGGCTTCACTCAGCGACTTGCGCAGACGCGTCAGAGCAGAGGTCATACGGTCCCTCCTCCGCTGCCAATGAGATACTGGTAAACCGAATTCACATCATCGTCGTTGGGCGCCACAGCTTCCAGCGGAAAATCTTCTTCCACCACAATGCGGTTCAGCACCTGATAGAAGCGCTCGGCATCCGTGGTGCGGACCAGAATACCTTTGCCGTCAGTGTTCAGCTTGGCTTCAACCACGTGCTCCTGCGAGAACAGCCGCGAAGCCAGCAGGTGGGGATTGGGGCAGCGCACCAGGATCTGCATCGGATGGTCCTTCACCTCGCTGCGCACGCCGTGAATCTGCCCTTCGGCGACGACGTAACCATAGCTCATCAACACAACCTGATCGGAGATCTTGTCCACCTCGTGGAGTACGTGACTGGAGATGACCACGTGCATTCCCTGCTTCCCCAGCGCTTCAAAGAGCGCAATGGATTCCGATCGCGCCATGGGATCCAGCCCATTCAACGGCTCATCGAGCACCAGGACCGTGGGATGGTGGGCGATGGCCTGGGCCAGGCGGATGCGCTGGCGCATGCCTTTGCTGTATCCGGCAACGCGGCGATGCGCAGCGGGAGTCATGTTCACCCGCTCGATTGCCTCGGCAGTCAGGCGCGCGGCTTCAGCGCCACTCAATCCGCGGAGGCGCAAGATCTGGTGGATGAATTCAAAACCGGTCACGCTTTTGGGAAACGAGTCAAACTGGGTGCAATAGCCGACGTGGCGGAAGAACTCCTCCGGCTGGTCCGGTGTCAGCCCCAGGACGCTCACGCGTCCCTGGGTGGGGCGCACCAGGCCGGTCATCAGGTTCATCAGGGTGGTTTTGCCTGAGCCGTTCGGTCCGACCAGGCTGGTAATTCCGGAGGGCAATGAGAGATTGACACGGTTCACGCCCAGAACTTCGCCGTAGAATTTGGAGACATTTTCAAAAACGATGCGGTTGTTTGAGGCGGTCATGAGCGTTCCACCTCGCGGGCCTTCAACTTCCGGTGCAGCAGCCAGAAGCAAATGGCGCAGACGCTGAGCGCGGAAGCCCACGCTGCCCAAACCGGCACGATGAAAAAACCCGGTTGCGTAACGTCTGGCCGTGCCGGAGTAATGCGAAACAGATGGCCCCAGATGATCATGATCATGACGGGGAAATTCAGCAGGTGGCCCCAGCGAGTGCGCAGGATCAAACTAATGACGGCGCCGAGCGCGGGAAAAAGAAAAAATACCGCAAACATCAGGGCCGTAGCAGCAATGCGCCACTTGACCCACACCGCAACGGCCATCGAAAGCAGTGAGACCATGGCAATGCCGATGAGGCAGCTGAGGAAAATCGCGCCCGCGAGCCAGAGATTGTCCCAGATCCAACCGTGCCCCTCGAGCCCGGCCTGCACAAAGAACAGAATGAGCCCGGGGACCCAGCTGATGCAGGAGAGCAGAACGAATAAAACAGACGCCTTGCCAAACAGGTACTCAACCCGGGAAAGCGGACGGCTGAGGTAGAGCTGCACTGAATGGTTGGCAAAGTCTTTGGTGATCATGCCCGGCCCGCCCCAGGCGGCCAGAATGAAACCCATCCAGGCTTCCGTGACCAGGAACCCCAGGAACCACATGTTACCAACCACGCCGGCGCCGAGCCGGATTCCAAAAGCCAGCTGAGCAGTGGTGCTGTGGACCACATAGGTGGCAATCAGCCAGCCCATGAAAGGAACAAAGCACAACACGGTGAACGCGGTAAACGGGCGCGAGTCAAACAGATTCTTCAGCCCATAACGTGAGAGCACAGTAAAACGCGACCAAGCCGGCGTGAGCGGCCCGCGGTAGGCCTTGTAAGTTCTCTTATAAACCGCCATTTTTGCTCCCCGCCGGCGTCGGTTGCTGATGGTCTGCCATAGCTTTCAGGAAGATGTCTTCCAGGGTGTCACGGCGGTAGTTCATGCGGCGGATCTGCACCTCGTGCTGCGCGGCCACGCGGTAGATCTGGCGCAGGTCAATGTTGTCGGGCAGGACCACGCGCACGCGGCCGGCGCCGAAGGTGGCGCATTCGCAGCCCAGCGCGCGCACCGAATCAATGAAGCCATTCCCCTGCGTGACTTCGAGCTCCAGAAACTTCAGGTTGGCTTTGCGCTCTTCCTCCAGATTGCACAGCGCGGCAATTCTTCCTTCTTTCAGGATCAGGACCTGGTCACAGCACTCTTCCACGTCGCGCAGCAGGTGCGATGAGATCAGGACGCAGACTTCGCCGGTATCGCGGATGTCGCGCACCAGCTGCAGCATGCGCTGGCGGGCTTCAGGATCGAGGCCGTTGGTGGGCTCGTCGAGCAGCACCAGCCGCGGGCCATGCGCGATCGCCTGGGCCAGTTTGGCCAGCTGCTTCATGCCCAGCGAGTACGTTCCCAGCTTGCGGTAGCGGGCCTCACCCAGCCCGACGTAGAAGAACGCCTCATGCGCGCGCTCCATGGCTTCAGCGCCCGGCAGTCCGGAAAGCTCCGCCATGTAGCGGACGAAGCGAACGCCGCTCATGTCGGCAATAAACGCGTCGCTTTCCGGCATAAAGCCGATCATGGCGCGCAGCTCGCGCAAATGGTGTTGGACTTCTTTTCCAAAGATGCGAGCTTCGCCGCCGATCGGTTCATAGAACCCCAGCAGAGTATTGATCAGCGTGGATTTGCCCGAGCCATTCGGGCCCAGCAACCCGATGCAATGTCCTGACAGTGCGCCGTTCAACCGGTCAAGGATGATCCGGTTGCCCAATCGCACGGTCAGGTTTTGCATCTCGATGATTGCTGCCATCCGTCCTCAGTTCTTCTTGCGTATGTGGCGCTGCCCGGGCTGCGCCGCGTTCATCAACGTGGTTAAGGCCAGGGTATTCAGGTCAAAGCCGAAGAGCCGGCTGCTGGTGGCCACGCGAATGGCATTGTCTTCACCATACGCGCAGACCACGCTGGGTTTGCTCTCCGCGGCAAGCTGCTGCAGTGACTGCAACTGCGACGGCGAAAGCTGGTTGGCGATCGGCGCGATCACCGGCGCCAGGTTTTGATAAAGCAGACCCGAAACGTCCGCGTGTTCATCCTGCGGGAGCAAGGCGCGGAAGTCCGCCGAGCGCGCCAGCGAGTTCCCGCTTTGATGAATTGTAATCGCGTTCATCAGCAATGCCCGGCTCGGCCCCAGAATCATGTAGCCGTCAGTAAATGTATACGCAAGCTCGTGCGCGCTGGTTGCATCCTGGGCGTGAATTGTGTAGAAGGTCAGCCCATTGGCGGTTGATTGGTCAATCGCCACCGGCGGATGCTGGTCTTTCTCATGCTCATTCGCGTCCGCCACCAGCTGCTGAATGGTCGATTGCAACCGGCCGGGATCGCGCACCTCGACAATCAGCTTCCACGAAGGCGTGGGCAGGATCGGGCCATCGAGCGCGAAGGTGACTTCGCCGCCCAGGGTGTCGGCCAGGTCCTGGTGGAAGCGGATCTTCAACTCCGATTCGCCGCGGGCCACGTTCTCCTTCGCATTCTCGTCAGAGGCGCCGGCGATGCTGAGAATGTCGTCCAACATGGCCGAGGGGCTCTTGGCAATGAAGGCGCCGGCAATACCGGCATCCTTGGAGACAAAGTCCAGCCCGCCGATTGGCGCCGGCGCCGCCAGCCACGAAGCCAGACCGCGCCGCTGGTTCTTGAACGTCAGCACGGCGTGGTTCTGTACCATGCCGCCGGTGGATTTGCGCTCGGCGATCAGGTATTCGACGTCGGAGAGGCCAGTACGTTCGAAGCTTTCACCGTGGCTGCTATTTTGCATGCCCTCCGGATGGGCGTGCGCCGCCATGCCGGCCAGATCGGCGCCGAAGAGAATCTCCGCGCCATTTTTGTATTGCGCGGCCATGCGCTGGCCGAATGGCGTGGCGGCAAAGCCGCTGCCGCCATGGTCGAGTCCGAAGGCAAATTGCTTGAGTGCGGAGGGGTCGATGCCGACGGCCACGAAGTCCGGGCGGACGAGGACCAGAAGATGTTCGCCTCTGCGCTGCGTAGCCATGTGGCTGAGCGCCTGCTCGTCAACCACTCGGATGTGCGATTTGGAGCCGGCGTATCTGGCTGCCTGCTGCTCGATGAACTGCTTCAGCCCGTCATGCTGGACCTGCGCGACGACCAGCGGCTCCCCGCGGTTGCCGTCGAGTGAGAACGAGAAGACGATCTCATCGCCCAGATACCGGCCCAGATCGTGAACGTAGTTGACGATCTCTTCGAGCTCAGGCCCATCGTGCTTCCTGGATTGCGCCTGCTGCCACCAATCGCGCAGCACGGCTGACTCCTGGAGCTCCTGCTGGAACAGCTTGTTGGCCTGCTGTACGGCATCTCCCAGGTTGGGAATCCCGGCATAGAGCAACGTATTTGCGGGAAGAGTGGGCAGGATGCGGCTCTGGTAGCGAAGGCCGGGCAGCTGCACTGTCTCGAGCTTGTTGCTCAGGTGCGCGAACTCAGCCAGCAGCGCCAGGTGCTTGTCGAGGTCCTGGCTCCAGGCGATCTCCTGGCGCACAGGAACACTGGCCAGGCCGGCATTCGTGGTCAGCTGATCGCCGGGATGGAGAACTTTTTCCGTTCCCGCCTCAACAACGCGGACCTCGCCTTCAATCACCGAGACCCGTGAGCCTTTCATACCGGCGTTCACGGAAAAAACGGTGCCGGTCACCGAGACGCGGCAGTCCTGCGCGTCGACGAAGAGATGCCCGCTCGAGCGCCTGGCCGCCTGCACGATAATGTTGCCCCGGGCGAGTTGAATCGTGGTGTCCTTGCGGCCCATGACGACGCCGAACTCAGCGCGCTCGTTCATCTCCACCAGCGAGCCATCCCGCAGGCGCAGCATGGCATGAGCACCACCGGCGGTACGGGCGCGCTCGCCCTCAACGATCTCATCCCCTGCCTTGAGCGCCTGCTCGCCGTGCGCCCCGATGCGGAAGAGCACGCCCTGGAGCGACTCGATACGCGCGCGCATGCCGGCGGGGCCGCCGAAAAACTTTTGCTGGGCAAAGTAGCCGCTGATTCCGACCAGCACGACGGCCGCGGCAACAGCCATCCAGCGGAAGCCAGTATTCCGAACCTGGGGCAACTCCTGCTTCCAGGGGAGCGGCACGTTGCGTTCGCGCACGCCGTTCTCGGCTTCGCGCCGGCAGGCGGCGCAGTCATGCAGATGCGATTCGACCAGCAACGCGCGGGCAGCTGTTAGCTGCCCGGCGCGATACTGGGGAAGGAGCGCGCGAACATCGGCGCAGCTCCGGATGGTCTCAATCTGGCGCGAAGGAGCGGCAAGCTCCTGGGTAATGCGCTGCCATACACGATCTGCGGCGGCGTTCGCGGTGTCTCGGTCAGGTTGGTCGGCGCGAATCGAGGCCAGCGCCTGCTCCAACTCCTGCTTGGGATTCTCTGGGTGCTTCATCGGGATTGCCTCGTCTGTTGATAGTCCTTCTTGAGGAGCGAGCGCGTACGATGCAGCACCACGGCAACTACCGCCGGCGAGGTTTTCATGATGGCGGCAATTTCACGATTGCTTTTGTCTTCTATGAATCGCAGCACAAACATCTCCGCCCAGCGAGGATTCAGGCGCGCCAGAGCGTGGCGCAGCCAGTCGCGAAGCTCAGCCGAGCGCGGTCCATGATCGGTGGAAACCGCTTCAGCCTGGTTCGGATCTTCGTCGAGCGAGAGTGTTTGTGAGTCTTTTCTTCCCCGCAGCAGGTCCAGAGAGGCGTTCACGGCGGAGCGGTGCAGATATCCGGGCAGGTTGGTGATCTCAGGGAATTTGTCCAGCCGTGCCAGGCGCAGGAAGACGGTCTGCAGGACGTCCTCCGCGTCAGTGGCGTTGCCGGTGACGCGATACGCCGCCCGGAAAACCAGCTCCTTGTGCTCGAGAAAAATCTGCTCCAGCCCCGGCCGAAAACCTTCTCCGGCTATGGCTGCCAGGTTCGCCTGCGCTATTTGCATTGTGGCCTGCAATTTAGTACGGTGCTCCTCTGAAATACACGACGAGAGAAGACCCCGGTTATTAATGGAAATTTTTTCTTTCTGTCGCTGCGCTCCAAACCGCCGACGATCCAGATCGTCGCGACTTTATCCTGCTCCTGAAATAGCGGGCTCGCCGCGCAAGACGGGCTCGCCCTTCTAGAGTAGCTGCCGCGACTAGTGTTACGCCGAAAACCGTCGGGAAGTTCCAGGATCTGATGAGAGTTTGTGTTTTAGAATGAGCTGTTTAGGACCAGCGATATGAACGCCGTCCAGCTACCCACCATTTTTAACGTCGCATCGCATTTTGTGGACCGGCATGTGCAGGAAGGGCGCGGCCGGCGCATCGCCTTTGAGTGCGGCGACGAGCGGGTCAGCTACGCCCAGCTTCTTGAGCGGGTTAATCGTGCCGGCAATGCGTTGAAGACCTTGGGCGTGAGGCAGGAAGAACGCGTTGGGCTGCTGCTGCTGGATACGCCGGAGTTTGCCTACTGTTTTTTTGGCGGGATCAAGATCGGGGCGGTGCCCATCCCGATCAATACCCTGCTCAAGCCGCATGAATATGAATACATCTTGAACGATTGCCGGGCGCGTGTGCTGATCGTGAGCGAACAGCTGCTGCCCCAGGTGCAGGCGATCCCAAAAGACAGGCTGCGTTATTTGAAGACCATTGTGGTGTTCGGCGCGATAACCGAAGGCACTTCCTCATTGAGCCAACTCCTGGACGAGAGTTCTTCGGAACTTGAAGCCGAGCCGACATCGAAAGACGACGCTGCGTTCTGGCTCTACTCTTCCGGCAGCACCGGGTTTCCCAAGGGCTGCGTACACCTGCACCACGACATGGTGGTGTGCTCCGAGCTGTACGCCAAAAACATCCTCGGCATCACGGAAAATGACCGCTTCTTCAGCGTGGCCAAGATGTTCTTTGCCTACGGCCTCGGCAATGGGCTCTACTTTGCGCTCTCGGTCGGCGCGACGAGCATCTTGTGGCCTGGATCACCTTCGCCGCAGAACATATTTTCTATTATCGAGAAGCATAGGCCGACGCTCTTCTTCTCCGTGCCTTCCAACTACGCAACGCTGCTTTCCTACAAGCGCGAAGGCGGCGGCCCGGACTTTGATCTTTCCAGCGTGCGCTATGGCGTTTCGGCCGGCGAAGCGCTGCCGGCGCCGATCTTCCACCGCTTCAAGGAACGCTTTAAGGTTGAAATCCTGGATGCCATCGGCTCGACCGAAGCGCTGCACATGTTCATCGCCAACCGCCCCGGCGCGGTGCGCCCGGGCTCGAGCGGGCAGATCATGCCCGGATACGAAGCGCGCATCGTCGATGAGAATGGCAACGACGTTCCCGACGGCGAGATCGGCAGCCTGCTGATCAAAGGCGACTCGGTCTGCTCGTGCTATTGGAACCAGCACGAAAAAACCAAAGAGACCATCCAGGGTCACTGGATCCGCACCGGCGACAAATATTATCGCGATGCTGACGGCTACTACTGGTACGTGGGCCGCAATGACGACATGATGAAGGTCAAGGGCATGTGGGTAAGCCCGATCGAAATTGAGAGTGCGCTGCTGGAACATCCGATGGTGCAGGAGGCAGCGGCGATCGGTTTTGAAGACGGAAACAAGCTGGTCAAACCCGCGGCCTACATTGTGCTCAAAAAAGGGATGAACAGTTCGCCGCAACTGATTGAGCAGCTTCAAGAACACATGCGCGCCAAACTTGCTCCGCATAAATGTCCGCAAACTTTTGAGGTGGTGAACGATCTACCCAAGACGGCGACTGGAAAGATCCAGCGATATAAGTTGCGACAGATGACATCGGCGTCTGCAGCGAAATAAATTCGCGACCTCCTGGAACCTTCCCAGTCCAACCGGCGTATATAGATTGCAAGGAGGCGCTCGTGAAAAGACTCCTGCCTTTCTTACTCGCTTTACCGCTGACGATGGCGTGGGCTCTGCCCGGAAATCCTGACGCGGAAGAACGCCGCTACGAGTTGCGGCCGGACCCGAGGTGGCCGCTGGCCATTGAACTGAGCTCGGGCGACTACCAGATTGTTCCCAGCGACTCTGACAGCATCGCCGTCACCTACCGAAATGGGGCGGAGGAGCAGAGCCAGGTCGAGGTGCAGATCGCCTCCGGCCACGGCCAGAATTACCTGAAGATCGCGGCGCCGAAGTCCAACTTCCATGCCGTAATCGAAGTCCCGCGGCGTACCGACCTGCGTGTGCGCATGGCGGCCGGCGACCTGCGCGTCGGCGAGGTCGAAGGCAACAAAGACATCGAGATGCGCGCCGGGAACCTGGAGTTGAACGCCATCCATCCGCAGGACTACGCCAAGGCCGATTTTTCAGTGCGCGTCGGCGACCTGCGAGCGCCAAGTTTCAACACCGCCCGCAGCGGCTTCTGGCGCTCGTTCCGTACCTCTGGCCCGGGAAAATACCGGCTGCACGCGCATGTTGGCGTGGGTGACCTGACGCTGCTATAGACGATCCGTCTAAGAGCAGCCGCTTACAACGCGTTCCACGCCTTCAGCAAATTCCATCTCGCGAGTAATCAGGCTCACGATCAGATAGCCGTCAGCGGGAAAATCATAGAAATGCCCGGGATGGATGTAGACATCCCGCTTCTCTAAAAGGTCGAGCGCCAGTTCTTCATCCGAGCGCGTAACCGGTATGCGCAAGACCGCATACCAGCCGCCTTCAACCTCAAGCCGGGTAATCTGGCTCTTGCGGGCGAGTTGCGAATCGAGTTGCGCCAGATTCTTGTGCACGCGAGCCATCAGTTGCTGCTGAAATCCTCTTCGTGACTGGAGCAGCGCCGGCGCGGCGAGTTGAATGGGCGCGTTCATCGAGAGATAGGTATCTGCGATCAGCTCCAGCCGCGTCAGGGCTTCGCTTTTCAACTCCTCAGGACCGTTCACCGCGATCCAGGC
>DASTJB010000004.1:0-4770 GCA_035717005.1 Candidatus Angelobacter sp.
TCATGAACGAGCCTGGCCGCGCTCCATGCTAGGTTTGTTTGAGAAAGGTTTCAAATTTGATCTGCAATGACACCAGATTTCCGCCTTCCGAGCCATTGAGCGTGATCTGGTTGATGATAAATACGAATTTGTCCTGCTCCAGCGCGTTGATGAACCGCGCCACCTTGGCGTAGTCGCCGGTAACTGTCGTGTCGATGTTAATGTGCTGCACATCCGGCAGGTCGGATTTCTGGTCGCTCTTTTCCTGACTGTAACGGATCGACTGGGCGTTCACGCCAGTCTCCTGCACCAACTTCTCCAGGTGCTGCGAAATCTGCGAAAACTGGGCCGGCACCTTTTGCTCATAGAACTTCTTCACGTCCAACCGCGTCTGCGCGAGCGTCTTCTCGATGTTGTCGAGCGGCCCCACCTGCTTGCGCAGCGTTTTTTCTTCCTGCCTGAGGCTGTCTTCCTGCGCCAGCTTTGAAGCCGTGCTCGTCCCCGGCCACAGCAGATACACAAGTAAGATGAGGCTGAGGCCGCCGAGAATCGCCACAATCGTAATGAACTGCTTTTTGCTCTTGGCCAGGTTGCGCATTACAAGCCCTCCCTGGTGTTAGAACGCTGCGGGGCAGGCGTCGGCGTGTAATAAGTCTCGATGTCGAGTTTGTAGATCGTCGTTCCCGTCTTTTGGTCCTTCTGTGAAGTCTGGGAATTGATCTTCGGGCCGCGGAAGCGTTCTGACTTCTCCATCCGCTGCACCAGTTCAAGCGGGTTGTCGAGCTTGTCGCCCAGGATCTCGAGCGTCAATTTCACCCCCTTGTCCGGAGTGATCTCCGGATGTACCGAGCTCACGTAGGCCCGGGCCGGCATGATGCGCTGAAGATCGTTGAATAATTGCGTCCAGGAGAATGTCCGCCGCGCGAACTGTTTGTTCCAGAAGTTCTTCTGCGTGGTTACGTCGTGGTTCTCAGGGCGATTGGAGATGGCCTCGGCTTCAGCTCGCTGGCGCTGCAGCTTGGCGATGCTTTGTTCAAGATCTTTGATCCGCGCGCTGGAATCCGACGAATCGGAATAATTCTTCCACGCCAGGAATGCCAGGACCACGGCCAGAATTGCAGTCAACGCGATGGCCGCGGCCCAGCGCATGTAAAAGCGCCGGACGTCTTCATACTTCTGTGACGCGAGATTGATGTTGAGGCGCATTAACCGAGCAAGGCCCCCACAATTCCCGCCATGCCGGAAGGCGAAATGCTTTCACCGCTCAGGTTCTGCTCCGGCGCCAGCTCCGGCGCCAGTTCCTGCACCTGCGCGCCGGTCTGTTCTTGCAACAGCGGCCCGACTTCCTGCAGCGGCGCAACGCCGCCGACGTAAATGTTTTCGATCTTCGCGTTAAACGTGTCCTCGAAGAAAACAATCGAGGGCAGCACTGCCTCCGCCAGGTCGGTAGCGGAGACATGCGCGCTGTGCGGATTATCCAGCGTGCGTATCAGGCGGAGCTCCTGATCCTGCACCGCTGTAATCGTGATATTCGCGGGGTCGACCTTCAGTACCAGCGTCGGCCGCTCGCCCTCGATCAACCCGAGCGCCGCCAGGGAAGAGGGCAGCACGACGCCGGGAGAGTATCCAGCGTCGCGGAAGGCGGTTTCGTATTCTTCAATGATCGAGCGCGGCGAAACTGCGGCCACCACGCGGATGTTGCCGTTGGAGCGCGCCACTTCGTAGGAGAGCGCGGCCTGCTCCACGTCAAACGGCAAAGACTTCTTCAAGCGGAAACGGACCACCGGCTCAGCCTCATCGGATTTTGCCGGAAGGGCTTCAAAATCGAGCAGGACCACGCGAATCGCCGGGTCCGGTAAAACCACGATCACATCGCGCGATTTGCCCGCCACAGCGCCCAGTGCTCCGCTCAGGGCCGTTCGCAGCGCTTCCGCATCGAGCACGTTAGGCCCGTTCAGTCCAGGCGCAAGCGCGCCCGCCTTCAGTCGCCGCCCGGTAAAGACCTCCAGGCGCGGGTGTTTTTCCGACGCGCGCGCGGCGATGATGCCGTCAGGCGTGATCTCGCAGGCCAGCCGCGGGCGGGTTACTTTGGGTTTGGGAGTTGCCATTATCTCGTGGTCTCGATAAACGTGACTTTATTGATCTCTTTCATGGTGGTGATGCCGGCCCGCACGCGCGCCAGCGCCGAGTCACGCAGGAATTTCATCCCTTCTTCATGCGCCGCCTTGCGGATTTCCGAAGACGGCCGTTTCTCCAGGATCAGCTCGCGGACCCGATCGGAAAGGTCCAGCAATTCGTGGATCGCAGTGCGGCCGTGGTATCCCGTGCCGCCACACTCAATGCAGCCCTGGCCCTCGTAGAAGGTGAAGGAACGCCACTCTTTCGGGTCCAGGCCGAATTCGTCCAACTCCTTGTCGGAATAGCGGACCGGCTGCTTGCAGTGCTGGCAGATCGTTCGCACCAGCCGTTGCGCCAGCACGCAGTTCAGCGCAGAGACGAAATTGTAAGGCTCAACCCCCATGTTCAGGAAGCGCCCCAACACGTCCACCACGTTGTTAGCGTGAACGGTTGTGAACACCAGGTGTCCGGTAAGCGCGGATTGAATCGCGATCTGCGCTGTTTCCGTATCGCGGATTTCGCCCACCATGATCTTGTCCGGGTCGTGACGCAGAATCGACCGCAGCCCACGCGCGAAGGTGAGGCCTTTTTTCTCGTTCACTGGAATCTGGGTCACGCCGTGGATCTGGTATTCCACCGGATCTTCAATCGTAATGATTTTGTCCTCATCCGTTTTGATTTCATTCAGCGCGGCGTAGAGTGTGGTGGTTTTTCCGCTGCCCGTAGGTCCGGTGACCAGCACCATGCCGTAGGGCTCCAGGATGTAGCGCCGGAACTTGCGCAGGTCCTCTTCATCGAAGCCGACCACGTCCAGCACCAGGTTGCGGAATTTTTCACTCATTGACTCCTTGTCCAGCACGCGGAGTACGGCGTTTTCGCCGTGAATCGTCGGCATGATGGAGACACGAAAGTCGATCAGACGCCCGCTGTACTTCACGCGGAAGCGTCCGTCCTGCGGCACGCGGCGCTCGGCAATATCGAGCTCGCTCATCACCTTGATGCGCGTGATGATAGTGGAGTGGTGCTCCTTGGCCATCGGCTGCATCGCAGGCTGAAGCACGCCGTCAATGCGGTACTTCACCACCACCGAGTCGCTCTCGGTTTCAATGTGGATGTCACTGGCGCGCTTTTGCAGCGCGGTGAAAATCGTGGTATCGACCAGGCGGATGATGGGGCTGACGTCGGCTTCCGCCGTGCCCGTGATCTTGTCAATGGTGATGTTTTCGTCGCCGGTGCCCTCGTCTTCGCGCACCACGTCGAGCACGAAACCCTCGCTCGCCTCTTCCAGAACGCGCTGCGATTGCTCGGTCTTCTTGAGAATGTCGCTGATCTGCGCCAGCGTGGCGACCTTGGTCTTGATGCGCCGGTTCAGCAGCAGGCCGATTTCGTCGATCATCATCAGCTTGCTGGGATCGGCAATGGCGATGATCAGCGTGGTGTCATTCTGCTCCAGCGGTACAAAGTTGTAGCGGAACATGAGGTCCACCGGGACGGACTTAAACAGCTCGGCGTCCAGGTGAAAATCGCGCAGATCGACAAACTCGCAGCGGTAGCGTGCAGCCAGGTCGCGGGCGCGCTGCTCGCTCGACTCGCCCTGGCCGTTCAGTTGCGTCGTAGCTTCGTTAACTGTCAAGTTCTTGGTGTTCATAACGTCCTACTGCTGTACTTGTGCTCCCAGAGAAAAGATCGGCAGATACAGTGACAGGAGCACGAACGCAACCGTAATGCCCATAAAAATCAAAATCGCCGGTTCGATCAACTGCATGGCGGCGGAAAGAGAGTTCTGCACGTCTTCCTCATAGAATTCCGCCACCGAATTCAACATGGCGGGAAGCGCGCCGGTCGATTCTCCTACCTCGATCATCTCGATCGAAAGGTCAGGGAAGAACCTGGTCTCTTCCAGGCTCGAGGAAAGCGATCGGCCTTCGCGCACGCGCTTGGCGGCGTAATCCACGTTGGCGCCGATCTTGAAGCTGTTGATGGACTGGCTGGCAGTCTCCAGTGACGGCACCAGCGGCAAGCCGCCCGTCAGCAGGGTGGAGAGCGTGCGGGAGAACATCGCGATCTGGTATTTCATCCAGATTTGGCCCAGCAACGGCAGCTTGTAACGTACCGCGTCCATCGACTGCCGGCCGCTCTCCGAACGCACCCAGACAAAGATCAGAAATACCAGCGCCGCGATCCCGCCGAAAATAAACACGTAGTAGTGCTGTATGCCTCGCCCGATGCTGAGCATGAACAGCGTGATCGACGGCAGCTTGGCGTTCAGGGTGAGGTAAAGGTCGGCGAACTGTGGTACCACGTAAGTCATCAGGAACGTCAGCATGACCGCCAGCGCGCTGACCAGCAGCGCCGGATACCACAGCGATGAGATCAGCTTTTTGCGGAAGGAAACTGTGACGCGCTGGAAGGCGATGTAGCGCCCCAGAACCTCTTCCAGGTTGCCGCTTCGCTCACCTGCGAGGAGCGTTGTGGTGTAGATCTTGGAGACTCCCCCCTGCGCTTCAAAGGCTTCTGAGAGCAGCTCGCCGCTCTTGACCCGGTCCTGGATATTCTCAAGCATGGCCTTGAAGTGCTGGTGCTTCTGCCGTTTGGTGAGGATGCTGAGCGACTTCAGAATGGGCAGGCCGGCCTTGATCAGGGTCAAAAACTGCTGGTTGAAGATGACAAACT
>DASTJB010000005.1:0-14768 GCA_035717005.1 Candidatus Angelobacter sp.
CTGTGCCGCGATCAGTTGCGTGTCCGCAGCGCGGACATTGGATAACCGAAGCCACGAACTGACGGCGTTGTAGGCATTTTCCGCGGTCCACTGGATCTTCAGGCTCTTAACCTGAGTATAAGAACCGAGAATGCTCTCCAGCCCCTCGGATCGCTGGGCTGCCAGAAAGTTTGTTGCCGGGCCGCGGAGATACAGGATGGACCCGCCCTGGGGCACCATGGCCCGTATCTGGCGGCCCTGCATGCGCCCGACCTCGATATGGTCTTGCGACACGATGAAGACGGGAGCTTTGGCCGTCTTGCGGAGTGCATCAATGTAGTCGACCCGGGCATTGCTGATCACCCAGCCAATTCCGGCCGCTGCGGCCGCTTCCGCCACGCGCGGCAACCCCTGGATGTTCACCGGTTCAACGATGATTCCATTCGGCAGCGTGGCGCGCGACTGTACGATTTCCAGCACCTGCTGGCTTTGCGTGACGGGATCACTCTTGGCGTTGATGATCGCTAGATCAACTCCCAGGCGCTGCGCCGTCGCTTTCGCCATGGCTTCCTGCTCGCGCAGATAGTTGTTCTCGCCGGGAAGTGACACCAGGAGGCTAAGCCTCTTCATGCGTTCTCCTTCGCTCGCCGAAAGTTGTGAGCAGGATGATTTCGTCCGATTCCATGGGCAAAGAAGCCGCTGATCTGTTTACCCCGGCGCAACGCGATCAGCAGAATCACGGCCACGGTGGCAATAGCCGCCAGCCCCGCGACGGCAATCTTGTGCGTGCTCCCACCGGCCAGCAGCACGGCGTTCAGGGGAAGATAGATCGCCATGGCCAGATCTTCGAGCACAAGCACGGAAAGTACCGCTGGAGTTTCCGGGTTATTGCTCCAGCCGAGCTCGCTGAAGCCGTTACCGAAGGCGAGCCCGGCAAGGAGATAAAGAGGAATCGCGGAAAATCCAAAGCGGCTGGCGATCCGGCCAGGGACAGCGAGGCCAAGCACGGTGGCCCCGAGTTCTAGAAAAATCTGCGAGACCTCATGCGCCGGCGCGGACATAGGCAAATGAGGATAGCAAAACGCCGCGCTGCACACGCAATGTGCGACTGCACTTTGAAATTGATCTTCAGCGCAAAGCCTCAGCTGTCAGAAGGCTCTATTGACCAGCCTTGCCCGCCTCTGTTTTCCTAGAAGACACAATGGAATTGCGCAAAGACCCGATCACGCGCTCCTGGGTCATCGTAGGCGATGACGTAGAGCGGCCGGCCCAGCCCGGCTACTGCCCGTTTTGTCCCGGAGCGCCGAATGCGCCGCAGGTGATCAGTACGCTGAATTCGCATGATCACGGCGCCGGACCGGTGACGGCCATGGTGCATCCCGCCCCGCTCTATCGCATAGAAGGCGAGCCGCATCGCCACGCCGAGGGCATTTACGATGCCATGAACACGGTGGGCGCGCATGAGGTGCTGGTGCAGAGCATCCGGCACGACATTGAGCTCTGGCAGTCCTCTGACGCCGAGATATCGCAATTCCTGCTGCTGACAGCCCAGCGCATACAGGACTTGAAAGGCGATCTGCGTTTCAAGTACGTCACCATGTTCAAGAACCACGGGCACGCTGCGGGACAGGAGTTCGATCATCCAGTTTCCGAGCTGACGGCCACCACGTTTGTGCCTCGGCGCGTGCTCTATGAGTTACGGGCCTCGCGCGATTACTACCTCGAAAAAGAACGCTGCGTCTTTTGCGACACGCTGCTGCAGGAATTCCGCGCCAACATCCGGATCGTCGAGGCCAACAGCAGCTACGTTTCGTTGTGTCCCTTTGCCTCCCGGGTGCCGTATGAAATCTGGATCATGCCGCGGCGGCATGAATCTTCGTTTGAGCGCGCCATCAGCGCGAGGTCCGCTCACCTGAACGAACTGGCGGCGCTGATCCGGCGCACGCTGCAGCGGGTGATGAGCATTGCCGAGGCGTTTCACCTGGTGCTGCACACGGTCCCCAATACCTACCAGAAGTCGAACATCCTGCAATACTGGAAAACCGTGGACGAAGATTACCACTGGCACATCGAAATCCTGCCCATTCTGGGCACCCGCGCCAAGCCGTACTTCCTGAAAGAGGTTTACTACACGCACATCTCTTCAGAGACGGCAGCCGAAAGGTATCGCAAGCTGGCAATACGCTGATCCGGTTGGACTTATGTCGCATATGCTTTGATCCTTTGCGGCGCCGGAAGGTACCTTTGTGCGCTATATCACACCGGGTTGCGCACGTGCGCGGCTATAATTTTCCAATAACTTATGCTTGCGTTGTTCTGGTTACGTGTGGCATTGAGCCTGTATGGCGTGGGCCTGCTCTACGCGCTGGCTTCATTTTGGGGTGGAAGAAAGGTCTTGACCCGAATTACGCTCCCGGCCGTCGGCCTGGGTGTGGTGTTTCATTTCGTCTCCCTGGTTGAAAATGCGCTGTTCAACGGCACCTGGGCCCCCACCACGATGCACGGCGTGGAATCAGTGCTGGCCTTCGTGCTGATGGTCTTCTTTTTTGTCATCTATGGCCGATACCGGGCCACCGCCCCGGGTCTTGCCGTCTTTCCTCTGGTCTTCTGGCTGACTTTTTCCGCCTCTTCGTACGCCGAGCCCAGCCAGCCTTCGACTCCCCTCTTTGTGAGTCCGCAATGGATATTCATCCACGTCACGCTGATCATGATCGGATATTCGGCGCTGCTCTTCAGCTTTATCGCCAGCATTCTCTACCTGATTCAGGAGCGGAGGCTCAAGAGCAAGTCCGGCATGACCGGCATCTGGTCGCGCCTGCCGGCCCTGGCCACCATCGACGAGATTGGCCTGAAGTGCCTGATCTGGGGCTTCCCCTTCATGACGCTGGGGCTGATCTCCGGTTCGATCGTGGCGGAAGCCAAATTCGGTCCCAAATATTTTTCTGATCCCATGATCGTGCTCTCCGGCCTGATGTGGGTCTTGTACATGGTCCTCTTGTATACGCGATGGAACGCGGGATGGCGCGGACGGCGCGCCGCGTACCTGGCGGCCTTCGCCTTTGGCGCCGCCATCCTGGCATGGGCGGCGAACTTCTTCAGCCAGACGCACAGGTTGCTTGCCTCATGAACTTCCACGTCATTGGCGTCAACCACAACAGCGCGCCCCTGGAGGTGCGCGAGCGGCTTGCTGTGAGCGAATCGCAATTGCCCGATGCCGTGCGCAGCCTGGTGCAGCAGCCCGGCGTGGATGAAGGCATGGTGCTCTCGACGTGCAATCGCGTGGAGGTCGTAACCAGCACCCGCCAGGGCGCCGATCTTCGCGGCTTTCTGGGCAGCTATTTTGGCGTGAACCCGGCGGCGCTGAACTCCCATATTTACGAATTTGAGCAGCGTGAGGCCATCCGCCACGTGTTTCGTGTGGCGTCCAGCCTGGATTCCATGGTGGTGGGCGAAGCGCAGATCCTGGGCCAGGTAAAGGAAGCTTATGCCGTGGCCCGCGGACTGGGCGCGGTGCACTCGTCACTGGAGGCGCTGCTCTCGCGCGCGTTTGCCGTGGCCAAGCGGGTACGCTCGGAGACGGCGATCGGCAGCTCCAGTGTTTCCATCGCCGCAGTCGCCGTACAGCTGGCGGAGAAAATCTTCGGCACTCTGGACAACAAGACTGTTTATCTGGTTGGCGCGGGCAAGATGGCGGAACTGGCGGCACGGCACCTGATCGCACATGGCGCAAACGCGCTTATTGTCAGCAATCGCACCCACGAGCGCGCGGTTGAGTTGGCGGAGAGCTTTGGCGGCCGCGCTGTGCCCTTCGATCAGCTGTATGAGACCGCCGACCATGCCGACATCGTTCTGACCTCCACGGGAGCACGCGAGCCGCTCTTCCGCCGCGAGCATGGCGAGCGTCTGCTCAAAGGCCGGCGCAACCGCCCCATGTTCTTCATCGATATTGCCGTGCCGCGCAACGTCCATCCGGACGTAAACAAGCTGGACGGAATGTTCGTCTATGACGTCGACGATCTGCAATCGGTGGCGACGGACAATGCCGCCGAGCGCAAGAAGGAAGCCGAGCGGGCGGAGAGGATTATCGAACTCGAGGTGGACCGCTTCACCTCGCGCATGAAATCGCTGGCCGTGGTGCCGACCATCCTTTCTCTCCAGGAATATTGCGAGACGATCCGCCAGGCGGAGATCGATCGTATTCGCGGAAGGTTAGGGACGATCTCGCCCGACCAGGAGGCGGCAATCGAAGCGATGACGCGCGGCATCATCAACAAGTTGCTGCATACGCCCATCACCACGCTCAAATCCTCCACCGATCATCCCGAGGCTGCTACCATCCATGAGATGATCCGGCGGCTCTTTAACCTGAACACGGGAAAACCCAAGGAATAATGGCGACGTTACGCATCGGCTCCCGCGGCTCCCAGCTTGCCTTGTGGCAGGCCAACCATGTGGCTTCACTCCTGCGCGAACAGGGCCATGCCGTCGAGATCGAGATCATTAAGACCACCGGTGACAAAATCCTCGATGTAGCGCTGGCGAAGGTCGGCACCAAGGGCATGTTCACCAAGGAGATTGAGGAAGCCTTGGCCGAGAAGCGGGTCGATCTGGCTGTGCACAGCCTTAAAGACGTGCCCACCGAGCTGGCGCCGCAGTTCACGCTGGCGGCGATCATGAAGCGCGAAGACCCGCGTGACGCGTTTATCTCGGTGAAGTACTCCGCACTTGATGAGTTGCCACGGGGCGCCAAGATTGGCACCAGCAGCCTGCGGCGGCAGTGCCAGTTGAAGGCGATGCGACCCGATCTGGAAATCTTTCCATTGCGCGGCAACGTGGACACGCGGCTGCGCAAACTTGAGTCCGGCGAATACGACGCCATTATTCTTGCTGCCGCGGGCGTGCACCGCTTGGGGCTTGACAAGCATGTGCGCTCGCGGATTTCGGCGGATGTGATGTGCCCGGCGGTGGGACAGGGAGCGCTGGCAATCGAGACACGCTCCGATGATCGACCTACGCGCAGCCTGCTCGGGTTTCTGAACGACGCGAATACGCGGCTGGCTATCGAATGCGAACGCGCGCTCCTAGGCGCGCTGGGCGGAGGATGCCAGGTGCCGATCGGGGCTTACGCCACCACTGACGACCCGCGCGAGCTTTGGCTCAGGGCCATGGTAGGCCGCCCGGACGGAAGCGAGATTCTGCGGGATCTCCGCGCCGGCCCGTTTTCGCAACCGGTAGAGCTTGGCCGGGAAGTCGCCCAAAGGCTACTGGGGCGCGGGGCCGACAAGATTCTCCGTGACGTTTACGCACAGGAAGTGGCCGTCCCGAAACAACCGTAGGAACGTTGCAACCGCCTACGCCGCATCCGGTGGGGTTTCGCCGGGCGAGAGAATGGTCCCAGGCTACTCGCAAATGACGGCCTGACACTGGATTATGCTGCTTAGATAGGGTGCTCGCTGCGCCTGTATTCGGTGATGAAGAGGCCTTCATGAAAGCCGGCACTTAGATCAGTGTTTTAGAATAATACCGTGAATTCCGGAGAGCAGGAAAAGTCTCTTGCAGGCTGGCGCATCTTGACCACACGCGCCCGCAAACAAGCAGGTGGACTGGCCCAGCCACTGCGCGAGCTGGGCGCCGAGGTGATTGAGATCCCCACCATTGAGATCAAGCCGCCACACAGCTACTCCGCGCTGGATTCCGCCCTGAAAAATATCGCCGAGTATGATTGGCTGATCCTGACCAGCGTGAACGGAGTTGAGGCGCTCTGGGCGCGGCTGAAGAAGCTTCGTATTCCGACGACAAAGCTGAGCAATCTGAAAATAGCCGCCATTGGCCCCGCGACCAGGCGCGAAATTGAACAGCAGGGACTCAGAGTTTCCGTGACGCCAGAGAAATATGTCGCCGAAGCGGTCGTCGAGGCGCTGAGAGGGAAGACCGAAGGCAAGCGCGTCCTGCTGGTGCGGGCAAAAATCGCGCGTGACGTCCTTCCCAACCAACTGCGCAAGGCCGGAGCGAAGGTGGAAGTCGTGGAGGCCTACGAGACGCAAGTTCCGAAGGGCGCGCAAGCCCGGCTCAACAGCATCTTTGCCAGGGAAGAGTCCTGCCCGGACATTGTGACGTTCACCAGCTCTTCCACCGCGACCAATTTCCTGGACCTGCTGGCCAAGGAACACTATGCGAGCCTGCGAGATATACACCTGGCATCGATTGGCCCGGTGACGAGCGCCACGCTCACCAAAGCGGGCTTCGCTCCGCGAATCGAAGCGCGGGAGTACACAATGCAGGGTTTAGTCGCGGCGATTGCAGAGCATGTTCGCAACGAACATCGCTGATCGGTTATTCCAAATTACAGCCGCACTTTGCCGGCGGCGCATACTTCTTTAGAAATTCCGCAAGGCGCGTGTAGGCGTCGATCTGGTTCTCCACCTTCACAAAACCGTGACCTTCGTTCTCATAGACCTTCAGCTCCACAACGCCATTGCGCTTCTTGACCGCGCTGGCCACCTGCTCAGCTTCCGTGTGCGGGCAGCGCGGATCATTGCCGCCGGCCAGCAGCAGCAGCGGCGCTCTTATGCGATCGACAAAATTGATGGGCGAGCGCTCCTGCAGGCGCGCCTTGTCCTTTACGGGGTCGCCCATGGTGGCAATGTCATACTCGCGCAGGGACGGGTCTTCGTTTTCGATTTCAGTGAACCAGTTCACAAACGGCACAATGGGAACACCCGCGGCCCAGAGATCGGGCGCCTTAGTAACGGCCATCATGGTCAGATAGCCACCGTAGCTGCCACCGACTACTGCCATTTTTTTGGGATCGATGAAGCCGGACTTTTTGATCCATTCGGCCGCGGCGATCACATCGTCCAGATCGCCGCCACCCATGTCAAACCGGTTGGCGTCTTCGAATTCTTTCCCGAATCCGGTTGAGCCACGATAATTGGGCGCTATGACAAAATATCCCTGGTTTACCAGGTACTGAACGTAGCGAATGAAAGAGTTCGTGACCTGAGCGGTGGGACCGCCGTGAATGGCAACCACAGCGGCATTTTGCCCATTGCGCTCAGCGTTGTAGGGAACATAGACAAAGGCGGAGATCTGCCATTTGCCGTCCCTGCTGGGATAGTGCACCAGGAACGGCTCAACCATGTCTTCGCTGCGGAGCCCGCCGACCAGAGAGTGAGTTACTTGTGACGGGTTGGTCGAGGCCAACGCATAAATCCAGAGATCATTCGGGGCGTTGGCACCTTCATGCCGGTAGAGAAGCCGCGCGCCGTCATGGCTGAACGCCGTATCTGAGCCGGCAAGGGAGTTGATCCCCCTTGCAATCGGCAAAGGGTGCCCAATTTTTGACCCAAGCTCGTACACAACGATGTCCTGATTACCGTCAACATTCAATGTGAAGGTCAGGTGCTTTCCATCCGGCGAGAAGTTTCCTGAAGTGACCTCCCATTTCTGCCGGGTGAGCCACGTGACTTTCTTCGTCGCGACATCGAGCAAGCCGGCATTTTCATACCCGTTGCCTGCATTGGAAGTGATCAGAACCGTCTTGCCGTCAGGCGAAATGTCGGTTGCCTGGAAGTTCTGCTCGCCCTGGTGCGGGGTGAGATTGGTCGTGCGGCCACCCCCCGCGTTCACGATGAAGATATTCGCGTCCTTGCCGTCAGCGCGCTGTTGGGTGAAAACGATCGATCTTCCATCCTTCGACCAGATCGAATACACGTTGCTGAGCTGAGCGGGTGTATTCGTGGTGATGTGCGTGACCTTTTTGGTCAGAATATCGATTGTATCGATCTCGTAATTGGGCGCCTGCTTCGGCTTGACGCTGTAGGCGATCTTTTCACCGTCGGGCGACCACGCCGTACCTTCTTCGGCGACCTCCGGAGTATTCGTGAGGTTCACGACCTGTCCGTTTTCGGTCGAGACCAGGAAGAGGTCCCATTGTTCATTGCCGTCATAATCGGAGTTGTAGGCGATCCAGCGGCCCTTGGGTGACCATGCAACGTTGACCTGCCGCTGATTACTTACGGTGAGCTGCGTGGGCCAGCCGCTCTGAGACGACACCACCCAGATGTTGTTCCGTCCGCTGATATTGGTGACGAACGCCACCTGCTTGTCATCAGGCGACCATGAGCTATCCCCGATGTAGTGGGTCATGTAGAGCTTATCGATGGTGAAAGGCTGAACCAGCGGGTTCTGCTTCGAGGTGATCTGGGCGGGATCGGTGATGATGGCGGTATTCTGCGCTTGCGCCGGAAAGGCTGGGCCTGGAATTGCCAAAATTGCCAGGATTGCCAGGATCGCCAGGATTGAAACGTCTTGATCTATGCGATCCGCCTTCATCTTGTTTCCTTTCCATTTTGGCAATTAGCCGATTTTGGCATTTCTGGTAATCCTTTTAGGGCTTTGTCGACTTGTGTATCTCTACTGTCGACCACGTCTTGTCTGCCGCGTGGCAAATATTCTCCAGCGGGCACTCCGCGCACCTGGGCTTGCGCGCCACGCACAGCGCGCGGCCGTGATGGATGATCTGATGCGAGAAGTCGATCCACTTTTGTTGTGGGACCACCTTCATCAGATCCAACTCGATCTGTTTGGGATCGTTGGCTTTGGTCAGCTCCAGCCGGCGCGAGATGCGGTGCACGTGCGTATCGACCACCACGCCGACGGCTTTTCTGAACCACGTCCCTAGAACGACGTTGGCGGTCTTCCGTGCGACGCCCGGAAGCGAAAGCAGCTGGTCCATATCATCGGGGACCTGGCCGCCAAAGCGCTCCATCACACCTCTGGCCGCGCCGACCAGTGATTTGGATTTGTTGCGAAAGAAGCCGGTGGAGCGGATGTCCGGCTCAAGCTGCTCCGGTTTAAGCGCGGCAAAGTCTGCCGGCGTAGGATATTTTGCAAAAAGTACCGGTGTCACCATGTTGACGCGCACGTCGGTGCACTGCGCGGAGAGGATAGTGGCCGCCAGGAGCTCCCAGGCGCTTTTGTGCGTCAAAGCGCAGGTTACGTTGGGATATCGCTGGTCCAGGCGATTTAGAATGTCTTTTACACGTTCCGGAGCGGTCGGGTTGTAGCCGTTTTTTCGTGCACCCAACTTGGCTGCTTTGGGCGGAGTGCCGGATTTTGGCGGTTTGGCCAATTGTGCGGCCGGTTTTTTCGCAGCTTTGGCTACTGGCATAGAGTCAAAATCTAAAGCAGCGGGCTTACAATCACAATAGCAGAGGTCGGAGGCATGGCAACCAAGGCGGAGATCAAGATGAGCAGCAGTGAATTGCACGCGGTGCCGCTCACCATTGAAGGGGCGAGCGTGCTGCACCAGATGTTCCGCTTTCGCTGGGCGGAGTGGCGCAAGCTGAGCGAGGCACAGCAGCGGCAGATGACCTCGGAAGCATCCGATGCCCTGATGAAGGCGGAAAGCAACGTCAACGGCCAGAGCGCGCTTTATTCGTTGCTCGGTCATAAGGGCGATCTCATGCTGGTGCACTTCCGCAACTCATTTGACGAGCTGAAAGCCGCGGAACTGGAAGTCTCGCGGCTGCGCCTGAGCGACTACCTGGAGCAGACCACGTCGTATCTCTCGGTGGTCGAACTTGGATTGTATGAGTCTTCAGTGAAGCTGTATCGCGAGCTTCGACAGAAGGGAATTGAGCCGCATACCCCGGAGTGGGACGCGGCGATCGAAGACACGCTGAAGCGCCAGACCGAAGCGATGCGTCCGCGCCTGTTTCCGCAGATCCCGCCCAGCCGCTACGTATGTTTCTATCCCATGGACCGCCGGCGCGGCGAAGACAAAAACTGGTATTCGCTGCCGATCGAGGAACGCCAGCGCCAGATGGAGGAACATGGCCTGGTCGGCCGGCGCTACGCCGGGACGGTGAAGCAGATCATCACCGGCTCCATCGGTTTCGACGATTGGGAGTGGGGCGTTGACCTGTTCGCCGACGATCCGCTGATCTTCAAGCGGCTGATCTACGAGATGCGTTTTGACGAGGTCAGCGCGGTTTATGCGCTCTTCGGCCATTTCTATGTCGGCGTGCGTTGCCCGGCGGCAGGTTTAGAAGGTTTGTTCAGCGGCAAATTGCCGGATTGACGCGCTTGATCGCGACTCAGTAATCTCAACGTATGGTCAAAGCCGTTCAAGCCGGACAGGTGTGGCGCAGCGACGAGAGCGGCGACAACTTCCTGGTTACAAAGGTTTACGCCGAACTATTCACCCAGTACGCCATGCTGCGGCCGGCCAAGGTGAGCGCTCCGGAGTCGGAGACGATCCGCGTCAAAGTTGCGCGAGACTCTGGCGGCGTGACCCTGCCCGGCTACACCTTCACCCAGGAATCGCAGGATTTCTAAGCCTTCTAGAAGACCCTCTGAATGCTCGAAAAAGTCATAGCCAAACTGGCCGCGATCATCATCGCCGTCATCTCGAAGAGCGGCTACCTGGGCGTGCTTCTGCTCATGACGATCGAATCGGCATGCATTCCACTGCCGTCAGAGATCATCATGCCGTTTGCGGGATACCTGGTTTACACCGGGCGCTTCACGCTTTTTTGGGCTGCAACTGCCGGCGCTCTGGGCTGTAACCTTGGCTCGGTGATTGCCTACGAGATCGGCTGCTATGGCGGACGGCCGCTGGTGGAGCGCTACGGCTCGTACATTTTCATCAGCAAGCACGATTTGGAGATGGCGGACCGATTTTTTCAGCGCTTCGGCGGCGCCGCGGTATTTTTTGGCAGGCTGCTGCCGGTGATTCGAACTTTCGTCGCGTTGCCTGCGGGCGTTGCCCGGATGCCGCGCCTGCGCTTTCACCTGTACACATTTATTGGCTCGTGGCCCTGGTGTTTTGCGCTGGCCTGGATCGGCATGAAGCTGGGCGAGCAGTGGGACAAGGACCCGCGCCTGAAGCAATGGTTCCACCGGTTGGATGCGGTCATTGTCGCGGTGCTGCTGGCGGCGATTGTGTGGTTCGTCTGGTCACACTGGAAGAACCGGGTGCGCGCGATAGCGTGATTGCAGGTTTACAAACGCCCTTCCAAACTGAGAAGATAACAAGTTTCCACTCACACCAAGGATGGGTCTGTAAAATTAATGGCTTCTTCAGCTGACAAGACGAATTCCACCAAGATTTCTTCCGCGCGAGGCAAGCTGGGCGTGATGGTTCCCGGCATGGGCGCCGTGGCGACAACTTTCATGGCCGGTGTTGAGGCGGTGCGCCGCGGCCTGGCCGAGCCCATCGGCTCGCTCACCCAGATGGGTACGATCCGGCTGGGCAAGCGTACGGAAGGCCGCTCGCCCAAGATCAAGAAATTTGTGCCGCTGGCTGACCTCGACAACCTGGTCTTCACCGGCTGGGACATCTTCGAAGAAGACGCCTATGAATCGGCCATGCATGCCGGCGTGCTGGAAAAGGACCTTCTCAACCAGATCAAGCCGTTTCTGCGCTCGATTAAACCGCGCAAAGCGGTTTTTGATCGCAATTATGTGAAGAAGCTTGACGGCAAGCACGTGAAGAAAGGGAAGAACAAGCGCGACCTGGCGGAGCAGTTGCGCGCCGACATTCGCGATTTCAAGAAAAAGTCCGGAGCGGACCGGCTGGTAATGATCTGGTGCGGATCGACGGAAATCTTCCTGAAGCAGAACGCAGTCCACGAGACCGTTGAATCATTCGAGCGCGGGCTGGAGAAGAATGACGAGAACATCGCCCCTTCGATGATCTACGCGTACGCGGCGCTCTCTGAAGGCGTGCCGTTCGCTAATGGCGCTCCGAATCTCACGGTCGATATTCCAGCGATGCACGAGCTTTCCAAGCGCAACGAAGCGCCCATTGCCGGCAAGGACTTCAAAACCGGCCAGACGCTGATCAAGACCATTCTTGCTCCGGGATTCAAGGCGCGCATGATCGGTCTGCACGGCTGGTTTTCCACCAATATCCTCGGCAATCGCGATGGCGAAGTGCTGGACGACCCGGGCTCGTTCAAGACCAAGGAAGAGTCCAAACTTTCAGTGCTCGAGCAGATTCTCCAGCCCAAGCTCTATCCCACGCTTTACGGAAATATCCACCACAAGGTACGGATCAACTACTATCCGCCGCGCGGCGACAACAAAGAGGGCTGGGACAACATTGACATCTTCGGATGGCTTGGTTATCCGATGCAGATCAAGGTGGACTTTCTCTGCCGCGACTCGATCCTGGCCGCGCCGATCGTGCTGGACCTGGTCCTGTTTCTTGATCTGGCCAAGCGCAGCGAGGCGCTTAAGGGACTGGGTGTACAGGAATGGCTGAGCTTCTACTTGAAGTCGCCCATGACCGTGCCCGGGCTCTATCCGGAGCACGACTTGTTTATCCAGTCGATGAAGCTCAAGAACACGTTGCGCCACTTGCGCGGCGAGCCGCTCATCACGCACCTGGGACTTGAGTATTACGACTGACGAACTCCTGCCCGGGCCCGGCAGCCAATTGCGATGGACCGCTTCGGGGCAAGTATGGGCCGATCACGTACAATAGGAACAAGGGTGGCGGCTGCCCGCTCTTGGTCTAATTCATATTTAGGAGTACCTCATGGGAGGAAGTTCTCGAACTACCTTTGGCAAGCGGCAGAAGGAGCGCGCCCGCCAGGAAAAACAGGCGGAAAAGACGCAACGCCGGGCGGAACGCAAGCTGCAACAGAAAGAGCAGGACGATAAGGGACTGCCCTCAGCACCCAAAGATCCGGTGATCACCTATGACGAAGAAGGCAAACCGGAAGGATTGAGTTTCCACGATTTTTAAGCGGCAGCACCGCTACGCGTGTAGTATTAGACGCTGCACGTCAGTTGTCCTCGACTCAGATAGACACAGCTTCCGGCTTTTTAGTCCTGCCTATTTCTGCTGAGAACAGCCCAACCTGAGCACCACAACCAAAGGAGCCAGCACGTGAAAAAGATCTACGTAGGCAATTTCTCTTTCCACATGACAGAAGCGGAACTGCGAGCTCTGTTTGAGCCGTATGGCGCCATCGAAAGCGTCAGCCTGGCGACCGATCGCGACACCGGACGGTCACGCGGGTTCGGCTTTGTCTCCATGTCCAACGATGAAGAAGCTGAAAAGGCCATGGCGGCCTTGAACGGCAAGGATTCAGGGGGACGAGCTCTCACCGTCAATGAAGCGCGGCCGCAGACGCAACGCGGTGGATTTCGCCAGGGTGGCCGTGGCGACCGCGGTCCGCGGCAGCGCCGGGAACGCTGGTGAGAATTACCAACGTCGCGAAACGCGTACGTAAAAGTGCCGATCTCAACGTGGACGAAGCCAGGGGGACCGTTGTCTGCAGCAAGTGCGGGCAGCGGTTCGCCATTCATTGTGATTCCGCTGCTCACGATGCCGGGCTGGCAGTGAAGCAGGCTGCCTGGGTGCAAGATCAGCTGGTGTGGGACCATATCCAGGAGCGCAGGCATAACGGAAGCATGGATCTTCCAGATTTCCAATGATGCGCTCTGGCGACGGACCGGGAATGATCTATTACTCTGGTAATCGGGCGAAGGGGTTGCCGGCATTGCAAGGTGCACAATGGGGTAGCGTATTCTGTATTACGTGTTATACTGTAGTTGCTTTAGATCCGCGGTTGCAGGGTTTTTTCTGGTCGAGATCTGATCCGGAAACCCGCTCTTTCCTCCGATTGTCTACGGCGAAAATTGAAAATTAATCGGCATGAGATCACTCTGCCTGGGCGCTTCTAAGCAGCCCTTCCAGCAACCGCCGCCGATCAGGAAAATAAAAACAAGTTGAAGTTCACTGAACTCCCAATATCTCCCTACCTACAGGACCGTCTTCGTACGGCCGAATTTATCAACCCCACTGAAGTCCAGGCTGCTGCTATTCCCCATGCGGTGCGAGGCAAGGACGTTGTTGCAACCGCCCAAACCGGGACGGGAAAGACCCTGGCTTTTTTGCTGCCGGTTATGGACAGGCTGTTGCAGGCAAAAGAAGCCAAGCTGGAAGCGCTGGTCTTGGTCCCAACCCGCGAACTGGCGCTCCAGATCGGCAAGCAATATGAACAACTGCGGGGCAAACGGCTTCCCGCTGCGGCCCTGCTGATTGGCGGAACTTCCGAGCGCGACCAGCTGCGCGCCGTGCGGGCAGGCGCCAGGCTGATGATCGCCACACCCGGACGGCTGGAAGACCTGCTGGACCGCAGGCTCATCACCTTCGAAAACATCAAGACCCTGGTCCTGGATGAAGTGGACCGAATGCTGGACATGGGATTCATCCCCGCGATCCGAAGGATTGCCGCCCAACTGCCGAAGTCTCGCCAGACCATGTGCTTCTCCGCCACACTGGAAACCTCGGTGGCACATCTGATCCACGATTACGTGCACGAGCCTGTACGGCTCTCGTTCGGCTCAACGCAGAGGGCCTCTGAATCAGTAGACCTGACAGCCTATGAAGTCCATAAAGACCAGAAGCTGGCGCTCCTGAAGCGCCTGCTCAACGAGGAGACTGGACGAACGCTGGTTTTTGTCCGGACCAAACGGGCGACGGACCGCCTGGCCGAAAAACTAAAGCGGCAGGGGTTGAACGTGAGCGTATTGCATGGAGACCGCAGCCAATCGCAGCGAAACAGCGCATTGGCCGCGTTCCAGCAGGGCAAATCACGCGTACTGGTGGCCACTGACGTGGCTTCGCGCGGCATTCATGTGGACGAGATTGCCCAGGTCATCAACTACGATCTTCCCGCCATGGCGGAAGACTACATCCATCGCGTCGGACGCACGGGCAGAGCAGGCGCGAAGGGCGCCGCCGCGACATTCTTTTCCGGGGTCGAGCG
>DASTJB010000006.1:0-33799 GCA_035717005.1 Candidatus Angelobacter sp.
GTGCCGTCGCGCGCATTGCAGTGTCCTTCAGGTTCGGCGAACCCACCGCAGGTGCCGAATCTTCTGGACGGCAACGTTCTGCTGGGTCCGTGTTCGGGAACGTATGCTTCGCCCGATGGAAATCGTGGGTTCCTGTTTTTCCAGAACCGGTCCGTCTCCGGCAATCCGAGCTGGGGCGGCGGTGGGCAATTTCTTTCCTCCGGTTATATGTACTTCCACTCCGGCAACGGGGCTACCTGCGGCACCAACACCAGTTGCCTGACGTTGCAGGGAGGATCGGGCTCGCAATCCTACGCGCTGGGCAACATTGTGGTCGATGAGCTGGCGCTCGGCGGTAATCCGCAAATCAACATGATCCTGAACCCGACCGCGACGTTCGAGATCCTGAAGCCGACGCTCCTGCAATGATCAGCTTGCACAGTTCGTTGGCGCGCGAATCTGGCAGGCCATCCTCTGCCGGCTTGCGTAGGGTGATTGTCCGTCCTCCCAGGCTGTGCCTTTTGCCGCGTCGCCGGATGCGCCCAGTGACCCTGGTGGCATCTGGTTTTTTGCACGCCGCCGCCATGGCGGCCCTGGTCTGGCTGCCACCGCTTTTTGCGCAGCCCATCCTGCTGGCGCAGGAACACTTCAGCAAATCTGAACCCCTGGTTCTGGATGAGCCGCTGGCATTGCCTTCCCTTCCACGGGTTGAAGAGCGTGGCTCTGCTCCAAGCGCTGGAAAAGCCCCCGCGCCGCCGCCGGCCACCGCCTCCGCGGCCCCAGCGCTCAGCGCACCTCCGCGCACACCCGATTTCACCGCCCCGCAGACGATCGTTTCTGACGTTACCAGTCCGGTAAATCGTATCCAAACCATCCTGCGTCCCGACCTTGTAGCGCCTCCCAATTTGAAATTCCCTCTGCGCCTGCAAAGCGTGGTGATTCTGCCTTCGCCTGCCATGCCGGTGTTGGCGCCACGGCCGCCCGAGCCCGCGGCTCCGCCGGCTTCGGTTGCCTTGCCGGAAGAAGCTCCGGCGATCAAGCCCACAGTTCAAACGCCCGTGCTTACGCTCACTCCAAAACACGGCTCGCTGATACGCGCCAAAGTGGCGCCGGCACAGAATGTTTCACCAGACTTGAAGACGCTCAACGGGACGAATACCAACGCCCTCCAGGCGCTCGTGGTCGTCAATGCCGTGGAGGTCGCGCCTGATCCGGGTACTGCTGTCCCCAATGCACAGCTTGCCGGACGTTTCGTTGTGGGGCCTTCCGGCAGCGGAGCCGGCGGAGCGAATTCGCCCGCATCTCCCAATTCCGCAAGCGCAACAGGCACAGGAATTAGCCACGGTCCATCGTCTTCTGATGGCAGTTCGTTGACGGCCGGCTCCGGAAACAAACCGAATGGGTCAGGCAAGGATGCAGGCGGCGTCAGTGTTTCGCCGTCGCCCGGCAGCGGTGGAGGAGGGGCGGGGCCGGCGAACGGCAACGCGCCCTCAGGCGCGGGCAACGGTACGGTCAACAGCGGCGCACCAGGAATTTCGATTTCCGGTGGCATTCCCGGACGCAATCGCGCGACGGCAAGTTCTCTTCCCGGCCGGCCCTCGTATCCGTTGATGATCATCTCGGGTGGCGCGAGCGGCGGCGCCAGCCGCGATCTTGGGGTGTTCAGCCGCAGCGAAACGGTTTACAGCGTGTCCGTTCCGATGGCCGATGCCGGTGGTGGACCGGATTGGACCATGCAATACGCATTGCGCGACTCTGCGCAAGCCGGCGCCGGCCTGCTGGTTCCACCCATGGCACACAAGAAAATTGCTGCGACGATGAAGCCTTCGCCCATCAGTGTTGACGCGGGCCCGGTCTTCATCAGCGCGATTATCGACGAGAATGGAAAGCTGCAGGCGCTCAAGCCGATCCGCGCGCAGGATACGCGGTCGCAGGCGGCCATTCGCGCACTGGAGCAGTGGGAATTCCTGCCCGCGCAGTTGGATGGGAAGCCGGTCGCAAGCAGGGTCCTGATGGGTGTGGCTGTGAGAGTTCAGGAATGAAATACTGGCGCGTCTCTGCGGCCCCGGAATAGATTCAGTCACCCGTTTAGCTTGCAATCTGCGGTAAGATGCGGCCAGCAGCTCAGGGAATTTGTGGCAAGAAAGCGGCGTTCTTCAGTGACCGCCGTATCTCAAAAAGGCAGGTGCTTGATGAGCCCGACTACGATCCGGATTATCGCTGGGGTAATCTTTGTAATTCTTGTGATCATTATCATTGCGCGGCGCAAGAAGATGGCCAGCAAACGTCGCCCGATGGCATAAGCGAAAACTTCCGCGCCAATCCCCCTTGTGCGCGCCTCAATGCGACGCGTGTAGCGCTGCAATCGCTGATTAAGCGGTCCTCTCGGTCCGGCCGGAGCTTGGGGTCGAGCGTGAACTGTTGTCTCCGTTCGACGCCGTTGACGTTCACGCTCGCGTCCAATCGCGCCAGATCAAGTCTTCTGGCGCACGTGCGTCGTTTTTTTGCGGATTTCACCTGCACGCGGGATTCAAACCCCGGGGTCGACCGTTGTTTAACGGGAAGATCAATGAAGGTGGCTGGTGAACAGACCGTTTACAAACGCGATCTGGTAGGCAATAAACAAACCAAACGCAAGGCTGACCATTCCTGCCGCCACCGCCAGATTCGTTCCCAGCCGGCCAAAACGCTTCTGGCCATAGAGGAATGTTGACCCGATCGTCACCGTGATCAACATCATGCCCAAAACCGTGCCGAGCCCGAATACGAAGAGATAGGCCAGGGCCCAGCGCAGGCTTGAGATCGTGCTGAGGACCAGCAATGCAATGGCCGCCGAACCGGCCAGACCATGGATCACGCCTATGACCAATGGCCTGACGAGCCGGTAGAGGCCATACCGTCCAAACCGCCGGTCAACCGTTGCCACCGGATTGCGCCTTGGATCGTGAGCGTGCGCCTGAGTGCCGGCATGATTATGCACGTGGATGAAATCGCCATGCGCATGAAAACGGGCGCGCGCCGGCACGGGAACTTGCTCGCCAACTTCCGCGCGGCCTGCGTTCCAGCTGAGAAGCGGCCCAAGGTTCTTGATTCCCAGCCAGATCAACATCAGCGCAACGGCCATCTCCATTGCCAACCCAAGGCGAGGCGGCAAGGTGATCTTGAAAAAGATGATGGCGCCGCCCACAGCCAGGATGGTCAAAGTGTGCCCGATTCCCCAGGCAGCACCCACAATCGCAGAACGCTTCACGCTGGGCTCGTGCGTCACAATCGTGCTCACGGCGATTACATGGTCTGGATCGGTGGCGTGCCGCATGCCAAGGAGGAAACCTACGGCGATGATGGTGAGTAAACCTGGCATTTTTCCGTATAAACCGCTGGACGTGATTATACGGCGCGCGCTGTTTCCTGCGCGCAATCTATCAGCCTGAAATCCTCCTGCTTCCCTTCACCGCAACTCGCGCTGGACGGGATCACCGCAAGTCCATTCGCTCTCGGCCTGGTCCTCCTGCAGAATAGGCAGCGGCGACGCTGCCTTCGGCATGGGACCGACCCGACGCAATAAAGCTGCTCCCGCTTTGGCAAGATATGGAATCTCTGAGGCCTGCAGGTGGTTGGCGAGTGGCTCGGCAATGCTTCCCAGGTGTTCACAAATGAACTGCCGGGCCGAGTCGGCGGCCGTGGCCGCCTGCTCCTGATTTCCGCAGGCCAGTGCATACGCTTCCTTCAGTTTCAGGTAGGCGATGAAGCCGGTCTCGACGGCAACGTGGTCCGGCGGCTCATTGGTTGCCGGATCAAAGGCAAACGCGTTGTAATACGCCTGGAGCTCCGACATGAGATAGCCGAGCTGAACCGTTTGATGATACGTTGCTTCGCGCGGCGGTGCTGGACCGCCCGGACCAAACGTGTGGTGGAACAGTCCTTCACTTGCCTGCTCGAGCGCAGCCTCAGCTGCTGCACTGAGCTCCACGTCTTCGACATCTTTCATGAGTGTAGAAACCTGCCTGCGCCACTCCGCTGTGGGACATTCGAATAGCAAGGAGAGCAGCCGCCATTCTCCGGCTTCGCGCGCCAACTGAAGCTCGTCATTGCTGAGACGGATCTGATGGGTCATGATTTCTTCTCCCGGATCGCCAGCGGTGCCCAACCGCTGCGCATTTTGCGCGCCCCTGCTTCCTTGTTGGCTCCCTGCCAGACGGCAAACGCGATCGAGGTGCGGTTCTTTGAGCCAGGCGCCAGACCTTCAGGAACTGGCCGGACGATCATCACTGCCCAGCCATCCCGAGTTCGAATTCCGTTGCCGCTCACGGCCATGGCCGGATTCGGCGAAAGCGTTCCCGGACCTTCGGCCAGCAGACTCTCTACTGCTGACTCCCGCGGGCCTTGCCGGCGATTACCCACCGCGTCGGCCGGGGCATAACGTTTTGCCATCTCCTTTTGCTCCGGAGATCCGGCAGGCAAAGACGACGCCTGAAACGGATAATGAGTGATCTCTGCGTTCGGATAAATGGACTTGATGTTGTCTTCGCGTCCGTTCACCCAGGCCTGCCAGTCGGCGCGCCAGTAGGCGATCTGGACGCTGTTGCCGGCCTCGCCCATCTGCGGCGCCGGCGGATTGGGCATGAGCTTCGCCGGGACCTGAACGGCGCAGGCATCCACAAATTGCCCCGGCACCTCTGCATCGCTCTTCACAGGGTCCGCCCAGCGCAAACGAAACGCCATTTCCGTTCCGTTGGTCAATGCCTGCACGCGCACCTCGGGGGTCGAAGCTTGCCCCAGGCGCGGTTCGACCAGGTCCTGCGGAATCAGCTTGGCCACGTATTCCGGTGCGGCGTCCCACGCTGCATTAGCGGGGCCGGAGGGCAGCTGCGTTACCGTCAAGGCGATTACCTCGGTGGCCGGTGCCGGTGTCTTCTTGCATCCGGCTAAGAGGAGAAGCACCAGCAGCGCAGGGATCGTGATTTTCATTTTTCGCATGGCATTCCTCCTCATTATGGGCAATTGATACGTACGAGTTTCTGTACGGGATCGAACGACGTCCGCACGTGAACGGGTTCACTGATCGGCACGCGGACCAGCTGCGTTCCGGTGTCATCCATTCCGACAACAACCTCTCCCGTACGTTTCCACCGCGTCATGACCGATTCGCTGCACCCGAATAGACAGAGCAGGCCGGCCAGATCCAGGTCTTTCTTCGCATTGCGGTAAGTTTCCACAGCGGCATCGGCTCCCGGACCGAACAGTTGCCGGCTGAACGAGAGCGGCACATGCACCGGCGGAATGTAGTAAACGTTTGGCTCCAATCCATATTGCGGAAACAGCGGCAGCGCCACCTTCTTTATATGGACAAGGTAGTCCAGCGGATTGTCAGGCCGCGCTTTGTCCGGAGTATTGAGGAAGCCGGCCATGCGGATCTTGCCAATGCAGTTGACGAAGCACTGCGGCTGCAGGCCCTGTTCAATTTTCGGGAAACAGGCAATGCATTTCTCTGACGTGCCCGTCATGGGATTGAAGAAGACCTTCTTGTAAGGACATCCGCGGACGCACTCCTGATAACCACGGCAGCGGCCCTGGTCCAGCAGCACGATCCCGTCTTCCTGGCGCTTGTAAATCGAGCCGCGCGGGCACGAAGCCAGGCATGCAGGATACGTACAGTGATTGCAGATGCGCGCCAGATAGAAGAACCAGTTCATGTGCGGCAACTGCATCAGTGCGCCGTGGTCCACCTGGCCCCAACAATCGTCCTCGCCCACGTTGGGATACGAGTAATCCTGCTGCTCAGGACGCCACGCCAGCACGCGCTCACCTGCCGGAGCGGACTCAAAGATCGTCTGTCCTTCATAGGTCTTGCCATTCCACTTGCCCGATTCAAGCATGCTCAATAGCTTCACGTCATACGCCAGCGGATAGCTGCCGTACGGCTTGGTCTCCACGTTGTTCCAGAGCATGTATTCCTGGCCTTTGCCGGAGGTCCAGGTGGTCTTGCAGGCCAGGGTGCAGGTCTGGCAGGCAATGCACTTGTTGGTATCGAAAACGGCCGCGAACTGTTTCTTTGGACGGTTCTCCGGATACCAGTACGACATCTCTCTTCCCAGTTGCCAGTTGTAGACTCGCGCCATGGCTTACTTCTCCTTCCGTCCGAGGTAAAATTCGCCCGCCAGGTATTTCTTCATCTCCGCCGACTCATACCGCGGACGGAAACCGGTTGCGGCCGGACGCCACAAGCTCTTCTGATCGATACCGCCGGGCTCGGCCTTCGTGATCTTCACCACCGCCTCACGCGGCGCACCGGTGGGACAGTGGACATCGGGCAGAAATCCCTTGCCGATGCTCTGGCCGAACATGTTTTTGCGGACCAGCGTATCGGTCATCCAGGTGGGCTTGAGCCAGCCCCGCGTGGCCGATTGCTGCGATCCGCTGCGGAACATCGCCTGATAATTCGTGCGCGGGTTCTTGGCCAGGCCGTCTTCTCGCGTCTTGCGGCCTTCGACTGAGCCAGGCGTCGCCGTGTACACGTTGTGCCACATGCGGGTGATGCCGCGCGGCGTGCCGGGATAGTAGCGCGCGCGGCAAATCAGTCGCGCGAATTCCATGTTCTTCTTGTCTTTCTCCCAGCCGCGGAAGGGCCGGTCTTCCGGGTCCGGGTCGATCCAGACATAGTCGCCGTCTTCGATTCCCAGCTCTTTCGCGTCGCTCGGGTTGATGTCGACGTAACCTTCGTTGACATAGGGCATGCGTCGGTCGTGACGATAGAGATCGCCGAAGGGCCCAAACAGCAGTGCGATCATGTCCACGTCCACCGGCGTGGTGTGGGCGCCGTGGCGGTATTTCGGTGTGTGAAAAATGAACTTGAAGCCTTCTTTCATCCGCGGGTGTTGCGTCTTCTTGGCTTCCTCCCAGGTCATCACCACGTTGCGGCCGCAGCGCACTTCACAACTCAAATCTTCGCGCTTCACGCCGTAGCTCTCGGGACCCGCCGGACGAATTGCCTCGTGCTTCGGCGCGATGATGATGTTGGGTTCGTAGAAGGTGGAATCGATGGGCTCGCGATGGACCGGCAGGTTCTCTCCTGCCTCAATGAACTCCGGCTCCTCGCGGTAGAACTCCAGCCGCCCGCTCTTTGTGTACCAGGGTTTTGAGTCCGCGACTTGTTCGTAGCCGACTGACTTCGGGCTGGTGCGGCTGTTGAGGATCGCCGGAATACCCTCTCTTGCCTTGGCCTCAAGATCGGCGAATTTGTATCCCTTGGTGTTGGTGGAAAAATCCAGGATGCGCTGGAGGTAAACGTCCGTGCGTCCTTCGCGCACGAATTTCCATAGATCGTTGAAGCGCTGGTCGCCGGTAAGCTCGGCGAACTTGGATGCAACCAGCGCCAGCACCTCAATGTCACCAATGGTGTTGAAGATCCGCTTCATCGGCGTGCGGGGAAAGACCTGCAGGAACGGATTGCTGATGGAAGCAGTCATGTCCGGGTGCTTCAGCTCCGCCCAGCTATCCACGCCGAAGACCACATCGGCCCACTCGCAGGAGGCCGTCCACCACCACTCGTTGACCGCGATCATCTCCATCTTCGGCAGCTGGTTAATCACCGTATTGAAGTGCCATTTCACGTTGCCGAGAATCGAGTTGGCATTGGCGAACCACAGCGACTTGGTCGGCGCGGGCATATGCGTCTTGCCGGTGAGCAGCCGGTTGCCTACGCGCAGCGGATGGTCTTCATGGTTGTAGTAGTGGGCTGACTCGCCGGTCCAATATTGTTTGGGCCTCGCCGGTTTTGTTGGATCCAGCTCGATATCGAACGGGTTCTCATTGATGTATTGCGGCGAACCGTTGAAGAGTGCGGTGCGGTAGTTGCCTGCGTAGGATCCGATGTTACCGCCAATTTTGCCGATGTTGCCGGTAAGCGCGGCCAGCAGCAGCGTGTCGCGGTCTTTGTTGTCGCTGTTGAAGAACTGATTGGGGCCCATGCCGATGGCAAACAGGGTAGTGCCGGGCTCTTTCGCGATCTGCCGCGCCACACTCTCCACCGCTGCAGCCGGCGCCCACGTCAATTCCTCGACCGTTTTAGGGTCGAAGTGCGCAACGTATTCCTGGATGAGATCAAAGGCTGGACGGCAACGCACCTTCTGCCCATTGGCCAGCGTGACCTCGACTGAACCTTCAAGCAGCGGGTCCGTCACCGTGGAGTGCTTGCCCACCAAGTCGCGGTCCACTTTTTTCGGCGCATTGGTCTTGCGGTCCCACCATACGTAATCGCCCCAGGCCGCGCGCATCTCTTCGCCGACAATCTGTTGCGTATGCTGCAGGGCCGGCGGTTCTTTTTCGCCTTTCTTCAATATCGAAATTTGTTTTAGCTCAGCCAGCTTGTCGCCGGGGAAAACGTCCTGTGAGCGCAGGTTCTGCAGGGTATCCATGCGCACCAGCAGCGGCAGGTCTGTCCACTGCTTCACATACTCAGCGTCATAAAGTTTCTCGCGGAAGATGACGTTGCAAAAACCAAGCGCCAGCGCCGGCGTGACGCCCGGACGCACAACCACAACTTCGTCGGCCTTAGTGGCGGTGGCCGAGTACTCGCAAGCGATCACGATGACCTTTGTGCCTTTGAGACGCGCTTCAGTCAGCCAGTGACTGTCGGGCATTTTCGTGGTGATCCAGTTCATGCCCCAAACCACCAGCGTCTTGCAGTGCTCCGCTGCGTTCAGGTCGAATTCCACCGTCTGCTGTCCGGTGACCATCGGATGGCCCGGCGGCAGGTCGGTGTGCCATGAATAGTTATCAAAGCCGCGCGCGCCAATGGCCTGGTCCGGCCCGACTTTGCGAATGTGGCTGTCCAGCAGCGCCATGGAATTGGCCATGCGGTACATGCCGAAGACGCGGGTAATACCGAGAAGCGGCATTCCGCCGCGGAATTTACAAACCTGTGTGCCGGCGCCTCTCGTAGCTTCGATCGTCTCCTCGGCGTACTTTTGTTCCCTCAGGCGGCGCTTGCCCTCTTCTCCCGTGTACGTTTCAGCGATGTTCTTGATGGCCGCAGCGACGATCTTTGCCGCTTCGTCATGACTCACGCGGACCCACTCATCACGCGCGCGATTGAAGTACTCGCGCTCGGGCAGGCCGTTGCTCTGGCGCGGAAAGCCCTTTTCCACCCACTTCTTGAAGCCGGCGCGCACCATGCAGCCATTCACACGGCGATCGCCATAGAACCGGCGGGTGAGCGCAAGACCTTTCTGGCAGATGCGCGGGTCCCAGCGGTGCGTCGTCTTATTACCATTGAGATCGGTCGCCTCGCCGTACTTCATCGACGGACCAAGGCGGGTGATCACTCCCTGCCGCACATAGGCGTTGATCATGCAGTTGTGCGTGTCATTGGGCGCGCAGAGGAAGGTGTATTTTGAGTCGTACTTCCAGAGATCGCGGTAAGCGCGTTCCCATCCGCGGTCCGGATAGCGGGCCAGGGGATTCGTAATGCTGTCCAGCCCCCAGGCGCCGGTGGTTGAGGCCACCAGAGCGCCCAATCCGGTTGCGCCGAGCATCTCCAGAAATTCGCGACGTCCGATTTTTGGTTTCATTTCTTTCCCCTCTCCCAACTGCGCAGAAACGCGACTACGCCCTCGATCTCGGCCTGGTTCAACGTGGGTCTCGCCGGATGCGGCTCCAGGAAGCCCAGCATGGCCGTGCCGCGCCGGCCTTCGCCGATGGTCTTGACCAGATAACTATCGCTGGCCGTGGCGAGTAGCACTTTGTTGTTGAGTGCCGGACCCTCGTTGCCTTGTCCGTTCGCGCCATGGCATCCGGAGCAGGCCGAAGTAAAGATTTTTTTGCCCTGGTCGGCATCGGCACTGACCCAGCGCGGCGGCTTGCCGTCAGGCTGGTATGGCGAGCCGATCTGGCGCAAGTAAGAGACGACTTTCTTGATCTCCTCCGGCCTGAGTCCACCGCTCAGCTCTCCCCACGCAGGCATACGTCGGCCAGGCCGGCCTTTGCTGATGGTTTCAGTGAGGAATTCGTCAGGCACACGAGACAAAAAGTCTGGACTGGCGATAGCCGGAAATGACGGCATTCCCGGTGAGCGACGGCCCACGCCGTTCCCGCCATGGCAACCGGTGCAGAACGCCCCGAACAACGTGGCTCCGTCGGTGGAGAACTCGCGCTCGCCGAAGCGCACAGCGCGGACACGGTCCTTGGGCACATAGCTGGCAGGAAGGTCTTTGCGGCGGAGCGAGCGCATGTACATGGTGAGCAGCTCAACTTCGCGGTCGGAAAGACCGAGCGACGGCATCTGCGATCCCACAACAATGGAAACCGGCGAGCGGAAATGTTCCGCCATCCAGTTTTCCACGGTGTGGCCGCCGGCGAGATAAGTGAAATTGATCTGTCCTGGATCCTTTTCCCCTTCGTGCGTCAGGTCGGTGCCCTCATCGCCGCCCACGCCGCTCACCTTGTGGCACCCGAGACATCCCGTGGAATTGAATACGGCTTTGGCTTCGATGAGCCTGGGCGCGCTCATCATGGTGCTCAGGTAGTCGGCCAGCAGAGCGCGATCTTCGTCCTTGACGGTTGCGAAAGAGTTCAGCCATGGACCAGCCGTCGCCTGCTGGTGCTTGACCAGGTGCTGTTCATACCAGTGGTGGTCATACCCGTTGATGCCGGCGCGCGAGAGGTCAGGGCCTTCCATCCCGCCGCCATCGACGCGAATCATTCCGCCACGGCCGTCAACTTTGTGGCAGGCATAACAGTCAAGGCGGGCAAAAGTGTTTCGCGCCTGGGCAAGCCGTTCTTCGTCGGGAATGCCGAGCGGCGAATGACACGTGCCGCAGCCCGCCTGGCTGAAGCTGGCTTCGATCATGGGATCGGGCCAGAAGTGAACGTCGCCATGAGCGTCTGCTTTGTCCGTAGCCTGTCCCTGACCCGCGTGGCAGACGGTGCAACCCCATTCGGAAGGATCGTGCACAACGGGTTTGTGCGCGATTAGCACCTTTGATCCGGTCACATTTGATTCACCAGGCGCCATGGTGACGTGGCAGGAGACGCAGCGGTCGCTGGTCTTGAGCGTGGGATTGACGATCTGGCGAAGCTGCACCGGGATTGCACCCTCTTCCGTTCGTCCGGCACTCTGAATACGCCGCCATTCGCGCAGATAGTTTTCCTGCACGGCGGCAGTGCCCAGCAGAACGAGCACGCCGAGGCTCGATATAAGCAGCAGATATTTGTTCTTACTCATATTCATGTCCCAAACAACCACTTAGTGCACGCCGAATTTCGCCTTCCCGAATCCTTGCAGCTCCCGTCCGCCTAACGGCACCTTCCGGCTTCACCGCAACTCGCACGCTGATCTCGTCCATTGCGTCGCTGCGCACTCAATGCCCGGGCCACTCCGAGGGCGACCAATAGAAGACCCAGTTGGGGCCGCGGAAATACGTTCCAATCACCGTCAGCACCACAAAGCCGGCGAGGAAGCAGGTGAACAGCGCCATGGCACCCGCGCGGGTCGAGTTATATTTCTTCACGCACCAGATCGAGTACGCAGCGTACGCGGCGGTGAGCAGGGTGCCCGGATTGATAGCGGTAATCACCAGCTGCGGAATGTGCGGAAACCACTCCCGCAGCCAGCCAAAGCGGATGGCGAAGGCCTCAATCGCCAGCGACGCGCCCAGGCCAACCCACAACGAACGCCAAGCCAGCTTCCTGCCACCCGGTCCTCCAAACCACTCGCCGGTGCCTGCCGTTTCACGATCGAGATAAGGAATCAATCCCAGGCCGAGCAGCACAATGGTCGGAATACCAATCCCTCCCATGAATGCGGAGAACGAAACCAACTCCTGCAATCCCAGGAAGTACCAGGGCGCTTTAGCCGGATTCTCCGGCACGGCTGGGTTTGCCAGTTCCTTGAGCGGCGCGTTCGAAATCAGCGCCAATGCCACACAGATCAAGACGGTCACCATCAGCACCGCCAGCTCGCCGTAAAAGAGATGTGGCATCGAAGGCACTGTGCCTTCAGGCCCGTCGCCCACGGCCGGCGTTCGGCCACGCACCAGCGCAGCCAGCTGGTATGTCTTCTTCGGCTGCTCGGTGAATATCGGATAGGTGTCTTTGGCGGGCCCAAGGCGCTCATTGGCATCGGCGGGGCGCGCCAGACCTCCATCTTTGCGAATGCGCCAGAAATGCACCGCCACAATCAAGGCCAGGACCAATGGCAGGATCATGACGTGCAGCAGATAGAAACGGATCAGAGCTTCAGGACCCACAGCGTCAGAGCCGAGCAGGATGAGCCTCTGCAGCCCTCCGGGATCGAAGTGCTGCGTAATTCCCAGCGCGTTCGTTACTTCCTGCGGAGACGCGGCAATGTTCGCGCCGATCGTGATGGCCCAGTAAGCCAGCTGGTCCCAGGGCAGCAGATATCCGGTAAATGAAAGCCCAAGCGTGATGACGAGGAGCGCCATGCCCATGAGCCAGTTGAATTGCCGGGGGCGCCGGTACGCCGCGGTGTAAAACGCGCGCGCCATGTGCAGAATCACCGTTACCACCATCACATTGCCGGCCCAGCGGTGAATGTTGCGGATGAAGCGGCCGGTGGGAACAACAAAGTGAATGTCTTTGATCGACTGGTAAGCGGCCTCGGGCGAGGGCTTGTAATAGAACATCAGCAGGACGCCGGTGACCAGCGTAATGAGGAAGGCAGCGAAGGTGGCGATGCCCAGTCCCCAGGTTGCGCTCCAGCGCAGACTCCAGCGGTGCGTGCGCACGGAGTGAAGATGGAAGAAGACGTTGCCGAAAACAAAAGTCGATCGTGTGCGGTCGGTCTTCGGCGCACCGCCGCGAAACGCCGTATCAAGAAAGCTTCTGGGAGTCGACTTCAGGTTCTCGACAAACTGACGCAAAGCGGACGGCGGCGCGGGTTTGGCTACCTGCTCCTTCTTCTCTTCCTTCTCTTCAGTCGCAACGCTCATGCCTTCACCCTTGTTCCTGTGGCAACGCTGGCGCCTTCATCCACGTAGAGCACGCCGCCCTGCTCCTTCACCTCCAGCCATTGCAACGGCCGCGGAGCCGGCCCCTTGGTGACCACGCCATCGCGGTCATAGCGTGAGCCGTGGCAGGGACATTCGAATCCTTCTGCCGTCGGCTTCACGATGCAGCCCAGATGTGTGCACACGCGTGAGATCGCGTAGATGCCCTGATCATCGCGAAACACGGCAACATTGCGGCCCGCAGGGCTGAAAGCCTCGCCCGCAGGAAGCGTCTCCGGCAAGCTGACGCGGAACCGCTTTGACGGTGAGGAGAGCACCGCGGCTTTGGGCAGCCGCAACATACCGATCAGCCCGAACAACAGGGCGGAAGCCCCCGCCCACAGCGACATTAAGCCGAGAGCGTCGCGGCGGCTCACCGGTTCAGGTTCGAGCCGCGAACGCCTGGTCTCCTGCGCTTCGCTCATAACTCCTCCATTCCGTGCTGAACACAACGCGTTCCATAGTGATGGCGTCCACCGGGCAGCGCATGGCGCATAATCCGCAGCGGATGCAGCGGTCTTCGTCTTTGAGAATTGCTGAATTGGCGTCTAAATCAACTTGCTCGCCGAAGACGGCCCGGATCTCCTGCTCAAGACCGGGATCGCCGGTCAATTCGCGGAGGGGCGCCAGCTTCAGGCAAAGAGTCGGGCAGACGTCGACGCACCCGCCGCAGAGTACGCAGCGTGTGCCGTCAAAGATGGGCGCCACGCCGCAATCGAGACAGCGGCTGGCTTCGCGCATGGCCAGTTCGCGCGTGTAGCCGGTCTCGACGCAGACTTCCGGGTGGATCAGCCGTTGCTCAGGATGCGAAGTGGGAATTTCCTGGCGCCGGATGGCTTCATAGCCGCGCTCACGGCGATAAAGCTCCAGAACGCGATGTCCCGCAATTTTTTCAGCGGTCAGCTTTCTACCAGTCAGGGATTCATAGATCGCACGCGCTGCCGCTTTGCCGGAGGCCACGGCGTCGATCACCAGCCGTGTTCCATGGGCCAGATCGCCGGCAACAAATACGCCCGGCGTCGTGGTGCGCAGCGTCAGCGGATCAACTTTCGGCCATCCCGGGCGCATCATCTCGATTTCCTGGCCGCCATCCTTCAGGAAATCCAGCATGGTGCTCTGGCCCACGGCCAGCAGCACCGTGTCACAGGGCACGGTCATCCTGGCGCTGTCGTCATATAGGGGAGCAAAGCGGCGGTTCTCGTCATAGACGCGCGTACATTTGCGGAAGACAACGCCGGCTACTGATCCGTCCGGCCGCCGTTCGATTTCCACCGGGCCCCAGCCATTCAAACGCTGAACGCCTTCTTCATCGCCTTCGCGAATTTCCACGGTGTCTGCGGGCATCTCTTCCAGACCTTCCAGCGAGACCAGTGAAACCTTGCTCATTCCGGGCAGGCGGGCCGCCGTGCGCGCGGTGTCGAAGGCAATTTGCCGAATCACAGTGCGGGCAACGTCATAAGCCACGTTGCCGCCGCCAATCACAACCACTTCGCGGCCAATATCAATGGGCTCAGCCAGGGAAACCGCGCGCAGCATGTCAACGCCGCCATAGACGCGCGGGCCGCGTTCTCCCGGCAGCCCAAGTTCGCGTGAGGACTTGGCGCCAACGGCAATCAAGACAGCGCTAAAATCGCGGCGTAACTGGGCAAAGCTGATCTCCCTGCCAACGCGCGTGTTGCAACGAATCTCTACGCCCAGGGCCTCGATGACGGCCACTTCTTTGGCAATGATCTCTCTCGGCAGCCGGTAAGCCGGAACACCGACGGCAAGCATTCCTGCCGGGACGGGCTCACTCTCAAACACCACCGGCTTGAATCCGAGCAGCGCCAGATCGTGCGCCGCGGAGAGGCCCGCAGGACCGGCGCCAATGATGGCGATCCTCTGCCCCGTGGCCCTCTGCACAAGACCTTCGGCGCTGGCCCGAAGCAGCGCGGCCATCTCTTCCGCGTGTGCCGCGATGAGCGGCACAAATGCCTGCACGTTGCGCAGAGCCAGGCTCGGCCCCACAGCTTCCGGGCCGGCAAGTTCGCAGACAAAGCGCTTCAGCGCACGGATGGAGATAGGACGATCGTTGGCTACGAAATTGCCGTCATCATCGACGCGCGGCACCTTGCCGCGGCGGCAAGCGGTCTCGCAAGGCGCACCGCAAATGCGGCCGCAGATGGAAGCAAAAGGATTCGGTCCGCGGGCGATGAGATACGCTTCTTCAAAACGGCCTTCAGCAATCGCGCGAACATAGCCACGCGCGTCAGTGTGGACGGGACACGCAACCTGGCAGGAGATGAGTTCCTGCTGGTATTGCTCGCCCGGAATTGAGACCTGTAACGACATAGTCAGCTCATCGCATCCCGTTTCTGTTCGCGCTTTTCCACCCTTGTAGCTGCCAGCGAAAGCGGAAATCCCGCCATAATGCATTGCTTTCCGCCCGGCAGACATTCGGTTGGGCCCGGCGAGCGGGCCAACTGCTCGAGGTTCCAGCGGGAAAGCACTCCGATGATCCCCTGGCGCAGCTCAATCGCCGCCTGGTGAAACGCACAGGTAGGGCTGCTGTCATCGACGTCCTGGCAGTGACTGGCGACTATGGCGCCCTGGCAGGCTTCGACGATGGCCAGCAAGGTGATCTCGCCGGGACGTTTGTTCAGCCGCACGCCGCCCTTACTGCCATGCTCGGCCCGCAGAATCCCCGCCTTTACAAGCGAACGCAGCACCTTTGCCATGTAGGCCGGCGACTCCCCCAGTTGCAGTGCTATGCTGCGCGGGGGAATCGCCAGCCCTTGCCGGTCCTCAGCCAGGCACAGAAGAGCGCGGGTTGCCAGAAGCGACGTCTTCGTGATCATCAGAAAAACTAATCGGACAATATTTATCGGAGTTGTTTTGGGCGGGAATGTGACGGCGGTCACGCTCCAGTGTGACGCGATGAGGAACGCATTAGACCGTTACAATTCCGCTCCAATGGAAGGCCGATGTGAAACGGTTCACGGGAGTGGCTCAGACATACGCTGACCGGAGCGAGCCGAAGGATCTTTGACTCCAACACTTTAAGGATATATGGCGCGCCCTGAGAGATTCGAACTTGAGCCGTTTTGCAGGCGTGAGCGATCCCGCGCCAGCGGGAAGCGGGAGCCTGCTGGCGAAATCCTGAGCGGGCGGAGCGAGTCGAAGGATCTCTGACTCCAACACTTTTAAGGATATATGGCGCGCCCTGAGAGATTCGAACTTGAGCCGTTTTGCAGGCGTGAGCGATCCCGCGTCAGCGGGAAGCGGGAGCCTGCTGGCGAAATCCTGAGCGAGCGGAGCGAGCCGAAAGATCTCTGACTCCAACACTTTAAGGATATATGGCGCGCCCTGAGAGATTCGAACTCCCGGCCTTCTGATTCGTAGTCAGACGCTCTATCCAGCTGAGCTAAGGGCGCGCAGAGTGGCGGGAACAACTCTTCTATTTTAGCAAAGCCACGCGGATCTGTCGCTAAATCGTCCCGTTGCGTTCATTGACGATCCATAGCCTGTGGTAAGGTATTGCGGATCAGGAGAAGGCCATGTGTGTAACGTGCGAACACATGCTGTATGAAGAACATCGCAGCGCAGAGATGGAAGGCAAAATCAAGCGCTGCCGCAAGTGCAGGAAGTTTCCTGCCAACGATAGCAAGCAGTGCTACCACTGTTTCGCCGTCGGCAACACGATTGACGAGTGTCCAGAGTGCAGCGGCAAGCCGTGGAGCGCAGAGTTCCTGGCCATCCAGGCAGAGATCGAAAGCGCGCACCCTGAGACGATCCAGTAGCGGCTTGAGCGACCGTTACCGCGGGTCGACTATTTTTCCTTATCCAGCGCATCCACGCTGCGGGTGATGTTGACCGATTGCGCCTTGTACTCTCTGCCGTCAAAGGTCGCGACGAGGCGAACCTCGGTGCCTACGCCAAGCCGCGGGGCGGCTTCGGTGCGCGAGGGCGAGAAATGAATTTCGTAGTTCTTGTCGTCGCCCGCGTTCTGAATGGCCAGCAGTCCGCGATGAAGGTCCAGATAGGTGATCTTGCCCATGAACGTGAAAGCTGAGCCGGGCGCGGCGAGGATGTTGATTTCGCGGGCCATACCGCGGTTGGGACGATCGGCGGCAAAGCGCACGTGCACCAGCGTGCCCGGCTTTACGTCCTTGAAGGCCGCGGGAGTCTGGCCGCTGCTGATACGCGTCTCCTGATCGACAGCGAAATGCACCGGCACCGAGTTGATGGTGTCACGCAATGTGAGCTCGCTGTGTTTGGTGTCCACCTCGATGATCTGGCCGTCGGCATCAGCCGGAAGCGGCGCGACTCCGACGCGGATATTGCGGGCAAAGATATCGTGGCGGTTGTTGTCCAGCTGGGTGTCGACGTAAACGCGCTCGCCCTTCTTCAACGCGAGCTGCGTGGTTTCAGCGCCATTGTGGAAGATGTGCGTGCGCTCGTCAAAATTGACGGTCCAGGTATTGCCGCCGAAGACTTTAACCTTGAGCCGGTTGCGCATCCGGTCGACGCTGCTGATGGTGCCGCCTACCAGAGAGGTTGTAGTGCGCGGTACGGGTGCGGCATCAAGGATAGGGTCGTGTCCGTCGGTGGCCAGCGCACCGGAAGTGGCGGAGCTATCGAGAATCTCCGTCCTGGGCGCGGCGGGAGGAGCCGGCGGCAACGTCACGCCCTGTTCAGCTTGCTTGCCGTTGGTATTGTTCGGCGGCTGAGTAGCGGATTTTTGCCGATCGGCGGACGCGGGCTGGCCGGCGGGTTGAGCGTTCGCGGGCTGAGCCGGCGAAGGCTGCGCCACCGCGGGTACATTGCTGCTCGGGACCGAAGGCGGCTGAGTCGCCGGTTGTGGCGCCGGATTGGCGCCCGGAACCGGCGTTTGCGGTACTCCGGAGCCCGGCTTGGGAGTAGCCGGGTTCTCCTGCGCGTAGACCGGCGTGATGATCACTAGCAAAAGAGCAAACAGCGTGATTGGGGAACGATGCATAAGTATGGACTACCCTCTGGCAACGTGAATTCGTCGCAGTGCGACGCACGTTCGCCAATAGCGGTTTATCAACACAACTTGGATGCAATCGGCAGCTACTCAGATGGCAGGGCCACCCGGCCAGCCGGGAATCTCTGGCGCCTGACCCCAGCCCAACCTGCGAGAGGAATTTGCCATCCAACAACCCAGGCAGAGCTACTGCTTTTGACGCCCGGCGAGAGCAGCCGGACGCAAAGGCAGATTGCATCACTTAGATCCCAGGGCGGCGAGTGCAGGCGCCCGAGCGAGGACCCTTGAAACCAATGCGTTCCCCATGGCTTACGTTGATAGCGGCGTCGATCCTGTACGTTACGATGCAGGCCGGCGCGCAGGAAATACGAATTCCGCTGCCCAAAAAGAGCAAGTACACCCCGGTGCAGGCGCTGAATCGCGATGGAGTGGCCGCGCTGAAAAAACACGATATTTCCAAGGCCAAGCGGCTGTTCTATAAGGCGTACCTGATCGATCCGAATGATCCATTCACGCTGAACAACCTGGGGTACGTGGCGGAGCTGGAAGGCAACCTTGATCGCGCTCAGCGCTATTACGATCAGGCGCAGGCCAACACCTCAGAAGCCGTGATTGACCGCTCAACTTCACCGGAGGTTCAAGGCAAGCCGGTGGCCAAGATCGCGGGGCACACGGCTGAGGGACCACTGAAGGTCAACCAATTGAATAGTGAGGCGCTGGGCCTGCTGCGCCAGGACCGCGCTCCGGAAGCCGACGTGGTCCTGCAGGAGGCGCTCAAGATCGATGCCAACAATCCGTTCACGCTGAACAATCTCGGCTTTGCCAAGGAGAAAGAAGGCGAACTGGAAGAGGCGATCCGTTATTACGACAGGTCGGCGGCAACCGGGTCGCGCGAGCCGATTGTGATTGCCTTCAACAAAGACTGGCGCGGTAAGCCGATCAGCGAGGTGGCGGAGCGCAACGCGGAAGCAAGCCGCAAAGAGCTGAGCAAAGGCCAGGACTTGCAGGCGCGGGTGGCGCGGCTGAATCTGCGCGGCGTTTCTGCCATGAACCGCAATGATCCTCGGGAGGCGCGGCGCGACTTTGAACAGGCCTACAAGCTCGATCCCAACAATTCCTTCACCATAAATAATATGGGTTACCTGGCGGAGATGGAGGGTGACAAGGAGACGGCGCAGTCTTATTACGACCAGGCCCGTCGAGCCAGACGCGCCAGCTCCAAAATTGTGGTATCTACGCGGCCCGAGGTGGAAGGACGGCCCGTGGGACAGGTTGCGGAGCAGAGCACCGCGCTGGTGGAGTCGGGCTTTGCCGCTCAGGCGGAAGCGCGGCGGCGCAGCGGTCGAGCGCCGGCATTGCGCACACGCGATAACCGCATTGTGGTTGAACCGAAGAGTCCGCTGCATCCAAGCACGGAGTTTACGCCGCCGGAGTATAGGCAGCCGCCTCCGAACAACAGCGAAGAGCCGGTGGTTGCAGCTCCGCAGTCAGACCAGCCTCCACAGCAGCAGGGGCCGGTGCTGAAGACGCGTCCACCACAGCAGCAGCAGCCTGATCAGCAGCAGCCAAATTCACAACCGCCAAACTCAGGCGCGAACCAGACGCAGAGGCCGCCGCAGTGATATTGCGCTGCGGAACCTTGAATCTGGACAGGAGTGCTCAGCTTTAGACGATTGGCCCAATTCCCTTCCCGATCGCCGGCGCGCTTCGGAGCGCTGACTCCACAAATCGCTTGGCGGCTCTGGCCGCCGAGAGCAGATTTCTTCCCTGCGCAAGCTCACAGGCTAACGCGGTGGAAAAAGCGCAGCCGGTTCCATGCGTCGAACGCGTAGAAATTCTCTTTCCCGCAAGGAGCGTGGGCCGCTTGCCTTCGCGAGAAAGCAAATCATGAGGCGGGCTAAGATGCCCTCCGGTAATGATCACGTTGCGAGCGCCCAATTGTTGCAATCGGACTGCGGCGGCTTCCATCTCAGCTAAATTGCCAACCGTCAGGCCCGTGAGCTCCGCGGCCTCGTCGATGTTCGGCGTAATAACCGTAGCCAGCGCAAGGAGACGGTCTTTGAGAATTTGCAGGCCCTCGTGGGTGATGAGCCCGGCGCCGGACGAAGACTTGATGACCGGATCAAGCACCACATGCGGGATCGCCCGCCGTTGCAGAAACGCCGCCACAGCGTTCGCCGCGTCTGCCGAACCCAGCATTCCGATTTTCACCGCGGCAAGATGCAGATCGTCGCCGAGCCGCTTCAGCGTCTCTGAAATCAATTCGCCATCCACCGGTTCAACGCGGGCTACGCCGCTTGTGGACTGCACCGTTAGCGCGGTAATGCAGGTAACTCCGTAGCATCCGTGAGCGGCTATGGTCTTGATGTCAGCCGTGACGCCTGCGCCCGAAGACGGATCATAACCGGCAATCGAGAGCACCACGCGAGGTTTGATTTTGCGCTGCGTCATGCGGAGACTCGGGTTTCAGCATTGTAAACTGCAGCGTTCGCACTTGTGCGCCCGCTCAATTGCTGCAAGACTACAGTGACACATGATCATCTTTGGCATACACGCTGTCGAAGAGGCGCTTTCGTCGCGCGGCCGCGGCTTTGATTACGTCGCCGTCGTGCCCGGCCGCGGCGATGCGCGGCTGCGGAAGGTCGCGCAGCTCTGCCGCGAAGCTGGGGTTCCCGTGCGCACCATGCCTCGCGACCAGCTCACGCGCCTGGCCAGGACCGCAAATCACCAGGGGGTGGTGGCGGTCACGGCGGAAAAACAGTATAGCGAGCTCGAAGACATACTCGCGCACCAGCGCGGACGCCACGCCTTCGTTCTCCTGCTGGACGGCATTGAAGATCCGCATAACCTTGGCGCCATCATCCGCACCGCCGAAGGAGCCGGCGCCGACGGCATCATTATTCCTGAGCGCCGCGCTGTAGGTGTAACCGGGACCGTCGTGAAAACTTCAGCCGGGGCTTCAGAGTACTTGCCGATCGCGCGGGTCACCAATGCCGGCCGCGCTTTAGAAGATCTGAAGGGCCGCAATGTCTGGACGGTCGGGTTGGACGAACGCGGCGACAAACTTTACGACCAGTTGGACTACAAGATGGATTGCGCCCTGGTGCTGGGCGCCGAAGGCCACGGACTGCACGAGCAAATCCGCAAGAAGTGCGACTTCCTGGTCAGAATCCCCATGCTGGGGAAGGTGCCTTCGCTCAACGTCTCAGTCGCGGCGGCAATCGTGCTGTATGAGGTCGCGCGGCAGCGACGCGGCTGAGCTACTTACCAGGCCGTTTTTTCGCTTTGATCACAATCGCCAGATCACCATTGCGCGTGTTAGTGAAACGCAGCTTGACGCGCCCTTCTTCATCGAGCGCGATCACAGCCGGGGTATTCACGGAAGTTAGTATCCATCCCGCAGGAAGAGTCACGTAATTCAGCGGACGTCCCAGCGTCCGCGTCCATACCAGCTCTCCGTCCTGCACCACGTAGCCGACCGGATCGGTGTACGTCTCCTGCACGCGGATTCGCGTTGACTGTCCTTCTGCGATTGGATGCTCCAGATCACCCTGCACCGCCACCGACTCAGGATCAACCGGCTCGGGATAATATCCCAGCGCGTTCACCTCTTTTCCCTTCACCGTGTACGTCTTGAGTGGCTTGCCGCTGTCCAGGTCGATCATCTTCGCATCCGGCGCGACGGCGCTTCCCTTGCGCACAAAGCTGTGCACCGACTTCTGGCCGACCCGCGTCACCGTGAAGTCATGCAAGATGCGGAACTGATGCGTCGAAGGTTCCAGCAGCCAGTAGCTGATCTCACGGTCCTGTTCGGCACGATGAAATGATTCCTGCTGTGCCATCGCGGCTGCGCAGAACAGAGCCAATAGCGGCAAAAGTCGTCTCATGGCAGCCTCCGCGCCGCGAGTTTCACTGGCAACTGGTCATCGCGGTCGTTCAAAAAGCTCACGCGAATCCGGCCATCGGAATCGGTGGAAATGATTCCCGGCGAGCCGCACTCGATCAGCTCCCATCCCTTCGGCAGTACGACTACGTTGCGCTTGATGCCCAGCGGACGAACAAAGACCAGTTGCCCATCCTTGAACGTGTATGAGGCCGCATCAGTATAGGTCTTGAAGATGCGGATCCTCGTTTCCCCGCCCTTCGGCACCGGCCCGGGCAGATGCACCTTGATGAACTCTGCCTTGTCCGGCGTGTCAGGGGGAATCAGGCCGGTGGCTTTTGCGTCTTTGCCGCTTACCACTTCAAATTTCAATTCCTTGCCCGTGCTGCGCTCTATCACCCGTTCTTTCGTCGAGACTGAACCGGGCCGAATTGGATTGAAAAAGAATTGCGCTCCCTCGCGCGTGGTCGTCACATCGTAGGTAATGGCGAAGGAATGCGTCTCGGGCGGTAATAGTTCATAAAGCGTGAACTCGTCGGTGGCCGCCAGCGGCACGCTCAACAGGCAAAGCATCACTACAATCCTTGGCAACATAGCGGCGGAGTGTATCACACTGCGCCGCACGCTCTGGCTGGAACTAGTGCCTGTTGCCATGCTGGCTGCAAGTTCGGCACGGTTATTACAAGCCCGCAATTTCATCCTCTGCTTATAATTGAAGGCGAATGCTTCCTCATTCTCTTCGGCACACAATGAAGTGCCTTTTGGCGGTTGCCTGCCTGGGCCTGGCGCTTCATGCTGAGCCAATCAAGCAGCTCAAGCCCACCGGATATGTCAATGACTTCGCCGGCGTGCTGGATGCTTCGTCATCGGAAGCCGTTCGCAACATCTGCCAGCAAATCGACCAGAAGGCCAACGCGCAAATTGCTGTCGTTACCATTCACTCGCTGGATGGCGCGGACATTGAAAGCTACGCCTCTGATCTCTTCAAAGCCTGGGGGATCGGGCCCAAATCCAGCAATCGTGGCGTGCTGATTCTGCTCGTCATTGACGATCATAAGCGCCGCATTGAGGTGGGGTATGGACTGGAGCCCATTCTTCCCGATGGAAAAGTAGGTGGCTTTGGACGTGAAGTTGTTCCTCTCCTCAGGCAGAATCAATATGGCCCAGCCGTGCTGCTGATGACGCAGCGCGTGGCAGGCGTGATCGCGGCCGACGCGGGCATTCAACTTGAAGGCGCGGAAGCCCCGCGCCCGCCGCCGGACGACCTGACCGGTCCTCAAGATAACCGCGTTCCTATAGGTTCGCTCGTAATAGGCGGGTTCATTGCTCTTGTAGTTTTGTCGCTCCTGCTCAAGGTATTCGGCATTGGCTTTCTCTGGAACATCCTGCTGTTTTTCTTAATGTCCAGCAGCGGAGGCCGTGGCAGTGGGTCCTGGGGCGGCGGTGGCGGTTTTGGTGGTGGAGGCGGATTCGGAGGGTTTGGCGGAGGCAGTTCCGGAGGAGGAGGCGCAAGCGGCGACTGGTAACCGCACAGCGCAGACAACTTTATGGAAGCAGAAAAACAGATTGCGGATTTTGTGGACCGCCTTAAGCAGGCGGCCGGCGCGAACCTCGAATGTATAGCTTTGTTCGGGTCAGCCGCGTCGGATGAATTCCACGCCGATTATTCAGACATCAACATACTTTGCATCACGCGCGAGCTTTCCCCTCCTGTACTGGCAGCTCTCGCGCCCGCCATCCATGCGTGGACCAGGAAAAAGTTCCCCGCTCCGCTCATATTCTCGCGCACGGAATTGGAGCGCTCTGCTGACGTGTTTCCCATTGAGATGCTCGATCTCAACCAGCGCCATCGCATCCTCTACGGCGAAGACATTTTTGCCGGCATGAAGGTCCCCATGGAACGTCATCGCGTTCAATTGGAGCACAACCTGCGCACCAAGCTGCTTACCTTGCGGCAAAGCTATATGCAGGCTGTGGGCGATGAGAAACGTATCCGTCGGCTGATGCTCGACTCCGTTTCTACTTTCAGCACGCTGTTCCGTCATACGCTCATTGCGATGGGAGAACAACCCGCTCCCCACAAGGCAGACAATATCAGGAAGCTGGCCGAGCGGATCAAATTTGATCCCGGCATTTATCTGCAGCTATTAGAGGTGCGCGAGCGCAAAGCAAAGGAAAACCAGATTGATGTCGCCGCCGGGTTCGCGAAATATATGGACGGAATCAATGCAGTGGTCCAGGCAGTGGATGCTCTCTGATGCCGCGGACCGAAACCCTTTGCAGTTCGATTCGATAGATGGAGGCGAAGATGAAGGCGTGGATAGCAATAGGAATCATCGTGTTGCTGCTGATCGTGGGATTCGGCAGCTACGTGAGTGCAAGAAACCAGATGGTAACGAAGAATGAAACGGTGAAAGCGGCATGGTCACAGGTGGACATCGTTTTACAGCGTCGCGCTGACCTGATTCCCAATCTGGTGGAGACTGTAAAAGGGATTGCCACACAGGAACAAACGGTATTTGGCGAAATTGCCCGCGCGCGCTCGCAGTTACTTGCTTCAAATACGCCCGCCGAAAAAATTGCCGCCAACCAGCAGCTCGACGGGGCTATGACCAAGTTTCTCGCAATCGCAGAGAACTACCCGCAACTGAAATCCAACGAAAACTTTCTGCGCTTGCAGGATGAACTTGCCGGCACCGAGAACCGCATCGCCGTTGAACGCAAGCGCTACAATGACGCGTTGCAGGACTACAACACCTTCATCGGCCTTTTCCCGAAAAGCCTCTGGGCGGGCATCGCCGGATTCAAGCGCAATGAGGCCTACTTTGCCGCCAGTGAAGGATCACGCACGGCGCCGAAAGTGGATTTCTCCGGCGTGAAGCCCACGCCGCCCGCACAGGCGACGCCACAACCAGCGCATTAACACTCTTGGGCCGCGGCTACAGCTGCGGCCCAATTAGACGATTAAGCTCTATTCACCTGTCAGTCCGATTCTCCGAATCAAGCTCTGGAACCTCGGATCGTTTCTGATCTCGTCCAGCATCGGTTCCACGTTTAGCCAGGTCAGCCCGTCGGCGCGCTCTTCGAATGCTTTTTCCAGCCAGTCCAGTGCCTTGTCGCGGTCGCCCAGGCCGGCAAACAGCATGCCAAAGTACGTAGGGGGAATGTAGCGCTTTTTGGCTGAGGCTTTGAACTGGTCGGCCAGCTTCGCCGTCAGCCCTTTCTTGCCGCTCACGGCATAAGCCAGGCCGAGTGCGGCTTCCATGAGCGGCATCTCGCCGGTCCCGATCGCGGTCTTCAGGTGCTTGATGGCTTTGGCATAGTTGTTGAGCCGCATATGCGCGCGTCCAGCGATAAAGTGGAGCATGAAGTATTGCGGGTCAAGCTGTTCAGCTTTCTCGCATTCCTCGACCGCCCGCTGATATTCACGGCCGAAGTAATACGCCGCCGCTCGCGTGGTATGCACAGCAACCAGGCGGTGCGGATCCGTCTCCTGCACAATGCTCATCGTCTGCTCAATCTCATCGAACGCGGCATCGCGCCGTCCCAGCGCCAGCAACATCCACGAGTACCAGAGGTGCGTGTCGGCATGGTCGGGGTTGAGCTCGATCGCCTGCTCGTACCCGGCCTCCGCTTCCTTCCATTTCCAGTGATAGTGATGGTTCACCAGCGCCAGCGCGGTGTGCGCCTCGGCAAACGTGTTGTCCAGCTCCAGCGACTTGCGTGCCGCTTTCTCCGCCTTGGGCATCGCCTCGTGCGGCGGCAGGCAATCAAAGGGCGCGATCGCCAGCAGCGCATAGGCGCTCGCCAAGCCGGCATAGGCAGGCGCGTAGCTGGCATCGAGTTGAATGCCGCGCTCGAAACCTTCGATACTTTTGGTGATCGCAGCCGGGGTCATCTGATGCAGGCTGTACCTGGCCTTCAGATAAGCGTCGTAGGCGGCCGGTTGGACGCGTGCCTGCTCTTTTTGGAGTTCGTTGCGCTGCGTGAGATTCAGAGCAAGATTGATCTCCCGCGCGATCGCCTGCGCGATTCCTGCCTGTACGCTCAGCACGTCGCTGAGGTCGCGTTCGTAGGTTTCCGCCCAGAGCTGCGTCTGGTCTTTCAGCTGGATCAGCTGCGCGGTAATGCGTACGCGGTTGCCGCCGCGCCGCACCTTCCCTTCCAGCACATAGCCAACGCCCAGGTCTTTTTTCATCTGCTCCAGCGATTTGCTGCTTGCGTTGTAGTGCTCGGCCGTCGTCCGCGCGATCACCGCCAGTTCCGGCGCCTGCAAGCGCGTGATCTGGGTGATCATCTCTTCGGTCAGGCCATCACTGAAGTAGGCGTCGTCTTTCGCGTCGCTCAGGTTCCCAAATGGCAGGATTGCCAGTTTGATCTTGGTCTCGCCGTCCTGCCGCCCTGCGCCGGCGCCCGACTGCTGGCGGGCGTTAAACCAGTCAGTCAGCTCATTGCGATAAGAGTAGATGGATCCCAGCTTGTCATGCAGGTGACGGTAGACGGGCAGCCCTTCCTTCTTTTCCCAGCGCTGCACCGTACGCACATCGCGCCGCAGATAGGAAGCAATTTCCTTCCACGAATCGAGCCGGTCCGCCGGGTTACCGCCTGCCATTCAGGTTCTTCCTTTCCCTGCTAGTGCGACAATCTGCGGCACTTCCCTGCTGCCGCCCCTTGCCGCTTGAGAGCCAATTCTAACGAGAGATACAGTCGAAATCGTAGAAAAAAGAAGGTTGATATGAAAAGCCTGTTGCTGGCGATGGCTCTGCTGTTCTCGAACGCTGCTCTTTCCCCGGCCGTGCCATGGCTCGACGAGCCGCCGACCGCCGCCGTTCAACCTCCAGTCGCTGACATTCAATCGCCACAAATTGTCACCGGGCCGGCCGCGGGTATGCCGTCCAGCGCTCCTTCCACGTTGACCATACCCGCCGGCACCCGAGTGATGATGGTCCTGAAGAGCCCGCTGCACACCACGTCGGGAACGGCGGGCTCCGGGATTTATCTGGAGACGCTCTTCCCGGTGATCGCAGACAAACAGGTGGTGGTTCCAGCGCATACTTTTGTCGAAGGCGTGGTCGAGGGCAACCGCCGGCCCGGGCACTTCCACCGCACGTCAGAGTTCCGCTTCCGCTTTACCAATTTCGTGTTTGCCGGCAACTACGTGGCGCCGATTCAGGGCGTGCTGCAGAGCATCCCCGGCGCAACCAATATCCGCACTCACGATAAGGAAGGTACGCTCCAAACCGTTGACCAGATCGAAAAGGTCGTCACGCCGACTGCGGCCTCCGCCGTTGGCGGGACCATCATCGGTGCGGCGCGTGGATTTGGAATCGGCAAGTTTACCGGCGGAGGCCTGGGCGCTGCTCTGGGTTTGGGCGCGGTCCTGCTGCATCGCGGTGATGAGATCAGCCTCAGGCAAGGCACGTACGTTGAGATGGTCTTGCAGGCCCCTCTCATCCTGGAGCAGTCCCAGGTCGCCGAAAACGCACGCTACAGACCTGTGCCGTCAGTCTTTCCGGACGATCAACAATCCGAAGATGAAGCGCGCAGGCACGGGCGTCGTCCACGGGCGCACCGGCCCGGTCTGGCGGAAGGGATCTTTGCGGCTTATTGGGGACGATAGCAAAGCAGCCGATTTGAAAGGAGAAGAAAGGCCCGCTTCCCGGCGGGCCTTTGTCTTGTAAGAAAAGTTCTTACTCGTACCGTAGCGCAAACATCGGATCGACCTTGGATGCGCGATACGACGGAATTTCGTTCAGGCCGGCCGGCTATGCCAGTTCGGCTGCCTGCTGCGCCGCTTCTTCCTCTTCCACCACCTTGCCGTCGAAGAGATGGATGGTGCGCTCGGCATGTTTGGCGAAGCGCGCGTCGTGCGTCACCATGCAGATGGTGGCCCCTTCGCGGTGCAACTGTTGCAAGAGTTCCATCACAGCTTCGCCGTTGCGCGAATCGAGGTTTCCGGTGGGCTCATCGGCCAGCAGGATCGAAGGCGAACCGGCAAGCGCGCGCGCTACCGCCACGCGTTGCTGCTGGCCGCCGGAGAGTTGCGAAGGATAGTGCCGCATGCGGTGCGCCATCCCGACCTTCTCCAGCGCTTCCTGCACGCGCTTCTTGCGCTCAGGCGAGGACATGGAGCGGTAGGTGAGCGGCAACTCTACGTTCTCGTACACCGTGAGATCGCCGATCAGGTTGAAGCTCTGGAAAATGAAACCAATTTCCTGGTTGCGGATGCGGGCGCGCTCGGAAAAATCCAGCCCCTGCACCGCGCGGCCATTCAGCACGTACGAGCCGTCCGTGGGAGAGTCAAGCAGGCCGATGATGGAGAGCAACGTCGATTTGCCGCAGCCCGACGGTCCCGCGATGGAGACATACTCGCCTTTCTTGATGTCCAGATGAATGCCGGAGAGCGCGTGCGTCTCAACCTCATCGGTATAAAAAATCTTGGTGACGTTTTCCAGCGTAATCAGATTTTGTTCACTCGCCACGTTGTTCTCTCCTGAAGTTTGCTTCTGCTTATCTTTCCAGCCGGATGTGGTCCTGATTGTCCCAGCGCGACATGTCAGACAGAATTACCTGGTCGCCTTCTTTCAGTCCGCGCACGACCTCAGTCGTGTTAACCGACATGCGCCCCAGCTCCACCGGCACTCGAGTCGCGGTCTTGCCATCGGGATCGATCTTGAACATGCCTACCGTGCTCTTTTCCTGTCCGAAGGCCGGCCGGCCGACGTAAAGCACGTTGTCCAGCCGCTCCAGCGTGATGGTTCCATCCACGCTCAGGTCGGGGCGCGACCCTCTTGGTGGAGGCTCATCCAGCGTCACGTCCACCGTGACCGTGCCGTTTTGCACCGCGGGATCGATCCGTGTGACTCTGCCTTTTACCACGCCGTTATGCGTGTCGATCTCAGCCGGCAAGTTGTCCACAATATCTTTGGCCTGCGTTTCCGGAATCTTCAGGGCCGCCTTCAAGTGTTCCGGTTGGACCACCTTCGCCAAAATCGTCCCCTGCTGTACCCGCTGTCCCACCTGCACCGGCGCGTCCAGCGCCGCCAGAACACCCGGGATTCCAGCGCGGACCTTCAAAGCGTCAAGCTGCCGGTGCTTAAGCGCAGCCATCGCTTTCTTCTGGTCGATCGTGCTCTGCTGCACCTGTAACTGGGTCTCAATCGCCTTGCTGCTCTCAGCGATGCGGTCTTCCTCGATCTTCTTGCGCGTGGCCAGCTCCCGCTCTTTGCTCAGTGAAGCTTCCAGCGCCGCCTTCGATAACACGCCGATCTTATTCAGTTCGCGGTTGGCATCGGCATCGCGCTTGGCGTTTTCGTAATCGGCTTCCACGGTCGCAGCCGCGGCCTTCAAAGTCATGAGATCGCTGTCAACTTTGGCCTGGGTGTTGTGATATTCGGCTTCGGCCGACTTCAAATCCAGATCGGCGCTCAGTGCTTCCTGCGTCACTTGCGGATTGGTGAGCTCCATCACGATCGTGTCCGGCTTCACCTGCATTCCTGGAAGAACGATGATTCGATCCACGCGAACGTCGGTCTCTGCCGGGATTAGACGGACGTCTTCAGGAATTGGCACCAGCGATCCCAGGCCGTGCACCTGACGCAGCATGGAGCCACGCTTGACCGTGTCCGGCCAGATCTGCCCGAATTCAACGCTGGGAGGGGCCGGCTTTAACTTGGAGACACCCAGGGTCACGCCCAGGACAGCAATCACCGCCACCACGATCATGAGGGTTTGCTTCTGGCGTTTCTTCTTCTTTACCGATGCGTCGCGAACGATATCCATTTCACCCTGGTAGGTGCACAAGTCGTGCCAAACTTATTTTACTGCAACCCGTTGATTAGCAAGGAGAATCCGGTGCTTAAAACAGCCTCTTTAGCCGTCTGATGTCCGTTCCTGAAATGCGGTGTCCGGAAACGCACAGTACCTCCAGACAAGCCAACCCTACCTCTCCTTTAATATATAGACTGAGAAACCCGGTTTTCGTCATGTCCGTTCTCGCCCCGCGTCCCCGTCTCTTTTCCACTGATCAATATAGGATTACGCTGCCCGAGGGTCACAAGTTCCCTGGGCAGAAATATGGCATGCTGCGCCGCCTGGTTGAACACGAAGATCTTTTTCGACTTGAACAGGCGCCGCTGGCCGATCACAAAACGGTTGCGCTCGCACACGATCCTGATTACGTAGCTCGATTTGCCGACGGCACGCTTGCTCCCGCAGTTATGCGCCGAATCGGACTTCCCTGGTCAGATATGCTGGTCCAACGCGCCTTTGCCTCCGTGGGCGGGACCATCAGTGCGGCCCGCCTTGCCCTTGAGATTGGCTGGGGATGCACGCTGGGCGGTGGGACCCATCACGCGCTGCGCGCAGCCGGCGCGGGCTTCTGCGTGTTCAACGATATCGCGGTAGCCATTCAGGTCTTGAGAAGTGAGGGCTTGATCCGCCGTGCAGCCGTGATCGATCTTGACGTACACCAGGGCGACGGGACCGCCGAGATTTTCGAAACTAATCCCGACGTCTTCACTCTTTCCATCCATTGCGAAAGTAACTTTCCTTTCCGCAAGAAGCAGAGCCGGCTGGATGTCGCCCTGCAGGACGGAGTGGAAGACGACGAGTATCTTCGCCGGTTGGATGAAGTCCTGCCTGCGGTCTTCGCTTTCCGGCCGGACATCGTCTTTTATCAGTCCGGCGTGGATCCGCTTGCTTCCGATTTTCTGGGCCGCCTCTCACTGACACCGCATGGCCTCATCGAGCGCGACAAGATGGTTATGCTTGCGGCGCGCAGCTATGGCGCGCCGTTCGTGCTTACCTCGGGCGGCGGTTATTCGCGCCCAATCGAGCTGAGCGCTGAAGCTCACGCCAACACCTACCGCACCGCCTGGCAGGTCTTCTCGTCATAATCTCAAAGTGAGTTCTTTAGGAAACGTGGTTTGCACGCGTCTGTAAATCACTTTGCCCCGCTCGGTAACTTCGCGGCGAATTCCGCGTATTTATAACTGGACAGCAATACACTAGCGAGCTGACAATTCTGTTTCACTCGGAAATGAGGGAGAGACATGCAGATCAGAACATCTGCTTTTCTGGGCGCGATCCTGTGCCTTGGCGCCGCCACCGGCCTGGCGCAACGGGAACCTATTGGTTTCTCCATGGCGGGCTTTGCCGTTGCCGGCCAACAAGGCGCGGCTCAGGTCAAGGACTTGAGCGGAGACTGGAACGGCACGCTCGACGCGCAGGGACAAAAGTTACGCCTGGCCTTGCACCTCAAGAAGACTGCGGACGGCAAACTCGCCGGCACCATTGACAGCCTGGATCAGAACGCCAACGGCATTTCCATCTCCAGCGTCGAGCAGACCGGCGACGACGTGAAACTGGAGCTTTCCGGCATTGCGGCCGGTTATCAGGGCAAGCTCAATGCTTCCGGCAATGAGATTACGGGCGAATGGAAGCAGGGTGGCGCCGCAATGCCTCTGGTCTTCAAGCGAGCCGAGGCTGCCGAAGAAAAGACTCCTAAAGGACTTCCCGCAACGCTTGCAGGTTTTGAAGATGAAGCAAGCTTTGCGCTTGTACTCAACGAAGAACGCCTCGGGGTCATGCAGAGCACATGGAAGAAGGACGGCAGCTTTGAAGGGCACGCGGCCATCAGCCTGGCCGGCCAGAAAGCCGAGGTCTCGACCCACATTGTTCCTGATGCCGAAGGCCGGTGGGCGTCGATCTCGATTGAATCCGCTGTCGGGACGCTGAAGATCACCCGTGAAGGCACTTCTGCCACCCGCACCTTCAAAGACAAAACCACTACCTTTGAGACCCGCCAGGGCGTGATTCTGTTCGAAAACAACTCTCCGGCGCTGGTCAGCCTGGCCGTGCGGCAATATGACCGCAGGAAAGGCGGCGCGCAGAAGTTCCCCCTCCTGGTTCTGCCCGGCACACCAATGGAGGTCACGCTGGAAGCCAAAGAGACCTCGGACCACGCTATCGCGGGCAAGGACCTCACTCTCACCAAGTTCCTTTACGGGATTCAAGGACTTGACATGTATGTGTGGGCCGACAGCACAGGCAGGGCCTACCTGATTGACGTTCCCGCGCAGAAAGCCGCTTTCGTGCGCGAAGGATACGAAGCGCTGCGCAAAGCCGAGGCGTCTGATCCTACGCTCTCAGCGCCGAAGTACGAAGTCGCGGTCGAGCGCGGCGTGGCGGTCCCCATGCGCGATGGCGTCAAGCTGGTGGCGGACATTTATCGTCCGCAGGGCGTGGAGAAAGCGCCGGTCATTCTTGTGCGCACACCTTATAAGAAGGAGATGTCAGAGCTGCAAGCGCGTTACTACGCACGCCGCGGGTTCGTTTATGCCGTCGAGGATTGCCGCGGCCGCTTCGGTTCCGGCGGCGTGTGGGAGCCCTTCGTCCACGAAGCCAAAGACGGCTATGACACCATCGAATGGCTGGCCGGACAGCCGTTTTCAAACGGCAAAGTCGGAATGATCGGCGGCTCCTATCTGGGATGGGTGCAGTGGTGGGCCGCCAGCGAGCACCCGCCGCATCTGGTCACCATTATTCCCAACGTTGCACCACCCGATCCTTTCTACAACGTTCCTTACGAATACGGCGCTTTTTTCCTGGAAGGCGCCATCTGGTGGGCCGACATTCTGGAGAGCGAAGCTACAGCTGACATCTCCGGCGTGGCCATCAGCAAGATCGGCGATAAAAAATACAATCAGCTGCTGCGCGCTCTGCCGGTCATCGATCTCGATAAATCAGTTCTGGGGAAAGAAAATCCCTACTGGCGTAAATGGATCCAGCACCCTACCAATGACGATTACTGGAAGCCCGCCAATTTCCTCGATCGCCTGAAAGAGGTCAACATCCCTGCCTTTCATCAGTCGGGTTGGTTCGACGGCGACGGCATCGGGACCAAGCTGAACTACCTCAAGATGGAGAGTTACAAACATCCCAGCCAGAAACTAACGATCGGTCCCTGGGGCCATACCGACACAGCGGGCCGCATGATCGGCGAGCGTGACTTCGGCGAAAAAGCCATCATCGATCTGCAACGCGATTACCTGCGCTGGTTCGATCGCTGGCTCAAAGGCATTGACAACGGAATCGACAAAGAGCCGCTGGTCAGCCTCTTCGTGATGGGTTCAAACAAGTGGCTGCATGGCCAGAGTTATCCGCTGGAGATCACCAAGCCGCAGAAGCTTTATCTCTCGAGCGGTGGAAATGCCAACACCGCGAAGGGCGATGGAAAGCTGAGCTTCGATGCGCCGGCCGCCAATGCGCCCGTGGACCGTTACGCCTACGATCCGGGCGATCCCACTCCCGATCCGCGCGCTTATCAGGAATCTGAAGAAAATGAAAAGAAAACCCGCACGGCCATAGAGCGCAAGCTGGAGCGTGAAGCCTATCATCAGAAAATCATCGATGAGCGCAAAGACATCCTGGTCTATGCGACTGAGCCTTTGACCAAGCCGCTGACCTTCGCCGGGCCGGTTTCCGCCGTAATCTATGCGGGCTCTTCTGCGCGCGACACCGACTGGTTCGTGAGCCTTACGGAAGTCGATAAAGACGGCAGAATATTTCCGCTTGCCATCGGCAAGATCCGCGCTCGCTTCCGTAAATCCATGTCCGCCCCCGAGTTGCTGAAGCCGGGTGCGATCAACGAATACACGCTGGACCTCTGGCACACCGGGATCACCATACCCGCCGGATCTCGTCTGCGGATCGAGGTGGCAAGCGCCATCTTCCCTTTCTTCTCGCGTAACCTGAACACCGGCGGCCACAATGAAACGGAGACGCAATACGTCGCCGCCCATCAGACGATTTATCACAGCCAGAAATACCCTTCGCACATTCTGCTTCCAGTCATTCCGGAACAATAATGTGTGCGCGCCGGACCGCTCCGGGGTTTGTTTCAGGACCCCGCAGCGGCCAGCCGAGCGTCTATTCGTGCTCGGA
>DASTJB010000007.1:0-33580 GCA_035717005.1 Candidatus Angelobacter sp.
TTTCACGCCGTGTACTGGCCGGCGTTTCTCATGGCCGCGGAGCTGCCGCTGCCGAAGTCGGTCATCGCACACGGTTGGCTGCTTTTTGAAGAGAACAAGATGTCGAAGTCGCGCGGCAACATCGTGCGCGCGGAGACCGTAATCGACGTGATGGGGAATGACGCGCTGCGGTACTTCCTGCTGCGTGAAGTCGTCTTCGGCAGTGACGGCTCCTTCAGCTTTGACGCGCTGGTGCAGCGCTACAACTCTGACCTGGCCAACGATCTGGGCAATCTGTCCAGCCGCACTCTGACCATGATCAACCGTTACTTTAACGGTTCCGTGCCGTATCCCTCACCCACGGTGGCGCGGCGGGGCACGGATGACGTGATCAAAGAGCATGCGCTTTCGGTGATCGAAGAGTTTGGGCAGCTCTTTGATGATTACCAGTTCTCCAAGGCGCTGGAGAGCGCGTGGTCACTGGTGGGGGCGGTCAATAAATATCTGGTCGATGAAGAGCCATGGATCGTCGCCGAGAAAGAAGGCGAGGAAAACAAGGCCCGGCTGGCAACGATTCTCTATACCGCGGCCGAGGCCCTGCGCATCGTGACCGCGCTGGCGCATCCGGTGCTGCCGGAGTCCACCGCCAGGATCTGGGCCCAGCTGGGGCTGGGTGAGATCAACAAGTTCAATCTGCCTGATTTGAAGTGGGGCCAACTGCCGTTGGGTGGAAAGCTCGGCAAGGTGGAACCGGTTTTTCCACGCGCCGACAAATCATCGATCGAGAGGATGCAACAGATGGAACAGGAGCGCGCAGCCCAGGCTGCTTCGGCTTCGTCGACAACAACCGCCACGCCTGCCGGCGAGGGCGCCAAGCCGGGCCAACCGGCCACGCAGGCCGCGCATGGCCCAACCGAAGCTGCGCCCGCCGGCAAAGGCGCCGCTCCGGCGCAGGCTGCAAAGCCTGCGGATGGAAAAATATCGATTGACGATTTCATGAAGGTCGAGCTGCGCGTTGGCCAGGTGAAGGCCGCGGAAAAGGTAAAAGGCGCTGACAAGCTGCTGCGCCTGGAAGTCGATATCGGGACAGAAGTGCGGCAGCTGGTGGCCGGAATTGCGCTGGCTTACAAGCCCGAAGATCTGATCGGACGCAAAGTCGTGATTGTGGCCAATCTCCAGCCGCGCAAACTGCGCGGACTGGAGTCGAACGGCATGATCGTGGCGGCATCGGTAGGCGAAGACGGCAAGCCGGTGCTGGCGGGATTCCTCGAAGATGTGCCGATCGGGGCCAAGCTGAAGTAAACGTGGCATCGCCTGGAATCGATGTGGCCCAGACACTCCTGTCTGTGCCGCGATGCTTTTATATCTCGCTCAGGCACAGGCAAGAGTGCCTGTGCCACAGAGCCAGTTGACGGCTCATCGCGGGAACGGATTTAGCGTTGGCGCGTTCTTAGGCACGGCGGTTCTCGCCGTGTTCAACACCATGGCCAGAAATGTGTAGTAGCCGTTGACGCCAATCACGTCGATCACGCCCTGCTCTCCGAATCGCGCTACGGCCCGCGCATAAGTTGCGTCGCTCACGCATTGGTTCTCATGCAGCTCGGTGGAAAAGTCGTAGATCAGCTCTTCATCGGCGGACATGCCCTGCGGCCTGCGCCCCTCGGCGAGCGCCTGCGTGATTTCCGGTTTCAATCCGGCTTTTACCGCGATCGGCTGGTGCACCGCCCATTCATAGCTTTGCGACCAGCGGCGCGCGGTAATCAGAATCGTAAACTCATTGAGCGCCGCGGGGAGCACGCTTTTGTAGCGTAGATAGTCGCCCATGGCCCTGGCCCGCTGCATGACCTCGGGGCTGCGAAACAGCGGAACGAACGGCCCGAAGATGGGCACCTTGCGTTCGGCAAGAAATTCATCGGCGGCCTTTTTCTGCTCCGGCGTCATTTTCTCCGCAGGAATTTCCGGCATGCGATCGGCAGGAGCAGCACAGGGCAACGCGGCCTGTTGTCCCGTCTGTGATTGCAATGTTCCGCTGCTGGTGGCCAGTACGGTACCTACTCCGGTTGTGATGAAGTCTCTGCGCGATAATGTCATCGGTCGCCTCCTCATGTTTTGAAGCAGCGATTTTCTCATAGCTGTCGACTTCGTCCATCTGTTCCCTTGCGTCTGATATGGCATCATGAATATCGAGGCAAAGAGTGTACATCGACTCCCACGCACATCTCGAGGGGCACAAATTTGATTCCGATCGCCGGGAGATGCTCGAGCGGGCCCGCACAGCCGGGTTGGAGCGCATTCTCGCCATCGGCAGCGGCACCGGACCGGGAACATACGATTGCGCCCTGAAGATAGCCGAGCAACATGACTGGATCTTCGCCTCGACCGGCCTGCATCCGCATGAAGCGAGCGTCGCCACCGAGGCTGATTACGCTGAGATGGCGCGCCTCACGCAACACGAGAAATTGATTGCCTGGGGAGAGATCGGGCTCGACTATTTTTACGATCATTCGCCCCGCGAGGTGCAGAAAGAAGTTTTCCGTACTCAGATGGAACTGGCGGCAAAGGCCGGGCTGCCGATCATCATCCACTGCCGTCCCAGCAACCACAGTGAGAACGCCTGGGATGACACCTTGCAATTGTTGCGCGACCACTGGGCGCCGTCAGGGCTGCCCGGCATTCTGCATTGCTTTACCGGCGAGTGGAAGCACGCGGAAGCGGCACTCGAGATCGGTTTCTATATTTCCTTTGCCGGGAACGTCAGTTATTCGAAAGCTGAGAACATTCGCCACGCCGCCGCGCGGGTCCCGGCCGACCGCATGCTGATTGAAACCGATTCGCCCTATCTTGCGCCCCTGCCGCACCGCGGCAAGCGCAACGAGCCCAGTTTTGTGGTCAACACCGCGGAGGCAATCGCGCAGCTGCGTGGCGTAAGCAAAGAGGAGGTTGGGAAGCAGACCGCGGAGAATTTTTATAGGCTTTTCCCCCAGACGCGTTAACCGGCTGATCGCGCCGCGAAGTCCGGCCGCATCGAATCGTCCACCATGCGCTGTTTGCCGATCTGCCGAATCAAAAAGGCCAACGGCACAAACGCCAGCCCCGCGGCAAGGTGTTTAAGCGTGTGGCCGCTCACAATTCCGCCCAGCGAGTAAATCGGCCGGTCAAGCAACTCAAGAATCTTGGCCGCGATGTTTCCCAGCAGTGCGATCGCAATCGCCGGCGTCGCATGGTTGCGGGATGGGAAGAGCAGCAGCAACATCGCGGCAAACACAAACGCCAATCCCTGATAAAGGCCATACCAGCGCAGGTCACCCGTCGCCGTCCAATGGTGCACCGTCCATAGGCCGACTGCGACAAGCGCCGCCGCCGACCACGCAATCGCTCCGCCAAAGCGGTCGGTCACCAGTGTAGAGATGCATCCCGCGAGGACGATCGTGATCGGCATGCGATCGAACACCAAACGCTGGTCGTCCGGCGCCACGTGGTAATAGGCCGAGCCAAAGGCGGTGAGCACGAGCCCGAGAAAAAGGATTGCCAGCGCCCAGCGCGTACCTGCATCAAGCGTTTGTCCGGCTCTCAGGACAAACCACAGGCCGAGCATGCCTGGAACCAGGAACGCGACGTTCGAGAGCACGTCAAACGCATGCGAAACTCCGAAGAAACCGCGCTGATCGGCAAAATGGTGGTAGGCCTGTGGCTGCGCGACGGGCTGAATCAACAGCGCGGTAATCACAGCACCCGCGCAAATCGCCAGGATCAGACTCCACCGCACGGTGGGCGCCCAAGCGCGGACGCTCTGAATCAGGGCGGAAATGCTATTTCCCTCCCGCTTCAGCCGCTGGCGTTGGAACCTTCTTGGTGCCGGCTAATTCGGCTGCTGTCTGCATGATGTTGCGCGTCGCAAAGGCGTCGAAGAATCCCCAGCAATGGGCGGAAGGCGAGGTGCCTGCCGGGGCCGCAGCGTCACAATTCCCGTATTTTTCCTTGAGCAGCGGCATGACCGCGTCTACAAGGTCCTTATCACTCTTCCCCGCAGACCGGGCCTTGGCTACTTCCTCCCGCAGGGCGACCAGATAATCGTGAAAATCGCGCACGTCAGCCGGAGACGCTACATCGCCGTGGCCGGAAACAAAAGTGGCCGAGGGATGATCGCTCAACAGTTTCTCCAACGTCCTAACCCATTCGCTCGTGGTCGCGTCGATGAGGTTAGGCAGGTGCTTCTGCCATACCAGGTCGCCTGCGAAAATCACATTGGCATCCGGAACCAGCACCACCGAGTCGCCGCCCGTATGGCCCAGCATGTAGCGGACCTGTATCTGCCGCGAACCCAGATAGATATCCACCGCATCGCTGTACAGTTCATCGGGCAGCACCAGCGATTCCACCATTGACTTTTGTTCCGGCTTGGGATTCGGGCCAAAGAACTTCAGGTTCTCCGTGCGCAGCCAGCCGCGGAGATTTTTCTGCGCCACAATGGCTGCGCCCGCTTCAGCAAAGACGGCGTTGCCGCCGGTGTGGTCAAGGTGATAGTGAGTGTTGACCACAAAGCGCACAGGAAGATTGGTGACCTTGCGGATCTCGGCCAATAGCGCCCGCGCCGGCTCTACGCCTACGAACGTATCGACGACCAGAACGCCGTTGCTCCCGACCACGAAGCCGGCGTTGCTTCCCGCCTTGCCGCCGTCCGCGCCGATGGCGGCGTAAACGCCCTCGCCGATTTTTTTCACGACAAAATCCGGCGTCTGCGCATACAGGGCAAGGCTGGACAGCGCCAGCAACGCCCCTGCAACAACAACTCCTCTTGTTCGCATGCGGGTGATGGTATCACGCAGGCCTCACCGGCAGGATTACGCCTCCAGAAAGGCAAAAGCTTGCGGACCTTAAAAGCCCGCAAGCTTGTGAAGTTTTTTGGGGGGTACTATTTTGCCGCTTCGGGGACCATCTCCACGCTGGTAACAGTCAGGGTTCCATTCTCCAATTTGCCCTTTACCGTTACGTGATGTCCCTCATGTCCTTTCAGCGCATCCTGGTTGGCGACGGGGATGATCGTCTTGGCATCGCTGTCGACAAAGACCAGCTTTTCGCCATTTTCAGCGCATTTCTTGGCGCAATCAGCCTTTACTTTAGGCGCGCACTTCGCGTCCGTGATCCAGCCCGTCCAGCTTCCGTCCGCTGCCACCGTCATGGAAACCGCAAATATCAGCAATAGAAATACAGCAAGAATTCTCTTCATTGATGCCTCCTTGAGCCTCTGGGTAGGTTAGCCATTCCGCAGGGCCGCGCGCCCTGGATGCCGTCCCACATTGTACTCTTCTCACGCCAAAAGCGGATTTTGTTACGATGGAGTCGAGCCTTGCCGGTGGCGTTGCGGCCGGACAATCCAATCGCAAGCGGAAATCGTACTAACAGGAGAGCGAGAGAAAAGCGCGTGAGCGGCAGCCAAGCGGCAGATCATAAGGATGACGCAGCCCTGATCGCCCGCATGCGCGCGGGGGACCAGAGCGCCATGGCCGACCTGTATGACCGCTATTCCGGGGTTGTGTACGGCGTGGCTTTGCGCGTGCTGGCCAACACCACAGCCGCTGAAGACGTGGTGCAGGAGATCTTTCTCCAACTCTGGCGCAATCCCCAGGCATTCGATTCGGAGCGCGGACGGCTGGCGCCGTGGCTGGCAGTGATCGCGCGCAACCGCGCCATCGACCACCTGCGTAAGCGCCCGATGGAAGACGATATCGATGAGCTGCCGATTTCGACCGGAGTCGACCTGGAGAGTGACTCAGCGCAGAAGCTGGTAATCGACAAAGTACGCGGCGTCCTGGCGCAGCTCCCCGCGGAACAGCGCAAGGCGCTGGAAATGGCATATTTTGAAGGCATGACCCACACGGAGATCGCCGGCCAGACCGGCGAGCCGCTGGGCACAATCAAGACCCGCATCCGCACCGGACTGCTGGCCTTGCGAAAAGCATTTGCATGAACGGGCATCCACAATACGCTGACGCGCTGGCGCTCTATGCGCTGGGCGCGCTGGACAACGCGCAGGAGCTTGCCGAGCTCGAAGCCCATCTGGGCACATGCGGCGAATGCCGGCGCGAACTGGAAGCCTTGCGTGCCGATGCCGCCCTGCTGGCATTTTCGACCGTGGGTCCGAAGCCGCCGGAGCGTGCACGCCAGCGGCTGTTGGGTGCCATCGCCGCCGAGCCGCGCGCTGAGCGGCGCAAAGGAAGGCCGATCGTTGTTGGCCGGCTGCGCCCTCGCTGGCTCTCCTTTGCTCCCATCGCAGTGATGCTGCTGCTGGCCGTATTCAGCCTCTTGCTGGGAATCAACCTGCGCAACGTTCAGCGCGAGCTGCGCCATGCGCGTGAGGAGAACAGGCAAATGCGCGATCAACTGGCCGAGGCCCGGCATGCGCAGGAAATCCTGGCCATGTTGACCGATCCGTCTGCCATGCGGGTAAAACTGGTTTCTACGCCGCAAACCCGCCCTCAGCCGTTGATCCAGACCATTTACAAACGCGAGAATGGACACATCCTGATGATGGCGAACAATCTTGCGCCGCTGCCCCCCAATAAGGTCTACGAACTGTGGTTGCTGCCGGCGAACGGCCATGCTCCCATGCCCGCAGGCACCTTCAAGCCTGACGCCGGCGGTAACGGCATGATGATGCACCCGATGGAAGCTGCCGGAATCGATGCCAAGGGCTTTGCTGTAACCATCGAACCGGAAAACGGTAGCCAGACGCCGACCCTGCCGATTGTGATGGCGCCGGCGAGTTAGCAACAGGCGTTTTTGCCGCTGATTTTCGCAGATAGACGCAGATGGAGTGTCTGGCGGGATAAACACCGCCTTTTTTAACTGCGCCAATCTGCGTGAATCTGCGGCAAAGTTCTGCTCTCGCTCCGTCTCTCCGTGGTGGGTGCTTCCCCGCGCAACTCCTTGAGAAAAAAAGTGTTGACATAGCTATGTGCGAGACTGCATATTTATACAAGTGACTGCATAATTATTCGTATGACGAAACTGGCCAGACAACAACTGATTGTCGAGCTCGCGCATGACGGCCCTCTGCCCAACCAGCAGGAGCTGTGCAAGGTGCTTGCGCGCCGGGGCTTCCCGGTGACGCAGGCCACGCTTTCGCGCGACATCAATGAACTGGGCCTGGTACGCACCACTGAAGGCTATACCCTGCGCAACGGCGACTCTCCCACGGAGCCCGCGCCGACGGTTTCCCGTCTGGTGCGCGAGTTTGTGCGTGAGGTACGGCGGGCGCAGAACCTGCTGGTCATCAAGACCACGTCGGGCAGCGCGCAGCCCGTGGCCCTGGCCATTGACGCCGAAGGATGGGAAGAGGTGGTCGGCACCGTGGCCGGTGACGACACTGTCCTGATCATTACTCCGGACAATAAAACCGCGAAGAAGCTGCAGACGCGCCTTGAGGAAATGCGCGCCTGATGCCGCAGAAAATCCAGCCCGCGGTTGTTGGAGCAACCGGTTACGCCGGTTTTGAGCTGGCGCGGATCCTCGCCCGCCATCCCAATGCCAAAAAGCCGGTGCTTTTCACCCGCAACGGCGAGGCCGCCACAACCGGCAAGCTCGATGAACTCTATCCCCACATCAGCGGCAACGGCGGCTATCCACTACAGCCGTTCAGTTGGGAAGCCTTGGAGACGCAGGGCGTGGATGTGCTCTTCCTGGCCACACCGCACGAAGTTTCACGTGAATGGGTGCCGGAGGCGATCAAGCGCGGCGTGCACGTCATCGACCTCAGTGGCGCGTGGCGCCTGGAGAAACCCGAACACCGCGCGGTCTACGAATTTAACGACGCAAATCCCGAACTGGCTGACAAATTGACTGCCCAGGCCGTTTACGGCATTCCCGAACTGCATCGCGACCAGCTGAAGCAAGCTGCGCTCCACCCCAACACGCGCAAGACCGGCGCGAGTTGGGGGCCCCTTCTGGTGGCGAATGCCGGCTGCTATGCGACTTCCATCATTCTTGCCCTTGCGCCACTGGTACGGGCCGGGCTGGTCGATCTCGATCACGGAATCATCTGCGATTCCAAGTCCGGCGTCTCCGGCGCGGGCAAGCAGCCGACGCAAAAAACCCACTTCGTCGAAGTGGCGGAGAACCTCTCGGCGTACTCGGTCTTCAATCATCGCCACACCGGCGAGATCCTGGAGCAGTTGGGCATCAGCTCGGAGCAGCTGACCTTCACGCCGCATCTGCTGCCGATCCCGCGGGGGATTCTCTCGACCATCTACGTGCGGCTGGCCTCGGCCACGCAGCCGCAGCAGATCGAAGACTGCATGCGCGCCTTTTATGCGGGCTCACCCTGGGTACGGATCTTCCCTGCCGGCAAGCTGCCGCAGATCCAGTATTCGCTGCATACAAATTACTGTGACATTGGTTTTACGCGGGCGCGCGATGGCCGGCGGCTGGTGATCGTCAGCTGCCTGGACAACCTGATGAAAGGCGCTGCCGGGCAGGCAGTGCAGAACATGAACGTGATGTTTGGATGGAATGAAGAGGAGGGGCTGAAATGAAGATCGTGGTCAAACTCGGCGGCGCCACTCTTGAAGACGCCGCGTTGTTGCAGCGCGCGGCGCTGGCGGTTAAACAACTCGCGCAGGAGCACCAGGTTGCCGTGGTGCACGGCGGAGGCGCGGCACTCACCCGCATGCTGGCGCAGATGGGCAAAGAGAGCCAGTTTGTCGACGGGCTGCGCGTCACCGACGCCGAAACGCGCGACTTCGCGGTCATGGTCCTGGCCGGGCATATGAATAAGAAGCTCGTCGCGGCGCTCGGCACCATCGGCCAGTCCGCGGTAGGCATGTGCGGCGGCGATGGCCAGGCGTTCCGCGCCCGCAAGAAGAAGAGCAACGGCCACGATCTGGGCTTTGTGGGAGAAATCTCCGCCGTCGACCCGCGCTGGATTCAGACGATCTGGCAACAGGGCTGCGTGCCCGTGATTTCGAGCGTTGCCCTGGGCATCGATGGCCAGTATTACAACATCAATGCCGACCAGATGGCCTCGGCCTGCGCAGTGGCGACCCAGGCCAACGCGCTCATCTTCCTCACCGACGTCCCCGGCGTCAAAGACGCGGACGGGCTGGTGATCCGGTGGCTGGATCTGACGCTGGCTGCTGAACTCACGCAACGTTCCGTGATCGGCGGGGGCATGCTGCCCAAATTGCAGGCTTGCAAGGACGCGCTGCTGCACGGCGTGAATCGCGTGCGCATTCTGCCCGCGGCGGAAGTCGAAGCCCTGCCGGAATTTTATTTTGCCAGAATCGAATCGGGTACGGAGGTGCTGGTCGCGTGAACCTGGAGCAGGTAAGCAAACTCGAATCCAAACTGCTGCTCTCCACCTACGATCGTTATCCAGTGATGCTGCGCAAAGGCCGCGGCGTGTACCTGTATGACGACAAGGGTCGAAAGTATCTCGACCTGCTGAGCGGGATCGGCGTGAATGCGCTGGGGTATGCGCATCCGGCGATCACCAGGACCATCGCGCGCCAGGCCAAACTGCTGGTGCACACGTCGAATCTTTTCTATCACGAGTTTCAGGGCCGGCTGGCAGCGGCGTTGACGCGGGTTTCCGGTATGGACCGCGCCTTTTTTACCAACAGCGGCACTGAAGCCTGGGAAGGAGCGCTCAAGCTGGCCCGTGCTTATGCGCGGGCCAGCTGCGCCGAGGGCAGCGAACCCAAGTGGCGCATTCTCGCTTTGGAGCACGCCTTCCATGGCCGCACTTTCGGAGCGCTCGCCACCACCCACAAAGAGAAATATCGCGCGCCGTTTGCGCCCGTCGTTCCCGGCGTGGAGTTCGTGAAGTTCAACGACGTCGCCGATCTTGCGAGCAAATTCGACGACACGGTCTGCGCCATCGGCTTTGAGTTCTTGCAGGGCGAAGGCGGCATTCGTCCGGTGAGCCGCGAGTTTGCCGCGGCAGCGCACAAGCTGGCGCAGAAACACAACGCGCTGCTGATCGCCGACGAAATCCAGAGCGGCATGGGGCGCACAGGCAAGTGGTTTGCCTATCAGCATTACGGAATCCAGCCCGACCTGGTCACGGTGGCCAAGCCGATTGCGGGCGGATTGCCCCTGGGCGCGCTGCTGGTCTCAGAAAGAGTCGCCGGCTGTATCCATCCCGGCATGCATGGGACTACGTTTGGCGGAGGCCCGCTGGCCTGCGCCGTGGCGCTGCAATTGATCACGATTCTGGAAAAAGAAAAACTGCTCAACCACGTGCAGAAGACCGGCAATTACCTGATCGAACAGCTCCAGAAATTACAAAAAAACCAGTCCGCCATTCGCGAGGTGCGCGGCATGGGCTTGATGGTTGGCGTGGAACTTGAATCCGCCGATCTGGCCAAAGCCGTTTTCAACCAGCTACTGAAGCAGGGCACGATTGTGAACCGCACCGATGAAACGGTGATCCGGCTGCTGCCGCCGTTCATTGTGAAGAAGCAGCACATTGACATCGCGATTCGCCAGTTCAGCGAGGCGTTAACCAAAAACACCATGCCGTCTTACGTGGCGGCAGCGGGGAGGAACAAATAGATGATGCCAGCAAGGATGTACGACCTCACAGCCATGCGGGCGCCGATGGAGCAGCCGGTGATCTGCCGCGATCTGGTTTCCTGCCAGGACTTTTCGCCGGAAGAGACGAAGTCACTGTTTGAGCTGACGCACATCATCAAGCACCGCCCCGCCGATTTTCGTGGCGCGCTCGCCGGCAAACAACTCGTCCTGTTCTTCGAAAAGGCCTCCCTGCGCACGCGGCTGACGTTTGAAGCCGGCATGGCGAGCCTGGGCGGCACTTCCCTCTTTATGGACCAGACTCGTTCCCTGCTGGGCGAGCGCGAGCCGGTATGCGACATCGCGCGCAATGTAGAACGCTGGGTGGATGCAGTGGTGCTGCGGACGTTCTCGCACAAGACGATCACCGACATGGCGCGGCACACCTGCATTCCGGTGATCAACGCCCTGAGCGATGTTGAACATCCCTGCCAGGCCTATGCCGACTTCTTCACGCTGGAAGAAAAATTTGCCGATCTGAGCAAAGTTCACCTTGCATACGTCGGTGATGGCAACAACGTTGCCCACTCGCTCATGCTTACGGCCGCGGCGCTGGGGACGAGCATCTCTATCGCCACGCCCGAGGGCTACGAGCCCAACGCCGAAATCACAGCCGCCGCCAAGCGCATTGGCCGCACCACCGGGGCCTTCGTCGAGATCACCAATGACGCCGTGAAAGCGGTCACCGGCGCAAATGCCATCTACACCGACGTCTGGGCCAGCATGGGGCAGGAAAGCGAAGCGGCTGAGCGGGCGAAGATCTTCGCGCCTTATCAGGTCAACGAAGAGCTCTTTGTTCATGCAGCGCCGGACGCTTATTTCATGCACTGTCTGCCTGCGCATCGCGGCGAAGAGGTAACGGCGGAAGTAATCGATTCGCCGCGGTCGATCGTTTTCGATCAGGCGGAGAACCGGATGCACATTCAGAAAGCGATCTTACTTTTACTGCTGGGCAGCGGCATGCGCACCTCGCCCACAAGGAGCAATCATGCGTGAGAAAGTTGAGGCGCAAGGAGGCGTGGCGATCCCGCGCAGCGGGTGAGTGGGAGCCTCCTGCCGAAATCCTGAGCGAAGCGCCTCTGGGCGCGTAGGCGAAGGATTCTATTCGGTGCAAAACTGAAGAGATTTCACAAGGAGCAATCATGCGTGAGAAAGTTGTACTGGCGTATTCCGGAGGACTCGATACCTCCATCATCATTCCCTGGCTGAAGGAGAACTATAACTGCGAGGTGATCGCGATGATCGCCGACGTGGGCCAGGGAGATGACATTGACGCTGTAGTTGAGAAAGCCCACAAGACCGGCGCGGCCAAAGTCATCGTGAAAGACCTGCGCGAGGAGTTTCTGCGCGACTACGTCTTCCCTGCGGTGAAGGCTGGTGCGGTCTATGAGCACAAGTATCTTCTCGGTACGTCGCTGGCGCGGCCGGTCATCGCCAAACACCAGGTCGAAGTCGCGCTCGAGGAAGGCGCCACTGCATTGGCGCACGGCTGCACCGGCAAAGGCAACGACCAGGTGCGCTTCGAACACGCGTTCCAGGCGCTTGCGCCTGAGCTGAAGGTGATCGCGCCGTGGCGTGAGTGGAACCTCAAGTCGCGCGAAGATTGCCTGGACTACGCCGAGGCGCGCGGCATCTCCGTGACAGCAAGCCGCGAGAAGATCCACAGCCGCGATCGCAACATCTGGCACCTGAGCCACGAAGGCGGCGAACTGGAAGATCCGGCCAACGCGCCGTTTGATTCTACCTGGCAACTGACGCGCTCACCCCAGGAGGCGCCCGATCGCGAAGAGACGGTCACGATCGGGTTTGAAGCCGGCACTCCTGTCTCGGTCAACGGGCAGAAACTCGATCCGGTGTCGCTGGTCGAGTTGCTGAACGAAATTGGCGGGCGCAACGCGATTGGCCGCATCGACCTGGTAGAGAACCGCTTCGTCGGAATCAAGTCGCGCGGCTGCTATGAGACTCCTGGCGGCACGCTGCTGCTCACGGCCCATCGCGAACTGGAAGCGCTCTGCCTGGAACGCGATCTCATGCACTTCAAGCAACAGATCGCGCTCAAATACGCCGAGCTCGTCTATTACGGCCTGTGGTTCACTCCGCTGCGGGAGGCGCTGGATGCTTTCGTGGCCGAAACGCAGAAAGAAGTCACGGGCACGGTGACGCTCAAGCTCTATAAAGGCAACATCGCTATCGGCGGACGCGAGTCGGAGTTCTCGCTTTACCGCACCGATCTTTCGTCGTTCACCATGGGCGCCAGTTACGACCAGAAAGACGCAGAAGGGTTCATCCGCATTCTGGGCCTGCCGGCGCGCTCGCTGGCGCAGCTGAAGAAGAACCGGGCCGCAAAGCAGAACCCGGTTTCGGAGGAAATCGCGAAGTGAAGATGTGGTCAGGCCGGTTCCGGCAGCCGCTGGATCCGCATTTCGAAGAGTGGCAGCGGTCGTTCCCTTTTGACCAGAAGCTGCTGCGCTACGAGCTTGCGGCCAGCCGCGCCCACGCGCAGGCGCTGAAAGCCGCGGGGATCATCACGCCTGCGGAGTATGGGCTCATTGCATCTGGCCTGGATGAAATCGGCAAGACCAGTGAGCAGGCGCCGGAGTTTTTTGACGATCCTGAAGCGGAAGACGTCCACCATTTTGTTGAGAAGAAGCTGGTGGCGCTGATTGGCGAAACCGGCAAGAAGCTGCACAGCGGGCGCAGCCGGAATGAGCAGATCGCCACCGATCTGCGCCTGTTCGTGCGCGACTCCATCGATGATATTCGTGCGCTGCTGGGAGATTTTCTTGAAGTTCTGCTGGACCGTGCGGAGCAGGCCAGGTCAATTTTTATGCCCGCGTACACGCATCTCCAGCGGGCGGAGCCAGTGCTGGCGACACACTGGCTCCTTGCTTATTTTGAGATGTTCTGCCGCGACGGCGAGCGCCTGCTCGATTGCCGGGAGCGCGTGAACGAGTGTCCGCTCGGCTCCGGCGCGGTGACCGGCGCCACGTTGCCGCTTGACCGCGAGCTGGTGAGCCGCGCTTTGGGCTTCACCCGGCCAACCGCCAACAGCATGGACACCACCAGCGACCGCGACTTCGCGCTGGAGTTCGTGAGCACGCTGGCTTTGCTGAGCGTGCATCTCAGCCGCTGGGCCGAGGAGTTCATCCTCTTTGCCACGCAGGAATACGGCTTCATCACGCTGCCGGAAGCCTACTCTACCGGCAGCAGTGCGATGCCGCAAAAACAGAACCCTGATTCACTGGAGCTGATCCGCGGCAAAGCGGCGCGGTTGATTGGCGATCATGTGGCGCTGCTCACGGCCGTAAAAGGCCTGCCGCTGGCCTACAACAAAGACATGCAGGAGACGCAGGAGCCGCTCTTCGATGCGGCCGCCACGGTACATCACTGTCTGAAGGTGGCGGCCGGATTCATGCGCGAAGTGAAGTTCAATCGCGAACGCATGCAATCGGCTTGCGAGAGCGGCTTTATGAACGCCATGGCCGCGGCAACTTACCTCTCGCGCAAAGGCGTTCCCTTTCGCCAGGCGCATGAGATCGTTGCCCATGCCGTGCAGAAATGCGTGCAGCAGGGCTGTGAGCTGGAACAGCTGTCCCTCGACGAGCTGCGCGAGTTCAGCCCGGCGTTCGACACGGATATTTACGAGAGTCTGAACGTGGAAAGCGTTCTTGCATGCCATGACGTACCGGGCGGAACAGCGCCGCATCGCGTTCAACAGGCGCTCGCTAACGCCCGGGAGAAGCTGGCCGCGATGCAGGAGGCACATGGTACACACGCGTAAGGCCATCCTGCCCGACGTGGAACGGATCCACGCCATCATCCGCCCCTATGCGGAGATCGGCACGCTTCTGCCCCGTACGATCGGAGAGCTGTGCGAGAACGTCCGCGACTTCGTGGTCGCGGAGGATGAAGGGCAGGTGATCGGCTGCGGCGCGCTGCATTTGTATGGCATGCATCTGGCTGAGATCCGCAGCATTGCCGTAATGCCATCGTCAAAGGGCTCCGGCGCGGGGCGCAAGCTGGTGGAGGCACTGCTCGACGAAGCGGAGCAGCAGCGCGTGACCTGCGTATGCCTGTTTACCCGCATCCCGGAATTCTTCGCCCACATGGGATTCGTGGCTGCCACGCGAGAAGAGCTGCCGGACAAGATCTACAAAGACTGCGTGCACTGTCCCAACCTCCACGCCTGTGATGAGGTAGCGATGGTGCGCGGCCCGATCCCGCAAAACATCGGCCCGCGGGACACGCAGATCCTGATCCCGCTGGTGAGGCTGGGAGTGTGAGCGCGCGACTGCCCCAGGGATTTCTCTTTTCCGCCTGCGCCGCCGGCATCAAGCCCAGCGGCAAACCAGATTTGGCGCTGGCGCTCATGCCTGAAGGCGCTTCCGCCGCGGCCGTGTTCACGCGCAATCAGATCGTTGCCGCACCGGTGCTGGTCGGCCGGGAGAATCTGCGCCGCAGCCAGGGCGTTCTGCGCGCGCTCATCGTCAACGCAGGCAATGCCAATTGCGCCACGGGCAAGCAGGGACTGAAATCGGCGACCGGGGTTTGTGCCGGACTGGCGCGGCAGCTTGCTGTTCGCGATCACCAGGTGTTCCCTTCCTCCACGGGCATCATCGGCGTGCAGCTGCCGGTGGAGAAGATCCACGCAGCGCTTCCCGAACTCGTCCGCGCCGCGGCGGATACCGAAGTTGCACTCGACCAGTATGCCACCGCGATCATGACCACTGACACGCACAAGAAAGTCGCCAGCCAGACGATCACTTTCAAGGGCATTGAGGTCGTCTTGACCGGCGTGGCCAAGGGCGCGGGAATGATCCATCCCAACATGGCGACCTTGCTGGTCTATCTCTTCACGGATCTGGCCGCCAGCCCGCGTGAATTGCAGCAATGCCTGAAGGCCGCGGTAGAGCACAGCTTCAACAACATTTCCATCGATGGCGACACCTCGACCAACGATACGGTGCTCCTGCTGGCCAGCGGCAAGAGCGGGGTGAACTTTAAGTCGGTGCGCGACGAATTTCAGGCAGCGCTGACCAAGGTGTGCCGCTCTTTGGCAGCGCAGATCGTCTCCGATGGTGAAGGCGTGCAGCACGTTGTCCGATTGCTGATCGAAGAGGCGCGCACGCGCAAGGAGGCGCGGCAGATCGCCCAGGCCGTTGCCACCTCTGCGCTGACGAAAACGGCGTGGGCCGGCGCCGACCCCAATTGGGGCCGGATCCTCGCGGCCATCGGGTACTCGGGCATCAGCGTCAAGCCCGAGCGGATCAATATCTACCTGGGCGAGCAACAGGTTTGCCGCCACGGCGCCGCTTGTCCCTTTGATCATCATCAGGCACACCGCTACATGTCTGAACCGGTGTATGACGTCAGAATCGTGCTCGGCAGCGGCAACGCGCACCTGGAGTTCCTTACCTGCGACCTGACGGCGGAATATGTGCGGGTGAATGCGGAATATAGCACTTAGCAACTGGCAATTAGCACTTAGCACAGCTAAAGCAGGCCTCGCAATATTGGTTACCAAAATCGACTCTTCAACTTCTGCTTTAGCTGAGCTAATTGCTAATGGCCATTTGCTAATTGCTGCTGTTTGCCGCGCTTTGCCGCTTTGCTTCTCTGGTTTTGAATCGGTATTTTAGAAGCAGATGCCCCAGACACTGGCTGAATATCCACGGTTGTTGCTTGCGCGCAAAGGCGAGATCGCCTATGTGTACAAGCGCGGCCTGCGCACGTGGCGATGGACCTACCGGCAGCTCGGCGAGCTGGCTTTCCGGTTTGCCCGCGAGCTTGAGGCCAGGAACATCGGCCAGGGCGAGCGCGTGATGCTGTGGGGCGAGAACTCCGCGGAGTGGGTCGGGGCCTTCTTCGGCTGCATGTTGCGTGGAGCTGTCGCGGTGCCAATGGACCGGATTGCCGCGCTCGATTTTGCCCGGCGGGTGGCAACGGACGTGGACGCGAAGCTGGTGGTCTGCTCGACCGCGCTGGCGCCGCATATCTGCGACCGGCCTCATCTCGACTTTGAAAGTTTGAGCGACGCCATCAGCAGGCATTCGGCCGAGCCGTGCGCGCCGCCGGCCATCGCCCGCGACGACACGGCACAGATCGTCTTTACGTCGGGCACCACGGCTGAGCCCCGTGGCGTGGTGCTGACGCACGGAAACATCCTGGCCAGCGTGGATCCCATTGAGCGCGAGTTTCCCAAGTATCGATTCTCTGAACGCCTGTTTCATCCGGTGCGATTCTTGGAGCTGCTGCCGCTCAGCCATGTCTTCGGGCAGTTCATGGGGATGTTTATTCCCGCGCTGATCGGCGGAACGGTACACTTCCAGGACAGTTTCAAGCCTACCGAAATCATTGCCACCATTAAGCGTGAGCGGATCTCGGTGCTTGTCGCCGTGCCGCGAGTGGCGGAGTCACTCAAGAACAAGGTGCGCGGCGAATTTGCGCAGTTGATCGAGAAGAGCTGGGCGCGCGCGGAAAATGAGCATTTTCTGAAGCGCTGGTGGCGCTTCCGCGAAGTGCGCCGGCGCTTCGGGTGGAAGTTCTGGGCCATCATCTCCGGCGGAGCCGCGCTGGACCAGAGCACAGAAGAGTTCTGGCGGCGGCTGGGCTACGTCGTGGTACAGGGCTACGGCCTGACGGAAACCAGCTCGCTCATCAGCTTAAACCATCCCTTTAAGGTTGGCCGGAGATCGATTGGAAAGGTCCTGCCCGGGCGCGAGATGAAGCTCGACCCGGAAACCGGCGAGATCCTGGTGCGCGGAGAGAACGTGGCGCGGCAGTACTGGCAAGGCAAGGAGCTCAAGCCGGTGACGGGCGAGGAGGGCTGGTTTCGCACCGGTGACCTTGGCGCCATGGATGAAGAGGGCAATCTTTATTTCAAAGGGCGCAGCAAGAACGTGATCGTAACGCCGGCGGGGCTCAAGGTGTATCCCGAGGACCTGGAGCAGGCCCTGCGCAAGCAGCCACAGGTGCGCGATGTTGTGGTGGTGGGCATAGAAAAAGGCGGTAATGCCGAAGCTTGCGCTGTGCTGCTCATGAACAACGGCGATTCCGGAAGCACAGCGGTTTCAGCGGCGAACCAGTCGCTGGCCGATTTCCAGAAAATACGGCGGTGGTTCGTATGGCCGGATGACGATTTCCCGCGGACATCGACCCAGAAGCCGAAATTGGAGGTCATTCGCCACGCAGCCGAGGCTCAGGTCAGCGGCAAGTCATCAGTGGCAAGCATGGGAAACGGCAACGGCGCGCCGGCAGGAACGCTGGAGGAGCTTGTAGCAAGCGTCGCGGGACGGCATGTCGATTTGAAACCTGAAGCACATCTGGAGAATGACCTCAATTTGAGCTCCCTGGACCGTGTAGAGCTGATGTCGGCGATTGAAAGCCGCTATCAGGTCGATCTTAACGATCGCGAGTTCTCCCGGGTACGTACTGTGGCAGACCTGGAAAGACTGGTCCAGAAGGATGCGCCGCAAGCAAAGCAGCCGGACTATCCGTATGCTCGCTGGGCGCAGTTTTGGCTGGTGCGCTGGATTCGCGTGCTGGTATATCACGCGGTGACCCTGCCCTACATCATGATCATGGCGCGGCCCACGATCACGGGCCGCGAGCGGCTTAAGGATTTTCGAGGACCGGCTTTGATCATCTCCAATCACATTGCGCAGATCGATATCGGCTTTCTGATGGCCGCTCTGCCCGTGCGCTTCCGCAACCGGCTGGGCGTGGCCATGCAGGGCGAACAGCTCAAGCTGATGCGCCATCCGCCGCGCGACTGGTTCTTCCTGAAGCGTTGGTGGGAGCAGCTGCAATATGTGCTGATCGCGGCGTTCTTCAACGTCTTTTCCATGCCGCAGCGGAGCAAATACCGCGAAGCTTTTCGTTATGCCGGCGAGCTTGCCGATCACGGTTATAACGTCGTGATTTTTCCCGAAGGCCGGCGCACTCAGACAGGGGAGATGGCCTCTTTCCGCAGCGGCATTGGTTTGCTGGCCACGCAGCTCAACCTGCCGGTGATCCCGATGAAGATTGATGGACTCTACCCGTTCAAGATCGCGAAAAAGCATTACGCGCCTCCGCATGCGGTGCAGGTAAAGATCGGCGACCCGGTGAAGTTCGAGCCGACAGACGATCCGCAGGAGATTGCAAAAGAGCTGCAGAAGATCGTGGCGGCGCTATAAATTGCCAAAGTTCACTGAATTTGGAAATAATCTGCATATGCATACAGGCCGCCATTTCCTTCAGATTCCCGGGCCCACCAACGTACCAGACCGCGTTCTGCGCGCAATGGACCGCCCGGTCATAGACCACCGCGGGCCGGAGTTTGCCCGGCTGGGCGCCGAGGTGCTGGAGGGTTTGAAGTCAGTCTTTAAGACCAGCGGCCCGGTCGTGATTTATCCGTCGTCCGGCTCGGGCGCGTGGGAAGCGGCGATCGTGAATACGCTTTCTCCCGGCGATCGCGTGTTGATGTTTGAGACCGGACATTTCTCCAATCTCTGGCGTGACATCGCTGTGCGGCACGGGTTGCAGGTGGATTACGTGGCGGGCAACTGGCGGCGCGGAGCGCAGCCGGAAGACGCCGAGCAGCGGCTCAGGGAAGACAAGCAGCACGCAATCAAAGCGGTGATGGTCGTTCACAATGAGACCTCGACCGGCGCCACCAGCCGGATCGCCGAGATTCGCAGAGCGATGGGCCGCGCGGCGCATCCCGCGTTGCTGATGGTGGACACGATTTCATCGCTCGGGTCCATGGATTTCCGCCACGATGAATGGGGCGTGGACGTCACGGTGGGCGGATCGCAAAAAGGGCTGATGCTGCCGCCAGGATTGAGCTTCAATGCAATCTCAGAGAAAGCCCTTGCCGCCAACAGAACGGCCAAAATGCCGCGCTACTACTGGGACTGGCCGGAGATGCTCAAACCCAATCGCGTGGGCTTCTTTCCCTACACACCGGCGACGAACCTGCTGTGGGGGCTGCGCGAGGCATTGCTGATGCTGGACGAAGAGGGCTTGAGCAATGTGTTTCGACGGCATGACCGCCATGCAGAGGCCACGCGCGCGGCGGTCCGGGCCTGGGGGCTTGAGGTCTGGTGTGAAGAGCCCAGGGAATATTCCAGCTCGCTCACCGCGGTGTTGATGCCGCAGGGACATGATGCCGACAAATTGCGCGAAGTGATTCTGGAAGAGTTCGATATGTCATTGGGAACCGGGCTCTCGAAGTTGGCCGGCAAGGTCTTCCGCGTCGGCCATCTGGGCCACTTCAATGACCTTATGCTGGCGGGCACGCTCAGCGGGGTGGAGATGGGGCTGGGGCTGGCCAATGTCCCACATAAGAGCGGGGGGATCAATGCCGCCCTGAAGAGCCTAGCCGAGGCGCATCGGCCGCAAAGCCCGCAGCAGCCCGTATCTGCCGCCTCGCGCGGATCTCAATAATTGTGCTGCACAGCGGTCTGATCGTTTCCAAATCATTGTTGCCGGCCGATCCAGCATCCGGTCTGTGCCTCACTGCATCTGGCACAAGTTGACACTTGCGTAGTTTCCTTTTTCCACGCTACTCTCAGGCAACTCTCGCCATCTAAAAGTATTTTGCCATGCCTTTTACGCATTCGCCCATGCCGACGCATCCCTCTCTGATCGTCTCTTACTGCAAGAGATGCAAGACATTTGTGGGCGCCAGCCCGCGTCCCGCGGTCCTCAGATCCGCTGAGCAGCTCCACAGGTGCGACCTTGGCAATCGAGCCGCACCGGCAAAGACAGTCAAGCCTCAGCGGTGAATCGAGTGCACGTGGAGTTACGCAGGGGTCCAATTCCGTCACCTGTGCGGTTTCTCGGCAAGATCCCGGACGTCGCCCTGGACTTCACTTGCCTTTTTCATCCTTCAAATTGCGGAAACTGGCCCGATGCTGGCGTATCAGTTTTTCCAGCTGGGACTGCAGAGTGGCCACCGAGTCAAATAGCGACTGTACACCTCCGCTCTCCCACTTCAGGTCCTGGTGCTCCAGATCAAGTGAAAAATCGCGGATCATCTGGGCAAAACGGCGGATGCGTTCCGCCGCCAGGAAAGTAGCCAGAGTGGCTTTCTGTTCGGGGTGAATATTGTGCAGTTCGCTCGCGGTCCAGGCGGTCATGCGTATTTCATCGACCGCCTGACGGAACTCGTGCAGACTGGCGGCATCAGAGATGCGCCCGGATTTGAGATCGCGTTCAAGCTGGCGGAGCTCATCCGTGAGCGACCGCAGTCGAGAAGCAATGTGAAAGCCTGGATCCGCCATTTTTCTACCCATGCACGTGCGCAGAGCCGCACATGCCCGGGTCCCCTCCGCTCAGCACGCGAAAATTGGCGTTTGAGCCCGCACCTATTTTGATGCCCGTGTGCCCCGCAGAGAAGCTGTTTTCAGGACAGTGAGCCGCACCGCCGTCGAGGCGAGGGTGGCTTTCACTAACGTAACGGCGGGTCGCCATTTTTTCGCCCGCGAACACTACTCGCGGATTTTGGGTTCAGAGCGCTTTGGCCTTGTCTTTTCTCGATCCACTACGAGTGGGGCGCCGCATTTTGGCCGATCTAATACTGCTGATTTTGGGCGCCGCCGGCTCGGTGGCCGCGCCCAGCTTGTGGAACGCGGGCAGCTTCTGCTTGAGGCTGAGTACAGGGGCAAAGAGGTCGCCCAGCTTCTCTACTCGTTCGAGCACCTGGTCTGCGGTGAAGACCAGCAGTTCGGGATCCTGTTTCTTCAGGCAATTCTCCACTTCCTGCCAGCTGACGGGAGTGGAAACAGTGGGCTTTTCCTTGGCGCGAAGAGAGTAGACGCAGACGGTGGTCTTGAAGTCGTCGTTCTGGCTCCAGTCGACAAAGACCTTGTTGGCGCGAAGGGACTTCTTCATGTCCGAGACGACTTTGTCCGGGTAGCGCTCTTCCAGAAGCCGCGCGATGGCCTTGGCATAGGGTTTGGTCTGGTCGTATGTGACATCAGCATTCAGAGGAACGTAGACCTGCAGGCCCTTCGAACCGGAGGTCTTGGGAAATGCCTTGAGTCCGAACTGGGCAAAGATGTCGCGCACCCAGATTCCCACCTGGCAGCAATGCACGATGTTGGCCGGCGGACCGGGATCGAGATCGAAGGCGATCACTGTGGGCCGCTGCATCGCCCGCGCCCGGGAAAGCGAGGTATGCAGTTCAAGATCGGCCAGGTTCGCCAGCCAGACCAGCGTGGCCACATCTTCTACCACGCAGTAATGCATGAAGCGATTGTTGCCGGGGCTCCAGATTTTGGCGGTCTTGATCCACTCCGGGCGGTACTTGGGGCAGTTCTTCTCGTAAAAGTGCATTCCCTCCACCCCTTCGGGATAGCGCTTGAGCGTGAGCGGCCTGCCGGAAAGATGGGGCAACAGCACAGGCGCAACGCGCACGTAGTAATCGATCACCTGGCCCTTGGTGAAGCCGGCTTTGGGATATAAAACTTTGTCGAAGTTGGAAAGCTTGATCTGGCGGCCTTCAACTTCGATCGTCGATTCCTGCCTGGCCACGTCTACTCCTTGCGAATTCAGATGCAGAGGCGAGACTCTCCAAGAAATATCATTAAACCCCGCCCTTGTACGGCCGTCCGCTATTCGCTTTGCTCACCCATGCCTAAAGGCATCGGCTACGGCCCGCGTCCCGGCAGGCCGGGACACTAGACGCTGGCACCCGGTAGTAGTGAGTTTTTAAACTCACCACCACCGCAACATAGTAGCGCAATCCACCATCTAATTCGGGATGTCAGAAGCGCAGGAAAAGGCGCTGCCGGTCAGTTCGTCGCAACCGCCGGTGTTTTGCCCCAAGCAGGAAGCGCTGTTTCGCGAAGTGATTCACCTGCTCGACCAGAAGCGCATCCCCTTCGTGATCTCCGGCGCGTTCGCGCTGCACGAACATACCGGAATCTGGCGCGATACCAAGGACCTGGACCTTTTTCTGCCGACAGCGGAAGTCCTGCGGGCGCTCAAGGTGCTGCAGGAAGACGGGTTCGAGACAGAGATCCTGGACCCGGTGTGGCTGGCCAAAGCGCGGCGCGATGGGTTCTTTGTGGATCTGATTACCGGTATGAGCAATGGCGTGATCCGCGTGGATTATTCGTGGATCCGGCGGGCCAGCCGGTCACAGGTGTTCGGGTGTTCCGTGCGCGTATTGGCGCCGGAAGAGCTGATCGCGTCCAAGGTATTCGTGACGCGCCGCGAGCGGTTTGACGGCGCGGACATCGCACACGTGATCTACGGCACGCGCGGCCAGCTTGACTGGGCACGGCTGATGAGATTGATCGGCGAGCACTGGGAGATGCTGCTCTGGTCACTGGTGCTGTACCACTACATCTATCCTGCGCACGCTGACTACGTGCCGCGCCCGATATGGGACGAACTTCTGAACCGCTTCAAAGTCGAACTGGAGCATCCTAATAAAGATGCGGAGTTCCGCGGAAGCCTGATTGACGACAAGATGTTCGCTATCGACGTGAAGGAATGGGGCAAGCGGGACACCCTGGAGGAGCATCGGGGCAAGGCCGAACTGATCCAGGAGGGCCATGACGAGGCGGCTTGATCCGGGTGCCGCTGACCAGTATGAGAATCGCCGCAACAGCTGATCTTCATTTCACTCCGCAAAACTACGATCGCATACGCGATCCGCTGGCCCGCGTGCGCGACGAGGCCGATCTGCTGGTGATTGCCGGCGATCTGACCAATTACGGCCGCCCGGAGGAGATGCACTCCCTGCTGAATGCGCTGGTGCGGCTGCGCGTGCCGATCGTGGCCGTGCTGGGGAATCATGACTACGAGAGCGGCCAGGAACAGGAACTCATGAAAATGATGACAACCGAAGGCATCAAGGTGCTGGATGGCAGCAGCTATGAGCGCGATGGCGTGGGCTTTGCCGGCACCAAAGGCTTTCTGGGCGGGTTTGGCCGCGGCATGCTTACGGCGTTCGGTGAAAAAGAGGTCAAAGCTTTCGTCCAGGCAGGGCTTGATGAAACGCTGAAGCTCGAGCGCGCTCTGGCCATGTTGCGTGCGACGAAAATCGTCATTGTCACTCACTACGCGCCGGTCTGCGAGACCGTGCGGGGCGAGCGCGAAGAGATCTGGCCTTACCTTGGAAGCTCGCGCCTGGCTGAAGTCATAGACCGCCATCAGGCCGCCATCGCCTTCCACGGCCATGCCCATCATGGCCGGCTCGACGGTAAAACCACCGGCGGAATTCCCGTGCACAATGTGGCGCTGTCTCTGCTGATGGCGGAGGATGGCGGGAAGCCGTATCGGGTGTTTGAGGTTTAGTCTTTCTGAAATCCCGAGCGGAGCGAGGGAACCCTATTCCCGCCAGACATTGCAGGTTCACAAACAGTGGGCCTGATGAATCGTCTTTCCGGAGGACGTTCATTCCCGAATCGCCCCTTAGAACACGCGGCTACAGGGTTCCCTCGCTGCGCTCGGGACTTCGGAAAGAAGCAATTTTCTCCTCTGCTGATATCATTGCATTTCGTGAAATCCACCGGCGCAAATGTAGTCCGGATTGAAGCCGAAGCCCTGCGCGAGCTGGCCGAGCGCATTGCCGGGGCCATGGCCCACGACTTTGAACGGGCCGTAGAGTGTCTCCACTCCTGCGGCGGACGCGTCGTTGTCACAGGGATGGGCAAGAGCGGCATTATCGCACGCAAGATTGCGGCGACGTTGAGCTCTACCGGTACGCCGGCGCTGTATCTCCATCCGGCAGAAGCCGTGCATGGCGACCTGGGCATGCTGGTACGTGGCGATGTGATACTGGCGCTCTCCTCGAGCGGCGAGACCGAAGAGATCCTGCAACTGCTGGTGACGATCCGCCGCATCGGCAGCAAGCTGATCACGATTACCGGCGACAAACTTTACAATGCAAACGCCCACAAAAGATCAACTCTGGCCCAGGCTGCCGATATCGCGCTGGACTGCTCGGTAGACCAGGAGGCGTGCTCGCTTGGACTGGCGCCCACCGCCTCGACCACCGCGATGCTTGCTCTGGGCGACGCGCTGGCGGTTGCGCTTTCAGAGAAACGCGGCTTCAAGGAAGAGGATTTTGCCAACCTCCACCCCGGAGGAAAGCTGGGGAAGAAGCTGGCCAGGGTTTCGCAGCTGATGCACAGCGGAGATGCAGTGCCGCGCGTGGCCCCGGCGACGAAGATGGCCGACGTGATTTATGAAATGTCGCGCAAGGGGCTGGGGATTACAACAGTGGTCGAAGGCAACAAACTGTTGGGTGTGATCAGCGACGGCGATCTTCGCCGTCTGTTGGAAAAACGCAAAGACGTGCTGAGCCTGACCGCACGCGACTGCCTCACCCCGAACCCGAAGACGATTTCTCCGCAAGAATTCGCCATGACGGCGTTGAACATCATGGAAGAAAAGAAGATCACGTCTCTGGTTGTGACCGCAGCAGACGGCGCGGTGGAAGGGATTATCCATCTGCACGACTTGTGGGGAACGCAGATGGTCTAAAAGCAGCAGCCAGCTGCAAGCTCCGGGCCTCTGGCCTTGTCTCGCTGCATTTGCGCTTTGAGCTAAAATCCCAGGCTTAAAGTAAACCTTTAACTTAGCCTGAGTCCTTAGTCGCTGGCGCGAAGCGGGATCGGCCAGGAGCTAAATGTAGTAGCGGGCAATCCACTCGGCCACGCAGCAGGGCTTCTCAGCTCCCTGCAATTCCACGCTGGCATTAAAAATCACTTCGACGGCATTGGGCGGAATTTCCTTCAGCGATTGCAGCGCGATGCGCGCGCGGATGTTGGATTCAGCGGGTACAGGCGAGACAAAGCGCACTCGGTTCAAGCCGTAATTCACCCCCAGGCGAACTCCCTGCCGAATGGCGAATGCCTCATGCATGAAGTGGGGCAGGAGCGAGAGCGTCAGAAAACCATGCGCGATCGGCGCTTTGAACGGCGATTCGCGGCGGGCACGCTCCACGTCCACGTGGATCCACTGGTGGTCCAGCGTGGCGTCAGCGAACTGCTGGATGCGCTCCTGGGTTACAGTGAACCAGTCAGTAAGGGCGAGTTCCTGGCCCACCAGGTCTTTCAATGCGTCGGGAGAATCGAGGATGCGTTTGGGCATATTTTTCAGAACAGCTATTTGTTCGTCGCCATTTCCGGCCGTATGCTCTCGGTGTCTGACCAGTATTTCTTGCGCAGCTCTTTTTTGAGCACCTTGCCGGTGCCGGTACGCGGCAATGCGTCCAGAAATTCCACCGACCGCGGGCATTTGTAATGCGCGAGCCGGCTGCGGCAGAACTCAAGCAGCTCTTCTTCTCCGGCCTGGACGCCGGGCTTCAGCACGACCAGCGCCCGGGGTACTTCACCCCATCGCGGATCAGGAACCGGGATCACCGCCACTTCATAGATGCCGGAGTGCGCCAGCATGGCGCTTTCGACTTCGAGCGAAGAGATGTTTTCCCCGCCGCTGACGATGATGTCCTTCTTGCGGTCGACGATCAGCAGGTAGCCGTCTTCGTCGATGGTGGCCATATCGCCGGTGTGAAACCAGCCGCCGCGCATGACTTCGGCGGTGGCCTCGGGCTGCTTCCAGTAACCGTCCATCACACCGTCACTGCGGGTGACGATTTCACCAATCGCCTGGCCGTCGCGGGGAACGTCGTGCCCTTCCCCGTCGACGACGCGAACCTCGACGCCGGGGATGGCATGACCGGTGGATGCCTGTTTCTGGAGCCGCTCCTGGCCTTCCCAGGTGAGTCCGGGCTTCATGCGGGCGCTGGTAAGCACAGGCGCGGTTTCGGTGAGTCCATAGCCAGAGTAACAGGCGCAGCCAAGCTTATCTTCAACCTCCCGCACCAGCGTGGGCGAAGAGGCGGCGCCGCCGATGCTGATGCGCTGCAGGCTCTTCAGATTGAATTTCGGCCGCTCAGGACAATTGACCAGCGCGGTGGCCATGGCGGGCACCAGGCTGAGCGACTGCGCGCCTTCGCGCTCAATCAGCTTGAATACCTCAGTGGTTTCAAATTTGCGCAGCATCACGTGCTTGCCACCGACATAGGTCAGGGAGTGCGCCACACCCCATCCGTTGGCGTGAAAGAGAGGAATGGTGTGCAGTTCGACGGAATCAGCGTTGCCGGGGAAGTGGATGGCGACATTGAGCGCATGGAGATAGATGTTGCGATGCGTAAGCATCACGCCTTTGGGATTGGCGCTGGTTCCGCTGGTATAGAAGAGTTCAGCCAGAGAGTTTTCGTCGACCTCCATGACGTCGCGGCGATGCGGTGTGGCCGTGGCCAGAAGCTCTTCGTAGCTCTTCGGCGCCGCGCCGGCCGCGGTCACGGTGAAGTCGAGCGGAACGAAATGTTTCACCGAACGAAGCTCTTTACGGAACGACTCGACCAGCGGAATGAACTGCTGTTCGAAAAAGAGTACTGATGCTTCCGAATCATTCAGGATATAGGCCAGTTCCGCAGGCGCGAGCCGGATGTTCAAAGGCAGCAGCACGCCGCCGGCTTCGAGCACGCCGTAATATCCCTCAAGCAGGCGATGACAGTTGGCGCTCAGGTAGGCCACGCGGTCGCCGGGCTTGAGGCCGAGCGCGAGCAGGGCACCGCCCAGGCGCGCCGCGCGATCGGAGAACTGTGCGTAGGTGAAGCGCTGGTCGCCGCAGACCACGGCCGTGCGCGCAGGATATTCGCGGCTGGAGTAGCGCAGGAATCGTAAAGGCGTAAGAGGAATGATCATGTGAACTCAATTTTAGGCGGATTGGCCTCCATCCACCACCAGCACGTGGCCGCTGACGTACGCAGAGGCGTCGGAGGCGAGGAAGACGGCGGCGCCTTTCAGGTCGTGATCGGCGCCAAAGCGGCGCGCGGGAATGTGGCTGAGCAGGTAATCCTTTTTGTAATCGAGGACCTTCTGCGACATGTGCGTGGGAAACCAGCCTGGGGCGATGGCATTGACCTGGATGTTGTGCCGCGCCCACTTGACGGCCAGGTCGTGCGTGAACGAGATCACACCGCCTTTGCTGGCGTGGTAGGCGATGGCCTCCACGGTCTCCGGAGGCGCGCCGCGAATACCGGCGACTGACGCCATATTGATGATCTTGCCGCGCCCCTGCTGGAGCATGATGCGGCCGGCGGCCTGTGCGCAGAGAAACGTTCCCGTCAAATTGGTTTCGATCACCTTGTTCCACTCGGCAAGGGTCATCTTCTCCGTGGGAGCGCCCCAGGAGATACCCGCATTGTTGATGAGGATATCGAGGCGGCCGAAGTGAGACATCGTGGCGTCCACCATCTGTTGCACGCTGGCCTGGTCTTTCACATCGCACGCGGCTGCGAGGGCGCGAACGCCAAGCTTTTCGACTTCGTGGGCTGCCTCTTCGCAGCGCTCTTTCTTGCGCGCGCAGAGCACGAGGTTGGCGCCCACCTCTGCCAGCGCCTCAGCCATCTGGCGGCCCAGCCCGATGGAGCCGCCGGTGATGATGGCAACGCGGCCGGTGAGATCGAAAAGTTGTTGTACGGTCCTGGTGGCTTCTTTGGCGATGGTCATGGGCGGCAGTACTCCTCAGGTCTGGCTGGGAACCTTCAACACGTTGGCCGGCCGGGGTATGGCGCCGACTTCCCACGGGTTTTCAAGTTGTGTGCGCCACTCGAGCAGCGCGGGGCCGGGCGATTCCAGCCAGTCGGGTATACGCTGGCGAAGGCGATCCAGGCTTGTTACGCGCTCGGCGCGAATGCCATAGGCCTCGGCCAGGCGGCAGAAATCGGGGTTCTTGAGCGCTATTTCATGAGTGTGGCCAAACATGGCGCGCTGCAGGAAGGCAATGATCCCGTAGGATTCGTCGTTTACCAGCAGGACCTTTACTGGCAGCCCGTACTGAGCAAGAGTCGCCAGTTCATGTTGCGTGTATTGGAAGCCGCCATCGCCGGCAATGCAGACCACGCGCCGCGCCTGGCCGGCGTTTTTGATCGCACAGGCGGCGCCCACGGCAGCCGGCAGGCCGTAGCCGAGAGTGCCCGATCCAAGAGGATAGAGGAACGTCCCCGGCTCAAACACAGGAAAGAAAGCCGACGCCCAATAATTGAGAATTGATTGATCGTTGACCAGAACGTCGTCGCGGCGCATGGCTGTGCGCAGGTGCTGGATTGCGGCGTAGCCATCCTGCTGAAGCGTAGTGAGCCGCTCCGCTTCGCGCGCCTTGATTCCGGCAACATCGCACCAGGCCCCGCGTGCGGTGATCCTCTCGATGAACGTTCCGGCGATGTTGCCGATATCTCCGACGAGCAACGTTGACGGCAGGCGATCTCCGGCGTAGCCGGCGGTGGGGACCACCTGGAGATGCTGCGGGGGAAATTTGAGGGTAAAGCGGCCGGTGTCGAATTCCGTGAGACGCGCGCCGAAGGAGACCAGCAAATCGCCTTCGAGCAGCACCTCCTGCACCGCGCCAAGACGAGAGATACAGCCGAATGCGAGAGGATGATCTCCGGCGATCAACCCCTTACCGCTGGTGGTGGTGAAGACCGGCGCCTGAAGCTTTTCAGCAAATTGCAGAATCTGGGCGCGGGCGTTGCGAGCGCCGCCGCCAACCAGAATGACCGGTTTGCGTCCGGCGGTGATCTGCTGAGCAGCCTGTGTCAGCTCCTGCGGCGATGAATCTTTCGGCGGTGTTGTCTCCAGTTCCCTTGCTGTACTGGCCACAGCGGGCGCGTGGAAAAGATCATGCGGGATCTCGATAAAAACCGGCCCGGGCATGCGGCCGTCGAGGACCTGCGCTGCCTGCGCGAAGATGCCAGGGATCTGATCAGGCGAGGTGACGCGGACGGCGAAGCGCGTGAGCGGCCTGATGGCCTCGAGCTGGCCAGGAGTTTCGTGGAGCGCTCCGCCCGTCCTACCGAGGAGCGATGAGGCGATATTGGTCCCGATCAGCAGGAGAGGCGTTTGCGTTTGCAGCGCTTCGAGAAGCGGGACCAGCGTAAACAGGTTGCCGGGGCCGGTAGAGGCAAAGATTGCGGCAATGCGGGCCGTGGTTCGATAAAAACCGTCGGCAGCGAAGCCGGCGGCCTGCTCGTGCCGGACAATCCAGTGCTGGAAGGCAGGCGTCTGGCGCAGCGCTTCGTAGAGGGGAATGTTGTGAATGCTGGGAATGCCGAAGCCCGTGGTGATGCCATGCCGCAGCAGGGCGGCCACCACGGCCTGCGCGCCGGTCATAGTTCCAGTTTGGGGCGGTGTTTGGGGCGCGGCGGACATTTCATCCTGTCGCTTCGCTCCAAACCGCCGCTGCGCCGCGCCCGACAGCGGCTCTTCTGCGCTTGGAGCAGGCAGCTCGCCGCGCAAGTCGGACTTCCACCCCAGCCCGCGCAAAACCCGGCGCGGTCCGGGGGCCCCGGACTCCCTGCGATATCGATAATCGGCCTTGGAGCTTTTCCACATGAATCATGAATATGGGAGATCGATGAGACAAAATGACGGAGGCGATGGTCCGCCTCCGTCGGTGAGGTCAAGAGCTAGAAGCCGAGACGAACGCCAAACTGGAACTGGCGCATCGGCAGGGCCGAGGTGAAGGCCAGGGGCGTGGCGATGGAGGTGTTGATTCCATCAACGGCATGGCCTTTCACGTTGAAGTTCGTGAAGCCCAGAGCGGGGAGAACCGCCGGGTTCGCGATGACGTTATTGACGCTGCCGTGGTTGGTGCGATTGGCCAGGTTGAAGCCCTCTGCCAACAGTTGCAGGTTGGCCCGCTCGCCCATCTTGAACCTGCGCGTGAGGCGCATGTCAAAGGACATGTAATCAGGTCCCTGACCGCTGTTGCGCGGGGCGCCGAGCGGACGGTCGTTGGTGGAGTGGCGGTCGCCATTCACGTCAGTCCCGGCGAGCAGGTTGAACGGGTGGCCGCTGTTATAACGGTAAATCGGGGCCAGATTGAAATTGCTGAAGATCGGGCCGCCGCGGTTGCCAGTATCGACGATGGTGGCGATGACGACCTTGTGGCGCTGATCGAAGTTGGAAAGCGCGCGCTCGGCAGAGAGGTTAGTGTTGTCAAACGGGCCGAAATCGCTGTTGAAATCGGTTGTAGTATCGAAGGCCTTGCTAAGCGTGTAGTTGGCCAGTACCGAGAAGTGGGAGCTGAAGCGCTTCTTCACTTCCAGAATGGCCCCTTCATATAAAGCTGCGCCCTTGGACGAATAAACGTCATTCTGCAGGAGCAGCGGATTGCCGAAGCACAGGAAAGGATTTGAGCCGCACTGCGGAGCGCGCCAGTTGTGGAACTTTACCTGGTGGCCAAAGGCATCGAGACCGGTGCTGGTCGGCGTGGTGGCCAGCGCATTGGTATCAATGGCGACGGGCAGGCCAATGGTGTGAACATAAATCCCGCTCAAAGAGACCGCCCAGCCGTGGGTGATCTCGCGTTCAACACCAACTTCGGCCTGCTGGGAGTAAGCGTTCTGGTAATTAGGTTGGCCGCTGAACAGCACGCTCAGCGGAGGAACCGGCCCTGTGTGCGTGACCTGGATGTTCAGCAAAGGTTGTGCCAGGTCCGCCGGAGTGATGCAAGCGGCGTTGCCGGCGGCCGGCGTGGTGCACTGAACTTTGCCTTGACCCAAGAGGACCTGATAGATCTTGGCGGAGGTCAGGGTAGGATTGCCCGGCGCTCCGGTGAGAGGGACAAACACCTGGGCAATCTGGCGGACGCCGTTGACCAGGCCCAGGGTCTGTACGACGTCGGCAATCTGGCCGTAAATGGGCGAATAGAAGATGCCATAGCCGGCACGAATGACCGTCTTGTGGTCCTTGAAGGGATCCCAGGCGAAGGAGACGCGCGGCGCGACGTTGTTCTTGTCGGTATTTAAAGCGCCGTACTGCGAATCGACTTCGTAGCGCATGCCGACGTTCAAGGTGAAGTTCGGCGCCATGGACCACTGGTCCTGGATGTAAGCGGCGGTGAAGGGCCGCGGATAGTTATAAGTCGGGTTGCCGAAGCCCTGCTGATAGAACTGAGGCAAGCCGAGCGCAACCGACTGCAAAGAGTCGATGACGGCGGGATTGGCGGTGAGGCCACAGGCGGCCGGCACCTGCAGGCACGGGCTGAGAACGCCGCCGGGCAGGTTGCCAAACACGAAGCGTCCGGGGAAGAAGGTATGCGACTCCGAGTGGTTGCCGCGATAAAGTTCATAACCGCCGAACTTGATGTTGTGCTTGCCGCGAATGAGGGTCATGTTATCGGCGAACTCATACCGGCGCATGATGGTGAGGCTGGGAATGAATATCTGCGTGCCCACGTTGGCGAACCCGGGAATATCAAGTCCGGCCTGCCCAGGAACGTTCGGAATCACGTCAAAGTCGGAATAATTCCACTGCACGCGCGCTTCGTTCAAGGTACGGCCGCTGAACTGGTGGAACCATGATCCCAGCAATGTATGGTCAAACGCCTTGATGGAGCTGCCGCGGGAGAAGCCGGTAAGCGACTGCACATCCGGATTCTCCTCACGATCGTGGCCAAAGCTGTAACGCACGGCCACCTGGTTTCGCTCACTGAACTGGTGATCCAGGCGAGCGGAGGCGAGATAGAGCCGGCTGGAGTACGGGAAGATACCGCCGTTCCCTTCCAACTGCCCAAGTGCGAACTTGGGGAGCGGGGTAGCGCTGCTGACGGTAAGAACGTTGGTGAGGATACCGGCGCAGGTAGCTGCAGGAAGAGCGGGTTGTCCGGTGAGACACGGCACCGGCGGGTTGCCAGGCAATGTGGCCAACTGATTGATGATGGTTTGCTGATCATTGCCGGTGATCGCAGTCTGGGGACGCAGGAGTTTCGTGTTGGTTAAAATCGGCACGGCGTTTTGCGCGTCGCTCATCAGCCCCTCAAAGGAGTTGTACATGAAGGTCTTGCCCTTTTTGATGGGGTAGCCGATGGAACCACCGAACTGCTGGCGGCTCAGGTCGTCCTTCACGTGAGTGCCCGCGACGTCGGGCGAGGCCCCAGTGAAGGCAGCACCCGGCGCCAGCGCCTGGCTGATCGAGAACGGATTGGCGGCATCGACAGCATCGTTGCGGAAATAGCCGAAGAGCGAGCCATGAACATCGTTGCTTCCGGACTTGGTGACGATGTTGATGGTGGCGCCGCTGGCGCCGCCGAGATCGGCGCCGTAATTGCTGCGGTTGATCTGGAATTCCTGCACGGCATCCTGCGACATGTTGAGGCGCACGCCGCCGGCATCATCGTTCACTTCGCCGCCGTCAACCGTAACGCTGTTGCCGCGGCCGTTGCTGCCGTAGAACGAGAGGCCGCTTTGCGGCGTCTGCTTCACACGATAATCCTGGTCGGAAGAAAGGCGCGTGGAATCAGAAACGGCTGGGGCCAGCAGGGTGAAGGTGAGATAGTCGCGGCGGTTGATGGGCAGCTCGCGAATGTATTGTTCACTCACCACGTTGGACTGTGCGCCGCGCTCGGTTTCCACTACCGGCGGCTCCGTGGTCACCTCAATCTGCTCGGAGACCTGGGAGACCTTCATGGGGAAGTTCACGATGTTGGTCTGCCCGATGTTGACCACCACGCTCTTTGCGACCTCAGGCTGGAACCCGGTCTTGCTCACGCCGACGCTGTAGGTGGCCGGCGGCAGGTTCGTGAGATGAAACGCGCCGTTGCTGTCTGTGGTGACGGTGTGCTTGATGCCTTTGCTCACGTCGGTAGCCGTCACAACGGCATTGGCCACCACAGCGCCCGAAGGGTCGGTGACCGTTCCTTTAATGTCTCCAGAGGCGCCGACGCCCTGAGCAAGCGCAACGCCAGTCAACAGCAAGCATGCAAGAACGATTCGCAACAGATTCATAGACCTCATAAACCCTCCAAGGTGGCGGTGGGAAAACAGCGGGGACAATGGCGTTTGACGCCTTCGACCCCAGACGCGCGCGCGGCCTGCGGAACTCCGATGGCGTGCGCGGACATCAGCAGACGCATGAATGATTCTTCATTCATGATATGAATGGCGCTAATTCCCTTCATTGGCCGTGTATTATCCCACATGACTGCAGAAGTCAAACCAGTCACTCTTAATCTTTTTTAT
>DASTJB010000008.1:0-8853 GCA_035717005.1 Candidatus Angelobacter sp.
GCCGGGGCCGATATCAAGGAGTTCGGCCAGGTCACCTCCGGCAAGATGCAGGGCGGAATGGCCTTTGTGCCGATGCTCAAGCGCCTGGAAGACCTGGACAAGCCGGTGGTGATGGCCATCCACGGCACGGCGTTTGGGGGCGGGCTGGAATTGGCGATGGCCGGGCACTATCGCGTGGCCTCGGCGGACGCGCAGGTAGGACAACCCGAGGTGAAGCTGGGCATTATTCCGGGAGCCGCAGGCACGCAGCGTCTGCCGCGCCTGGCCGGCGTGGCAAAAGCGGTGGAGATGTGCGCCGAGGGCAATCCGGTGAAAGCCAAACAGGCGCTGGAACTCGGGATTGTCGACCGGATCATCGAAGGCGACCTGCTGAAAGGCGCCGTGGCCTTTGCCCGCGAAGTTGCCGGCAAGCCTGCTCCTAAGACACGCGATCGCCGTGACAAGCTGGGCACGCCGGAGCAAAATGCGGCGATCTTTGCCGCGGCGCGCGACGCGGCGAAGAAGAAAGCCCGCGGCGTGCTGGCGCCGCAGGCCGCGATTGACGCCGTGGAAGCCGCAACCAAGATGCCCTTCGACCAGGGCGTCGACTTCGAGCGCGAGCTGTTTACCAAGTGCCTCTATTCTGATCAGTCGAAGGCGCTGATCCATGTCTTCTTTGGCGAGCGCGAGGTGGCCAAGATTCCCGACGTGCCGAAAGAGACGCCGGTGATCCCGGTGAAGAGCGCGGCCGTCATTGGCGCCGGCACCATGGGCGGCGGAATCGCCATGAACTTTGCCAATGCCGGGATTCCCGTGCTGCTCAAAGAGACTGACCAGGCGGCGCTGGACCGCGGCGTGAATACGATCCGCAAAAATTACGAAAACACCATGAAGAAAGGCCGGCTCACGCAGCAGCAGATGGACCAGCGCATGGCGCTCATTAAGCCCACGCTGACCTATGACGGTTTTGGCGAAGCCGACATGATCGTCGAGGCCGTGTTCGAAGGCATGGCGCTCAAGAAGCAGGTCTTCGGCGAGCTGGACAGGATCTGCAAACAGGGCGCGATATTGGCGTCGAACACATCGACGTTGAATATTGACGAAATTGCGCAGGCGACCGGGCGGCCGGAGGCGGTGATCGGGACGCACTTCTTCTCGCCGGCCAACGTGATGCGGCTGCTGGAGCTCGTACGCGGCAAGGCGACGAGCAAAGAGGTGATTGCCACGTGCATGCAGTTGTCGAAAAAGATTGGGAAGATTGGCGTGCTGGTGGGGAATTGCCGAGGGTTTGTCGGGAACCGAATGTTTGGTCCTTATCGGCGCGAGGCGCAGTTCCTGGTGGAAGAAGGCGCGAGCGTGCCGGCGGTGGACGCGGCCATGTATGAATGGGGCATGGCCATGGGGCCGCTCGCCGTGGGCGACCTTGCCGGGCTGGACGTCGGCTGGCGGATTCGCAAGGAATACAAGCACCTTGAGAGCCCCGGCGTGCGCCAGCCACTGGCGGAAGATCGGCTGTGCGAGATGGGCCGCTACGGCCAGAAGACCGGCGCCGGCTGGTACAAATATGACGAAAATCGCCGCGCCATTCCTGATCCCGCGGTCGCTGAGCTGGTGCGCAAAGCGGCCGGTGAAGCGGGCATCAGGCAGCGCGAAATCTCGAAAGAAGAGATTGTTGACCGGCTGATTTACGCGCTGGTGAACGAGGGCGCCCAAATTTTAGAAGAAGGTTACGCGCTTAGAGCGGTTGACATAGACATAATCTATCTGAACGGCTACGGATTCCCCGCTCATCGCGGCGGACCCATGTGGTACGCCGATACGGTCGGCTTGAAGAACGTGCTCGCGCGCATCAACGAATTCCATCGCCAGCACGGTGAGCTCTGGGAGCCTGCTCCGCTGCTCAAGCGCCTGGCGGAGGAAGGCAAGGGCTTCGCCGACTTTGACCAGAAAGCGAGCGCCGCAGCCTGAAGAGTGCAAAAGCCGCGAGGCCGACCACGCGCCGAGCGGCCCTGGAACGGGAGCACAACGAACTGAAGTCGACGGATATCATTAGCGGTTTGGAGCGAAGCGACAGAATTGAAGTGGCGAGGCAGACCACGCGCCGAGCCACGCTGCGGCAAGGCACGAACAATATGGATGCCGCAAAGCTGCAAAAGCGGTTTGGAGCGAAGCGACAAAATGAAAAGAGAAGCTGTCATCGTCGATGCCGTACGCACTCCCCTGGGCCGCCGTGACGGCATGCTGAAGAATTGGCACGCCGTCGATCTGCTGGCCTTCGCGCTCAGCGGCCTCGTGAAACGCAATAAACTCGATCTCGCGCAGGTCGATGATGTGATCGCCGGCTGTGTCGGCCAGGTGGGCGAACAGGCATTCAACGTCGGCCGCAACGCTGTGCTCGCCGCGGGCTTTCCTGAATCCGTTCCTGCTACCACGGTCGATCGCCAGTGCGGCTCCAGCCAGCAGGCCATCCATTTTGCCGCGCAGGGCGTGCTCGCCGGCAGTTATGACGTGGCAATCGCATGCGGTGTCGAGAGCATGACCCGCGTTCCCATGGGCGCCTCCGTCGCCAACGGCCCCGGAAAGCCTTTCGGCCCCGCGATGATGCGCCGCTACAATAACGTTCACTTCAATCAGGGCATCAGTGCGGAGATGCTGGCCGAGCGCTACAAGCTCACACGCGAATGCGTGGACAAGTACAGCCTGGAGAGCCACCGCCGCGCTGCCGCTGCGACGAAAGACGGCCGCTTCTGCCGCGAGATCCTGCCCATGCAGCTTGAGACTGAGCAGGGCACGGTTACTGTCTCGCGCGATGAAGGCATCCGCCCCGACACCACGCTCGAGAAGATGGCCACGCTCAAAACCGTCTTCAAAGCTGACGGCGTTGTCACCGCAGCCAATTCCTCGCAGATCACCGATGGCGCGGCTGCCGTCCTTATCATGGAGCGCGCGCGCGCAGAAAAGCTTGGATACAAGCCGATGGCCCGCTTCGTCGAGTTCGCCCTCGCCGCCGAAGATCCGGTACTGATGCTGGGGGCGCCCATCCCGGCTACGCGCAAAATCCTCGACCGCGCCGGGCTGAAACTCGAACAACTTGATTTAATCGAGATCAATGAAGCCTTCGCCACCGTAGTCCTGGCCTGGCAAAAAGAAACTCACGCCGATCTCGCCTGCGTCAATGTAAATGGCGGCGCCATAGCGCTCGGCCATCCGCTCGGCGCAAGCGGCGCGCGCCTGATGACTACGCTCGTGCATGAACTCGAGCGCAGCGGCGGCCGCTACGGCCTGCAGACTATGTGCGAAGGCGGCGGCATGGCCAACGCCACCATCATTGAGAGATTCCAGTAGGTAAAATCAGCCGCGAATTCACGCGAATGAACACGAATCAGCTTCTCACGCAGAGGCCGCAGGGAACGCAGAAGGACCAAATTTGAATTTGTTTTCTCCGCGCCCTCCGCGTACTCTGCGGTAAAGAATCCATTCGCGTTCTTCGCGTTCATTCGCGGCCAAATGAACAGGAACTCCCATGAACATTCAAGGCAAGAGCGCACTCATCACCGGAGGCGCTTCCGGGCTGGGCGCGGCCACCGTCCGCATGCTCGCCGGCAAAGGCGCCAAGGTCACCATCGCTGACGTCAATGAACCCGGCGGCAAAGCCCTGGCGCAGGAGCTCGGCGCCAACGTCAGCTTCATCAAGACTGACGTCACTGACGCCGCGCAGATCGCCGCCGCGGTTGAAGGCGCGGTTAAGCAGCAGGGTGGCCTGCATTTCCTGATCACCACCGCCGGAATCGGCATTGCGGAAAAGCTGCTCGGCAAAAACGGCATGCACGATCTGGGAAAATTCGTCCGCACCATCCAGATCAATCTCATCGGCACTTTCGACGCCATCCGCCATGCCGCTAACGCCATGACCGCCAATCAGCCTGACGAAGATGGCCATCGCGGCGTCATCATCACCACTGCATCCGTCGCTGCCTATGAAGGCCAGATCGGGCAAGTCGCTTATTCGGCTTCGAAAGGCGGCATCGTCGGTATGACCTTGCCGCTTGCTCGTGAACTGGCGCGCTCCGGCATTCGCGTCTGCACCATCGCGCCGGGAATTTTTCACACCCCGCTGCTGGCCGGGCTGCCGGAAGCCGCGCAGGCCTCGCTGGCTCAGCAGGTTCCATTTCCCAGCCGGTTGGGCAAGCCGCCCGAGTTCGCCGCTCTGGTCCAGCACATCATCGAGAACAACATGCTGAACGGCGAGACCATTCGCCTGGACGGCGCGATCCGCATGGCGCCGAGGTAATTTTTTTACATCCCGAGCAAAGCGAGGGAGCCCTACCCTCGCTAGAATCTCTGGGCCGGCAACGAAAAGCTACTATCTGTCATCACCCAAGATTCTCCAGGGTTATTTTTCTGTTTTAGACGAAAGATTCTCGCGAGGATAGGGGTCCCTCGCTACGCTCGGGATTTCAGAAAACGACTCACTGTATTTCAATCTCCATCCTCAGCAACGCGGAGCTGTAGGTCTTGCCCTGGTTGTCAGTTCGCAGTGAAACCAGGCCGCCGCCGTCGAGCGCGCGATGCATCACGAAATTCAGCGCGTGCAGGTTAGGCAGCTCGTACCGCTCTACCTCGCCGCGGCAGATCCCGGCAAAGTGCTGCTTCACGCGCTCCGCCGTGACCTCGCGCACCAGCACCGGATAATGCTCCGGCTTGAGCGCGATCAGCCCGATGTTGGCGTCATCGCCCTTATCGCCGGAGCGCGCGTGCGCAATTTCCCGCAACTGGACTCTCATTGCCCTGACCATGGCGGCGCCACGCCGGTCATGCGCGCATAGGCGATCAGCTGCCCCATGTGCTCGTTGGCATGAATAATGATGCGCAGATAAATTCCGTCCACCGTGGCATCGCGGTCCACGATGTGCACCTTGCGCGGGAGGTCCGCAGGCTTGAGCGAAGCCCGCGCCGTCTTCACCGCATCCAGCGACCTCTTTAGCCAGGCGATCACGTCGGCTTTGGCCGTCACCGTCTTCTCCAGGTTCTCTTTGAAGTCCGTCGGCAGTTTCACGCCGGTGTTGCTCAGCAGCCAGAAGTTTGCAATCACAATGTGCATGTAGACTTCGCTGGTCGAGCGCACTCCGGCCGCCGGCCGCCACGCAAACTTGTCCGCAGGCGTAGCTTCGGCCAGCGCCATCAGTTGGCTGGTCACGTGGCTCCACTCGCCGTCATACCCTTGCCAGATGCCTTCCGGCACCTTCTGCGCCAGCGCCATTCTCCCGCACAACAGAACTATTAGCAGCAACCGTTTCATCCTGCCCTCCATTTTCGATCCGTGTGAATCAGTTTCATCAGTGGTAAGCCTTGGCTTCTTTACGCCACCTCAACCTGCGGCGTCACCAGCGTTTTCCGGATCAGCGCCGGCGCGTACGCAATGATCTCATCCACCTTAGACCGGCCGGCACTCAATCCTGTCACCGAAGGCGGCCCATTCAGCGCTATGGGAACCAGCTCCTTCAGGAAGCGTTCGACTGCCGCCTTGTCCTGGCTGCGCGCCCCAATCCGCAAAACAACTTCGGCGATATCGGGTGCCGGCTTGCCAGACATCTCGCCATGGCAGGCATTCACGCCGACAAATTCAGAGTGCAGTGCGTCCAGCTTCAGTCCCAGGCGCGTGAAACGGTCGCGCAGTATCTGGTCCGCCGCGCGCGCTTTCTGGTACGCGTCCGGCCACGAATACACCAGAGTTCCTACAGCTTTGAATCCGGCGGAGTAACTGACTGACACTTTGTAATACTCCGTTGCCGGCTTTCCCGTGATTCCGGAAAAGTGCACCCGGTCCGGCGCCTGCTGCTCCAGCCGGATGCTGGTGAAGTCGGCCACTCCATCCGGCGTGATGTAACTGCGCGGATCGCCGATTTCATACAGCAGCTGCTCCTTCACGCTCGCCACCGTCACGCGCCCGCCGGTGCCCGGGTGCTTGGTGATCACAAATGTTCCGTCCGCTTCGGCCTCAATGATCGGATAGCCGATGCCCGCGTAATCCGGCATGGTCTGCCAATCCACCTGGCAGTTTCCTCCGGTGCACTGCGCGCCGCACTCGATCACGTGACCTGCGATCGTGCCGGCGGAAATCTTGTCCCAGTCGTCGGCCTTCCAGTTGAATTCGTGGACCATCGGCCCCAGCGCAAGAGCGGCGTCATTGCAGCGGCCCGTAATCACGATGTCTGCGCCCTGGCACAGCGCCTCGGCAATGGGAAACGCGCCAAAGTAGGCGTTGGCGCTTCTTATCTGCGTTCGTTTGCCGAACAGCGAGTCAGATTCATCAAAGAGAAGCAGCCCGCCATCGAGCAATTCGTCCAGCCGCGGCATCAGATCGTCGCCGGTCACCACTCCGATCTTCAATCGCCCGCCGTAGCCCGCGGCGCGCAAAATCGCAGCCACCGCATCGCGACAGCCCGCCGGATTCAGCCCGCCGGCATTGGTCACCACCTTCACTGCGCGCTCAACAATCTCCTTGGCGCCGCGTTTCACCACACCCACGAAGTCATGCGCATAACCCATCCGCGGGTCGCGTTCCCGCAGCTTCTGCAGAATCGACATGGTGATTTCGGCCAGGTAGTCGAGCGTGAGGTAATCGAGCGGCCCGCCGCGCAGCAGTTCCAGCGGCGCTTCGGCCGAGTCGCCCCAGAATGCCGAGCCGTTGGCAATGCGGACTGTTTTCGGAGTCATCTTCCTGCCGCGCCTGCGCCCTCTTCGCTCAACTGCTGCCGCAAGACCCGCTTCAGGACTTTGCCTGTTGGGTTCTTGGGAAATTCCTGCATCACGTGGAATTCTTTTGGAACTTTAAAGCCGGCCAGCCGCGTGCGCGCGTGCGCCAGCAGTTCGTCTTCCGTCACTCGGGCCCCCGGCATCGGGACCACGCACGCCACCACTTTCTCGATCCAGTACGGATCATGCAGCCCGATCACGGCGACCTCGGCCACGGCCGGATGTTGTGCGATCGCCTCCTCCACCTCCTGGCTGCTCACGTTCTCGCCGCCGGTCTTGATCATGTCTTTCTTGCGGTCCAGGAAATAGAGCCACCCTTTCTCGTTCACGCGGGCCACGTCGCCGGTATGATGCCAGCCGCCACGATAGAGCGCTTCGTTGGCCGCGGGGTCTTCGAAATATCCGGGACTGAGCGAGGGTCCGCGCAGCACGATCTCGCCCGGCTGCCCCGGAGCAACGTCCTTCATCTCTTCATCAACCACGCGCAGCTCCAGCGGCATGTGGCGTACCCCGATCGGATCGGGCTCGGCCAGCATCGGCCCCAGCAATGAAGCTGGCGTAGTGGAGCCCAGCGCTGTGCTCTCGGTCTGTCCCCAGCAGTTGATCCACTCCGCATGCGGCACCAGCTTCCGCCAGCGCTCGAAGACCGGCGTCGGCAGATATTGAAAGACAAACAGCCGGCGCAGGCTGGAAAGGTCCATGGCCTCGATCAGCGGCATGCGAATCAGCCCCACCCAGACCGTGGCCGGCAGTGACATGGACGAGACCTTCTGCACCGTGATCGCCGGGATAATCAACTCCGGCTTGGGCAGCGGGATGATCACGCTCTCGCATCCCGAAGCGAAGCAGCCGAAGGTCATCACCAGCCCGGCGACGTGGAACATCGGCAGCCCCAGCAGGTACTTCATCGTGCGGTCCAGGCCGTAATCCGCGTAGCTGGCCAGCAGGTAGGCGTAAAAATTCAGGTGCGTCAGCACCACGCCCTTGGGCCGCGCCGTTGTGCCGCTGGTAAAGATGATCAGGTGCGGCGCGTCGCTCTCCACCAGGGCCTCCACCGGGCTGGCATCGAATGCGGCGAGCGACTCGCGAAATCTATCATTCAGCAGAAAACAATTCGCCGGTTTAGAAAGGACCTTACTCTCGAAAATCGGCTCCAGCAGCAGCGCTTTGACCCGCGTCTTTTCCAGCACGAAGCTGACGTCTTCAGCGGTGAACAGCAGGTTGATCGGCACCAGCACCGCGCCGATTCGTGCACAGCCAAAGAACGCCGCCACGTACTCCGGCGAGTTGGTGGCAAAGATCGCCACCGAGTCGCCCTTGCCGATCCCGGCTTCCATCAGTAGCCGCGCCATGCGGTTGGCCAGCGCGTCCAGCTCGGCATAATTCAGCTCGCGGCCCATAAAGTGTATGGCCCGCTGCTGTGGCGTGCGTGCCGCGCTGCGGCGCAGCGCGTCGCCGACGTTGAAACGGTGGATCAGGTTGTGGTCGAGACCAGACATTAGTATTTAGTACTTAGTATTTACCAGAACATGGTGGGGCGCGGAATCTCGAGGCTCGCGCAAAACAGTTGAGTGCACCGGCACGCAAGCTAAGTACCAAGTACTAAATACTAAATACCGCTCTTCACAGCTTCTCTTCCTTGGCAATAATCTCCTTCATGATCTCTGATGTACCCGCGCCAATTGTGTTCAGCCGCAGGTCGCGCCACATGCGCCCGATGGGATACTCCGTCGTGTAGGCAAAGCCCCCGAAAATCTGCATGCAGTCATAGGCGATCTTCTGCGAAAGTTCCGTGGTGTAGAGTTTGGCCATGGTGATCTCGCGCACCGCGCGCTTCCCGCGGTTCACCAGGTCCAGCGCACGATAAGTCAGCCAGCGCCCGGCTTCCACGTTCGTCAGGTGCTCGGCAAAGCGGTGCCGCCATACCTGAAATTTTCCCACTGGCATGCCAAACGCCGTCCGCTCATGGCCGTAATCGATGGCCCAGCGCAGGCCCTTGTCCATCGCCGCCAGCGCTCCCAGCGAGGCCACCAGCCGCTCGCCCTGGAAGTTCTCCATGATGTAGTAGAAGCCCTTGTCCTTTTCGCCGAGAATGTAGCGCGTGGGCACGCGGCATTC
>DASTJB010000009.1:0-13533 GCA_035717005.1 Candidatus Angelobacter sp.
TGGATCCGCTACCGTCCAGGGTCACCAGCGCATGCAATGGCACCGTTTGCGCCGGACCCGCATTGGCCACCGGTGGAGAGTCCTCAGTTGTAATCGTTACCGTCGACGGCACGCTGTCCACCGTGCCGTCGTTCACGATGAGCTGTGCTACATAGATGCCCAGTTGGTCGGCGAAGAATGTTGGCGCGACCGCTGCGGGATCCGAAAGTACCGCACTGCTGTTGGCTGGTTTGCTGATAATCGACCATTTGAAAGTAAGCGGGTCACCGTCAACATCACTGGACCTGCTTCCATTCAGATGGATCGCCGTACCGGCGAGCACCGTTTGATCAGAGCCGGCATTGGCGATCGGCGGCGAATTGAGTGTAGAGATAGTTACGGTGGCAGGCGCGCTGTCAATAAATCCGTCGTTGACGATCAACTGCGCGATGTAGGTACCTTTTACATCCACAGCGAAGCTCGGCGTTACAGTCGCAGGATTTGCCAGCGTGGCGACGCTATTGGCGGGAACGCTCAGTAATGACCAGCGATAGGTCAGCGAGTCTCCGTCAACGTCAGTAGAAGCGCTCCCATTGAGAGTAACCGTGGAACCAACGAACACACTCTGGTTCGGGCCGGCGCTTGCTACTGGAGCAGTGTTCTTCGTAGTTATAGTGACTGTCGCCGCAGCGCTGTCCACCATGCCATCGTTCACCACCAGCTGGATGATGTAGGTCCCAATCTGGTCGGCGAAGAAAGATGGCCGCGCGGAGGATGGATCGCTGAGCATCGCGCCGCTGCCTGGCGGCTCGCTGAGGATAGACCACCGGAAGGTGAGGGGATCACCATCCACGTCACTGGATTTGCTGCCATCCAGATTTACTGTGCGGCCTGCCTGCAGGGTCTGATTCGGCCCTGCATTCGCAACTGGCGGTGAATTCACCGTGCTGACCGTGACCGTTGCCGGAGCGCTGTTGACGTGTCCATCGTTCACGATCAACTCCGCAACGTACAGGCCTTTAACGTCGGCTGTGAAGGTCGGCTTGACCGCCGTGGGATCGGAAAGTTGCGCGGTGCTTCCGTCGGGAACGGTGGTCAGCGACCACTGATAGGTGAGCGGGTCGCCGTCCACGTCACTGGAGCGGCTGCCATCCAGATGCACGATCGAGGTGACAAAGACGGTCTGATTGGCGCCGGCATTGGCAACCGGAGGCGAATTAATCGTTGTGATGGTGACGGTAGCCGGCTTACTGTTTAACTGCCCATCGCTCACAATGAGTTGCACCGTGTAAACACCGGGTTTATCCACCGTGAATGTCGGCTTGGGAGTGGCCGCTCCACTGAGAGCTGCGCTACTCCCTATAGGCACAGATGCAAAACTCCACTGGTAGCTCAGCGGATCACCATCCTGATCAGATGACGCGGTCCCATCCAACTGGACGGTTGAGCCGACAAAAGCAGTCTGCGCGGGTCCCGCGTTCGCGATCGGCAGGCTTTGACCCAGGATTGAAATGATCAGAAATGATCCTGGTACGCTGGCGAGAGTGATCTGAAGTGTATTGTGCAGGGCTGGCGTCACCGCAATGTCGAGCCCCGGGACCTGCTGGGAAAAGTCCGTCGGGCTTGCGATCTGCACGCCATTCAGGACGAGGGTAGCCGAGGAAACGCGCCCTCCGGAGGTATCGCCATTTTGGATATGCAGGACGAACGGCGAGAGGGCCCACGGCGGCAAAGTGAACGTAGCCGTGTACTGATTGGGCGCGCCTGTCGTCCTTACATACTTTTGTGGACCAAAAATGGCAACTTGCCCTCCGGAACCAGCTATTCCGGCGTACTCGTTCGCGCTGACAAAACCCAATGGCCCGAGCAGCGGAGCGGTGAACAACCCTGATACAAAAGAGTTCCCAAAACTTGAATTTACATTTGCGACTTTGAAAGCGGGCCGAACCACACTCGGATGCTCGCTGGTGCCGGGATGGAATGCCAGCGGCGACAGAGATCGCAAGGCCGGTCTATTCAACCGTGATTTTCCCTCTGTTCCTTTTGTGAGCGCCGGTGCAGAGAGCGAGGGATTGCGTGAAAGCTTGCTGACCTCCTCCGCGGATAACGCTGGTCCCGCAAAGAGCCGGACCATGCCGGTGGGTGCGGCACAGGAAGGCATGGGCGCCATGATCATGGCCCATATGAGAACCACGCTGATGAATTGACGAGCAAAGCTAATTTTAGTGTTGGAAGATGGCGATACTACACTATAGCTATACCTTGGCACGGAGAAGGTCCTTTCCATTGCTCGTTCAGCAATGCCGCACATTTATAGAGTTAAACTGACCTTCTCCAGAAGCGCTGGGCTGCGATTCTGCACACTTATGTTGCTAAGGTGGATTCATTTAATACTGTGTAGCGCGACATGGCAAGAGAAAACTTTAGTTACTGCCCTCTAACTTGCGGCAACATGCTTTCACGGCTGGAAAGATGTAACGATGACTTCTCGTACCTTCTACACCACTTCGAAACACGCTATGAGTGTCTGCAAGCTTTTCGAAGCCGAGATCGCTATAACACGGACACGTTCGCCTTCAGAATCGAGGGCTGGCGTGTTATGACATTCTCCTGAAAAGCGCACAGGTAGCGCATTTCCGACATCAATAGCGCATCAACTGTCTTCTAGATCAACATTTCCTGGGGACTCGAAGTGCTATAGCGATGGACTCGACGGTCGCTGCCCTTATCTCATTGAAATAATTCCTCTTAACGTATGTATTTCTGCTTTTTCCGGGAGTGGACTGAGGGAAGAGGCGGTAGGCGCGTGGAGGGTGGACCACGTCTGATGAGCCTGCATTGGCTCAACGGCTCTGGCCACAAAGGTCGCCTGCATCTCGCTGACGGCGTCGTCGATCGATGAGCCCCAGCCTTCGTTGAGGATTTCCACGCCGAAGACCTTGGCGGCCGCCATGGCGCCGTATTGGTTGGCGCCGGCAATCGTCACGTCGAAGGGCCGGCTCTGATCGGAGTACCAGGGATCAGCCAGTTCTTTGCTGCCGCCGACTTCCGTCAGGGTGTGAAGATCGATCTGGTCGATGGTGGCGCCCATATTTTTTGTGAAGGTTGCTTCCGCTCCCACTCTTTGATATTGACGCTGTGAGCGAAGAATGGCAGAGTAGCACTTAAGCTCAAGTAATGATGTGCACACGCTATACCGATTGCTTACCGGCCTGGGCCGCCATGGGGCGGCAGGGATCACCCAGGGATACGTTTATGTAGTGGGAGCCATCAACCCGCCGAGTAATTCCAAGGCTCCCGAGACAAAAATCCGGGGGCCTTTAGCTTTCTGTCTCAAATCCAGGGCAGAAGATGCGCGGCCTGGCTTTGTTTGCGCAAGCTCGGTGCGCTGTACCCCGAGGAGAGGACGTGACTTTCAATGTTACTGACCATCACAACAACGCATGCACCGGCAACGGATCTTGGCTACTTGCTGCACAAGAATCCTGCCCGAGTGCATTCGTTTGAGTTGTCATTTGGGAAAGTCCACATCTTTTATCCGGAAGCCACGGCAGACCGGTGCAGCGCGGCGCTGTTGCTAGATGTCGACGCGGTGGGATTGGTCCGCGGCAAGGGCGGACCACGCCAGGGCGGGACGCTCGATCAGTACGTGAATGATCGTCCGTATGTTCTGTCTTCATTCCTGAGTGTCGCAATGGGCCGGGCTTTGGGAACTGCAATGACAGGACGCAGCAAGGACAGGCAGGAGCTGGCAGAGCAGCCAATCACGCTGACTGCGACCCTCGCTGTGGTCTCGTGCCGAAGCGGGGAAAGCCTTCTGCGCGAGCTGTTCGAACCATTGGGCTATAAAGTCACGGCTGAAAGGCATCCGCTTGACGAGAAGTTCCCTGAGTGGGGAGAAGGCCCGTATTACAGGGTGACATTGGAAGGCACGGTCCGTCTGCAAGACCTGCTAAATCATCTTTATGTACTCGTGCCGGTGCTCGATGCCGAGAAACATTATTGGATCGGCAAGGACGAGGTTGACAAGCTTCTTCGCAAGGGAGAGGGGTGGCTCGCTTCCCATCCGCACAAAGAGACGATTGTGCACCGTTATCTACCGCGACAGAGGCACCTGGCCCGTGAGGCACTCTCCCGCCTGGCTGAGGAGGACAATCCCGATCCCGATTCGACGGCAGAGGCCAATTCCGAAGAAGAAGTCCGTATGGAGGAGCCTATCCGTCTCTGGCAGCAGCGAATGGGCGCTGTCACTGCAGTTCTGCGATCCGTCAACGCAAAGCGGGTGATCGACCTCGGATGTGGCGAAGGCAAGCTGTTGCGTACTTTGTTGGACGAAAAATCCTTCACTGAGATTCTCGGCATGGATGTTTCCTATCGCAGCCTTGAAATCGCGAACCGAAGGCTGCGACTCGACCGACTGCCACCTAAACAGAAGGAACGGATTCGCCTGATTCACGGTTCACTGATGTATCGGGACAAGAGATTGGCCGGCTACGATGCAGCGACGGTGGTGGAGGTGATCGAGCACCTGGATCCCCCGCGGTTGGCAGCATTTGAGCGAGTGCTCTTTGAATCGGCCCGCCCGAAGACGGTAATCATCACGACCCCGAACGCGGAGTACAACGTGAGATTCGAGACCCTGCCCGCAGGACAATTCCGCCATAAAGACCACCGTTTCGAGTGGACACGGGAGCAGTTCCAGCAATGGTCGCGCGGGATGTCTGAACGCTTCGGATACACAGTTCGTTTTCTTCCTGTGGGAGAAGAAGATCCTCAAGCGGGTGCCCCAACTCAAATGGGGGTATTCAGCCTGTGAAGATCACACTCCCGGAACTTTCTCTGGTGGTTCTCATCGGGCCCTCCGGTTGCGGCAAATCTACGTTCGCCAGACAGCACTTCAAGGCGACGGAGGTGTTGTCTTCAGACTTCTGCCGTGGACTGGTTTCAGACGATGAAAACGATCAGACTGCGACCAGCGACGCTTTCGACGTGCTTCATTACGTGGCGCGCAAGCGGTTGGCTGCCGGTCGTCTGACCGTCATCGACGCAACCAACGTTCAGCCGGAGGCCCGCAAGCCTCTGGTGGAACTGGCGCGTGAGTTTCATGTTCTGCCGGTAGCCATTGTTTTTGACCTGCCTGAAAAGCTGTGTCACGAGCGCAATCAAGCGCGTCCTGACCGGCAATTCGGTCCGCACGTAGTCCGCAATCAGTCTTCTCAACTGCGCCGGTCTCTGCGTGGCCTGGAGCGCGAAGGATTCCGTCACGTTTTCAAGTTGTCATTTCCGGAAGAGGTGGCCGCAGCCAGTGTCACCCGCCAGCCTCTCTGGAATAACCTTAAGCACGAGCATGGTCCGTTCGACATTATCGGAGACGTCCACGGTTGTTGCGACGAGCTTATGACGCTGCTAACGAACCTCGGGTATGAAAGAAATCCTGCTGGTGTGTACCAACCTCCGGATGGACGAAAAGCGATCTTTCTCGGCGATCTGGTAGACCGCGGTCCGAAGATTCCCGAAACGGTGCGGCTCGTAAAAGAGATGGTGGATGCCGGTCACGCGCTTTGCGTGCCCGGAAATCATGACCTCAAGTTCATGCGGGCAATCTGGGGTAAGAATGTGCAGATCACGCACGGGCTTGGCGACTCGCTGCGGCAATTTGAGGAATACGACAAGAGCTACCACGGTTTCTCGCGCATTGCGGCGGATTTCATGAACAAGCTGGTCAGCCACTATGTCCTGGATGACGGAAAGCTTGTGGTCGCCCATGCCGGAATGAAGGAGGAAATGCAAGGACGCGGATCGGGCAAAGTGCGTGATTTTGCCCTTTATGGTGAAACCACCGGAGAGACCGACGAATATGGTCTTCCGGTGCGTTACGACTGGGCGGCTGAATACCGCGGCAAAGCGATAGTTGTGTATGGCCACACGCCTGTCGCAGAACCAGAGTGGCTCAATCGCACTATTAACATCGATACGGGATGCGTCTTCGGAGGCAGGCTGACTGCGCTTCGTTACCCCGAACGGGAACTGGTATCGGTACCGGCGTTGAAGACTTATTACGAGCCGGCAAAGCCTTTCCTGAAGGAAGCGGAAGCTGCTCCGCCTCTCAGTGCGCAACAGCAGCTCGATGATTTGTTGGACATTGAAGATGTTATCGGTAAGCGGATCATTCACACGCGACTGCACCGTAACATCACGATCCGCGAAGAGAACGCCACGACCGCTCTCGAGGTGATGAGCCGGTTTGCCGCAAATCCCAAATGGTTGATTTATCTGCCGCCGACCATGTCTCCCTGCGAAACCAGCAAGCACACTGACTTGCTGGAGCACCCGGATGAGGCATTCTCCTATTATCGGCATGAGGGCGTGCACAAGGTCATCTGTGAACAGAAACACATGGGATCCCGGGCTGTGGTCATTGTCTGCCGCGATGTGCAGACAGCACGCAAACGGTTTGGAATCACGGAAGCTGAGGTCGGCGTGTGTTATACGCGCACCGGCCGCCGTTTCTTCAACGAGCCTGTGCTCGAATCACAGTTCCTGGAGCGAGTGCGGCTGGCTGTTGATCGGGCAGGTGTATGGGACAAATTGAAAACTGACTGGGTGTGCCTGGATTGCGAACTCATGCCCTGGTCGGCAAAGGCACAGGAGTTGTTGCGCCTCCAGTATGCTCCTACAGGCGCGGCAGCGAGCGCGGCATTGTCAGCGTCTACCACTGCACTTAGTCAAGCGGAACAGTTGCCGGAAATTGCCTTGCTGTTGGAGAACTTCAAGCACCGCCAGCAAGCGGCAGAGCTTTATATACGCGCCTACCGTCAGTATTGCTGGAGCGTTCATTCGCTTGCGGATCTCAAGCTGGCTCCATTCCATCTCCTCGCCAGCGAAGGATCGGTACACGCCACGAAAGACCATGTTTGGCACATGGAGACGCTTGGCGAGATTTGCCACGCCGATGCGCAATTGCTTCTCGCAACCCCTTTTCGCATTGTCGATCTCACCGACGCTGCGAGCCAGGAACAAGGTATTAAATGGTGGGAGGCGCTGACGGCATCAGGCGGTGAAGGCATGGTCGTGAAGCCTTTGGAGTTTATCGCCAAGGGGCAGAAGGGCCTGGCGCAGCCGGCGGTGAAGGTTCGCGGTCAAGAATATCTGCGAATCATCTACGGTCCGGAATACACAATGCCTGAGAATTTGCACCGTCTTAAGAGCCGAGGCCTGGGCGCAAAACGATCGCTGGCCCTGCGGGAGTTCGCCCTCGGGATGGAAGGCCTGGAGCGGTTTGCCCATCATGAGCCTCTGCGCCGGGTGCACGAGTGCGTATTTGGTGTCCTGGCGTTGGAAAGCGAACCGGTGGATCCGCGACTATGAGCGAAGCACTTGCACGGGAATACGCAGGCCAGTCAAAATTGCTGGCTGTGAATTTCTCGGGAGCCGATCTTCACCTAGCGCACCAATAGAATCAATAAGGCGAATTGTTCAACTCCCACCCCCTCCACCATAAAACCAGCCGTTAGCCATTAGTTTTTCGGTTCCGAGCACAACGATTCCGTTTTTAGCTGGCCCCTGGCTGGCGGTCGAATTATTTGCCTGATTTCCCTGCTTGACTCTTCTAATCCTCGTCCAGGTATTCTTGTGGGACATCATCTTCAGGAGTTTCCCTGGTCCGCACTTCTCCCTGATCGGCGTCGGGCGCATTCTCCACACCGCTGACCGCCTCGGCTTCCGCATACTGCCCTTCTTCCAGCAGCTCTTCGACGCTTTCAGAATCATCATAGGCCCGGCGGGAGAGGTCCTGCGTGTCGCCGGACTGTCCGCCCGACTCCGCTCCCAGACCTCGGCGGCCGCTGGGAGTCACCGGATTGATAACTTCCGCGCGGCGACGCGTGGCTTTCCTGACGGTTGGTTTCTTTTTTGCCGCAGATTTCTTCGTGGCCGCCGGCTTCTTTTTTGCGGCAAGCTTTTTCGGCGCAACTTTTCTTACCGTCTTCTTTCTGGCAGAAGCTGCTTTGCTTGCGGCTGATTTTTTAAGAGATGGTTTTTTTCTGCTGACCGTTTTCTTTTTGCGAGCTGCTCTTTTTCTGGCCATGGAAAAAGTCTAACTCAAATTGCATGACCTACGCAGCACCCCGGCGGAATCGCCCGGTTCAATGCAGAACTCAAGCGCCAATCTCCACAATCACCACCAGCCTCACCGGACCATGCGCGCCCTGCACCAGGATTTTTTCGATGTCGGCGGTGCGGCTGGAGCCGCTGATGATGCAAGCATAAGAATTGTTTTCCAGGCGCTGCTCGGAGGTGGCGTTGCGCAGCGCGGTTTCAAGATCGGGGACAAGCTGCGACTGCCGGGCCATGGCAATATGGCACGGCGCGACGACCGATGCTCCGCGTCCGCCGCAGGAGGCGCTGACGAAGATGGATCCGGTCTGCGCGATGAGAGCGTCAACCAGGGTGATGGTGGCCTGGGAACTCTCTGCGGGCTTCGCCTGTGTCGACCAGCGCAGCGGGCGCGCTGTGCGCGAGTCGGCAATCGCGCGCCGCAGCGCTGGGTCGTCCTGCACATAGATTTCTCCGGGCGGCAATGATTGCAGGACTTCCGCGAGCTTGTGTGCGGCTGCGGTTGCGTCAGCTACGAGGTGGCACTCCATCAGGTTGGCTTTGCACTCCTGCTGGAAGCGTTCCAGAGGATTGGTGACCGGCTCGAATATCTCAGCTTCGAATGGGCGGTCATCAAGTTCAGGCGCGGGGGCGCGCAGGCCCGCGCGGATGCGGTCGAGGATCTGCTCGCGGCTTGGATTGTTGGTGGCCATTCTTTTTGTCTGTGTCGCCCCTCCGGGGCTCTTCCGTTTTGGGCGGCCTACCCAGGCCTTACGGCCTGGGCTAAGCGCGCGGAAAACCGCGCGCTTCCGCCCCTACGGGGCTCCGGAGTGGAAGACGTCGAAACTCTTCTCGCTCCCGGAAGCATTAACTCTTGCCCTATGGCTCGGCATACCGCCATGGCAGATTCTGGCATTCGGTTCGAAACAACACCCTAGTCCAAATTCACTTCGTCAACCCTTTCTTCCACAGCTTGCGGAACGACTGTTTGGGCAGCGGCATGGGCGCGCGTTTGCGGTTCCAGGCGCGCATGGGATCAACAATAGTTCCAGCCATTCCCAGGCCATACACCACGCGCAGGCCGCGGCGCATCATCCATCCTCCGAGCGAGTAGAGCCGCGGATTGAGCATGGCTTTCTTCCACAACCGGAATTGCCGGCGTTCGCCGGCTTTTGAGCTGGCGGCGGCAGTGAAGTCGCGGCGGTTATGGAGAAGATGATGGTGCAAATTGATGTTCACCGGGCAAACGCTGGTACACGCGCCGCACAGTGAAGACGCATAAGAAAGGTGCTGGAACTCACTGCCGCGCAGGTGCGGCGTGAGCACGCTGCCGATGGGCCCGGGATACGTTGTGTTGTAGGTGTGCCCGCCGATGTTGCGGTAAACCGGGCAGATGTTCAGGCACGCGCCACAGCGGATGCAGTGCAGCACCTCACGCTCCTCGACGTTCGCCAGCAGGCTGCTGCGGCCGTTGTCGAGCAGAACGACGTGAAATTCTTCGGGACCATCGGCCTCGCCGGGCTTGCGCGGTCCGCCGACCAGCGTGCTGTATGTGGTGATCGGCTGGCCGGTGCCGGAGGTGGCAAGCGTCGGCCAGAGCGTGGCGAGATCGACCAGACGCGGAATCACTTTCTCTATTCCCGTCACCGCAACGTGGATGCGCGGCAGGCTGGTGCTGAGGCGGCCGTTGCCTTCGTTGGTGGAGATGGCGATGGCGCCAGCGTCGGCGACGATGAAGTTCGCGCCCGAGATGCCCATCTCGGCGGCGAAAAAGGCCTCGCGCAGCTTGCGGCGGGCCAGCGCGACCAGCTTCTGCGGATCGGCGTCAGCGATGTCTTCGCCCAGCTTGTCGCGGAAAAGATCGCGAATCTGCTGGCGGTTGAGGTGCATGGCCGGCGTGACGATGTGATACGGCGCTTCATTGCGCAGCTGCACGATGAACTCGCCCAGATCGGTCTCCCAGACGCGGATTCCCTGCTCTTCCAGCACCGGCGCCAGGTGCATCTCTTCGGTGACCATCGACTTCGACTTGACCACGGTCCTCACGCCGCGGCTCACAGCCAGGTCCTTTATATAGGCGCAGGCTTCGTCGCCGGTGGCGGCCCAGAAGACGTGGCCGCCGCGGGCCGTGACCTTCTCTTCGAACTGGAGCAGGTAGCGGTCAAGATGGTTGATGGCTTCGCGCTTGATCTGCTGGCAGCGGCGGCGCGCGGCCTCCCAGTCCTTGAAGCGGCTGCGGCCCCGCAGGTGCGCCGCGTCATAGCTCTCCATGTTTTTGCGGATAATTTCGCGATGGACGAGGTCGGCGGACTTTTCCGCGGCGTCGCGCAGGAACTTCTGCGCGGCGGTGAGCGCCGAGGGCGTCTCGCCGGCGGGGGTCGGACTTGGGGCGGAAGTACTCATGCTTCACTCGCCAGAATGCTTGCCAGGTGGATCGTCTTGGCCTTCGCGTTTTTCTTCCCCATGATGCCCTGCACGTGCATCAGGCAGCTGGGGTCGATGGCGGTCACGTATTCGGCGCCGGTCACCGCTACACTATCAGCCTTCTGCTCACCCATGGCGGCGGAGATAGCTTCAAACTTGGTGGCGAAGGTTCCACCGAAACCGCAGCACTCGTCGGAGCGCAGCATGTCAACCAGCTTCAGCCCTTTCACCGCGCGCAGGAGTTTCAGCGGCTCTTCGCGCAGCTTGAGCTCGCGCAGCCCGTGGCATGAGGCGTGGTAAGTGACGGTGTGGGGGAAGACCGCGCCGACATCGGTCACCTTCATCTCCTTGACCAGAAATTCTGAAAGCTCAAACGTCCGCCGGCCGAGTGCGACGGCTTCATCGTGCAGCGAACCGAGATTTTTGCCGCTGCCGTCGCGCGATGCCTGGCTCAGCAGCTCGGGATAGAACACGCGCACCATCGTGGTGCAGGAGCCGGATGGGCAGACGATCGCTTCGGCATCGCGAAAGACGCGCAGAAAGCGCTCTGCGCAGGGGCGCGCTTCGTCCCAGAAGCCGGAGTTGAACGCCGGCTGGCCGCAGCAGGTCTGGTCTTCAGGGAAGTTAACTTCGCAGCCGAGGCGCCGCAGGACTTTCACGGTGTCCACGGCCACCTGGGGCTGGAGCTGGTCGACAAAGCAGGGCACGAAGAGTGAGACTTTGCGCGGCATCGGCGAAACTGGCGCGATTTTAGCAGAACCTTACCACTGATGAACACAGATGACACTCCCATAAAACTTGGACTATATTCGAGGCTCACGGCGGTTCCAGCTATGTTGAACACGATTGCTCCCTTTTTTATTGTCGACGACCTTGACGCCACGCTTGCCTTCTACCAGTCCAAGCTGGGGTTCGAGGTTCGCTACAAGGGTGGAGGCGACGGAGTCGGACCTGACTTCTTCGCTTTCGTGGGACGCGACCGGGTCATGCTGAACTTCAAAGCGATCACTCCGGAGATCCATCCCCAGCCCAACCATACGCGCCACGAATGGGCGCGCTGGGACGCCTACATCAACACGGACGATCCCGACGCGCTGTACAAAGAGTTCACCGGCAGGCAGGTTCCCATGCATCGCGAGCTGGCCAATACCGGAGATGGACTCAGAGCGTTCGAGGTCATCGATAACAACGGGTATGTGCTGTGCTTTGGCAGGCCGATAGAGAAGTAGCTCCAGCCGGGTGCGTCATTTTCGCTCGTAAACATCCAGCATCCAGACGAATGTTCCCTGCTGTTGCGCGACACGGACCAGCCCCGCCCTCTCCAACACGGCTTCCATCGTCGCGGGAGGATGAATGTAGGTGCGAAAGGCGCTGCCGCGCAGCCGCCGCCAGAGATTTTCCAGCGCGTTGCCTGCGCGAACCAACCAGCGATCGCGGGGAAAGGTGAACGCCAGCACGCGCCGGGTCCGGGCAGCCGCCTGTTGCAGCAGCGTCTCGGCATCGGGATAACAGCAGACCACGCGGCCCAGCGTCACCACATCTGCGTCAGCGAGCGTTGGCGCGAGTGACGTAAAATCGCCGAGCACGAACTGCGCCAGCCCTTCCGGGTAAATGCTGCCCATTTTCCGGCGGGCGACATCGAGGTATGCGGTCGACGCTTCCACCAACGTCGCTTTGCGCATGCCGCGCTTTGCCAGCTCGGCGGCAATCACGCCGATACCGCCGCCAATATCCAGCAGCTCGCGGCCTTCAGGCTGCCGCGACTCAAGCGCCGCCAGGATCAGGCGGGTGACCGCATCCGCGCCATTTTCTTCGTATTGCTTGAGGTCACGCTCCGCTCGTTTGGCGTCAAATTGCGTTTCCGTGCCGCAGCAATGTGTGCAACAGGACATAGAGGTTTCCCATTGTAGCCTGCCACTCAGGCAATCCGAATTGCTCAGCTTTGGCAGACAAGCTAGAATCCCTGCCGGAGGGAGTATTGATGAAGAAACTTGTGATTCTGTTTTTGGCAGTAAGCCTGCTAGCGGCTGTTGCGCAACAGAAAGGTGGGGCTGCAGGTAAAGGTGGGCAAGCAGCCAAACCTGCTGATCAGGTGAAAACCTACTCCGGCAGCGATCTCAACTGGGGACCTGCGCCGGCCGTTTTGCCTGCCGGTGCAAAACTGGCGGTGCTGGAAGGAAATCCGATGCAGAGCGGGCCATACACCATGAGGTTGCAAATGCCTGCTGGATATAAGATCCCGCCTCACCATCACCACGCCCGTGAACATGTAACCGTCATTTCGGGTGAATTCCTTGTGGGCATGGGAGACAAGCTCGATGAGTCGAAGATGAGCTCTTTTTCCCCGGGTGCGTTTGCCTACCTGGAACCGACGGTGCATCACTACGCCATGGCGAAAGGCGACACGGTGATTCAACTGCACGGTCAGGGGCCCTGGCAGATCATCTATGTCAATCCTGCTGACAATCCCCAAAAGCCCGCTGAAAAGAAGTGACCCAAAGGGCCACGCGCCGGAAGAACGGCGCGTGAGGAGGTAGAGGACGCCCACCCTTTGCTCCGAGCGCAAAAAGCAAGAACGCGCTCGGCGCAAAGGATAGGGCACCCGCCGGCCTCTGGAAAAGTAGCCGGCCGCAGTTTTTTTCACCACCCAACAGCTTTTTGCAATATCGACGGGATATCCGCTGGCGCACCCGGCCCCGGTCATGTTCTGTCGCGCGTGGGAATGTGGCGCGTAATGGCGTCCCTGAGGGAGGAAATCTGCTGTGGTGAGAGCTGGCGCTTAGGAATGATATGGAAGACGTGGCTGCTCTGGAAAAGGACGACGACTTTGCCATCCTCAGCGAATTTCACAAAGATCGGCCAATTAACCTGAGAGGAAAAGTTAGGACCTTTAAAGCTAAGTCCTTGTTCGTCCACGACCACCGAGCGTGGGCCGTGTAGTGACGTATTTCTGCGGTATGCCGCCTTTCGCGATCGTTGGTTAAGGAGTGGACTGAAGAGGGCGGGAATTACAAACACCAGAGGGAGGAGCGAAGA
>DASTJB010000010.1:0-13216 GCA_035717005.1 Candidatus Angelobacter sp.
GGCTGGGACCCAATTTCCTTGTGGAGACAGATGGGATGGCTGGCCCGCGCGGTGGTGTTCGTCCTCTTCATCATGTCGGCCTGGTCGATCGGTGTGATGATCGATCGCTGGATCGCATTCAGCGCCGCCCGCAAGCAGTCGCGGCAGTTTGCTCCCGTCGTAGCCGGCGCCCTGCGTGAAGGCAAGCTCGATGAGGCAATCCGCGTGGCCGAGCGCAACAAGAAGAGCCACCTGGCCAAGGTTGTCACCGCCGGCCTGCAGGAATTCAAGGCCCACGGCGAATCCACCGAGATCCCGGGCGAGCAGATTGAAGCCAGCAAGCGCGCCCTGGAGCGCGCCGAAGCCATCGTTCACGCCGAACTGAAGCGCGGCCTGGGCGGACTGGCTACCATCGGATCTACCGCCCCGTTCGTGGGACTGTTCGGAACGGTCATCGGAATTTTGAACGCGTTTAAGAAGATCTCTGAGCAGAAGGCCACCGGTCTGGGCGCCGTCGCCGGCGGTATTTCTGAAGCGCTGGTGACCACCGCTCTGGGACTGTTCGTCGCCATCCCCGCCGTGATGATGTTCAACTACTTCACCGGCAAAGTGGAAGCCTTTGACGTGGAGATGGACAACTCCTCCAGCGAGCTGGTGGATTACTTCCTGAAGCGGACCAGCGCCGGAGTTCGGCGGTAAGCCGGGAGCAAACCTATGGCAATTGCCGTCAGGAACGAAGGAGCAAAAGTAAACTCCAACATTAACGTCACACCCATGGTGGACGTGATGCTGGTCCTGTTGATCATTTTCATGGTGATCACGCCCATGCTGCAGAAAGGCACGATCGTGGAGATGGCCAAGACCAACAATCCCGTTCAGATGCCTGACGCAGACAAGGAAGACGCGCTGATCGTCGCCGTGCAGAGAGACGGAAAGATTTTCTTTGACTCGGCGCTGGTCACCCCGGAAGAGCTGACGCAAAAAGTGAAAGAGCGTGTTTCCAGCCGCACGGACAAGACTGTCTTCGTGCGCGCCGATGCGCGCGCGCACTACAAGGCGGTGGTGGATGTGGTGGATGACGTCCGCTCCGCCGGCGTCGACCAGCTGGGGCTGCTGACCGAGCAGAGGCACGAACCCACCAAACCGCAGTCGTAAAGCGCAGAAGGGAACAAATCGTATGGCAATGACAACGGGCGGATCGGGCGGCGGTCAAACCGCTGACATCAACGTAACGCCGCTCATCGACGTTCTTCTGGTACTGCTGATCATCTTTATGGTGATCACGCCACTGACTCCCAAGGGACTTCAGGCACTGGTTCCGCAGCCGCCACCGCCGAACCAGCCGAAGACCGACACCGACCGCACCGTGGTGGTGCAGGTTCTGGGCGCTGCGGGCGAGAAACCCAAGCTGAAGATCAACCAGGACGAGGTGGCCTGGGACAATCTCCAGAACCGCTTGACGGACATTTTCAAGACGCGTGCCGAGCGCGTGCTTTTCGTCAAGGGCGATCCGGACGTCGAGTTTCAGAACGTAGCAACGGTGATCGACATTGCCCGGGGCACCCAGGTAGTGGATAAAGTAGGCCTGATCACGGCCAAGGTCGAAGCCGGGCAGTAAGTTGAACTCCTCAGCGTGGGCCCGGCGGGCATGCCGGGCCTGCGACTCGTCCTCTTCAGGGACCACAAATTTTTACTCCCCCAAGGAGAGCAGCAAAAATGAAAAGAGCCGCACTACTGGTGACGGTATTCATATTGACGGCGGCAGTGCTGTTGCCGACCATGGGCTGCAACAAGCTCAGGGCGCGTGACCAGCTGAATAAAGGCGTGCAAGCGTACAAGGCCGGCACGTATGAGCAGGCCATCGAGCACTTCCAGAATGCCATCAAGCTTGACGGCGACCTGAAAGTCGCCAAAATGTATCTGGCCACCGCGTACGCGCAGCAATACGTTCCCGGCGTGGACAGCCCGGAGAACCTGCGCAATGCGCAGCAGGCCATTGAACAGTACAAGACCGTGCTGGAAAGCGATGCCAAGAACATCACCAGCCTGAAGGGCATCGCATTCCTTTACATGCAGCAGAAGAAGTTCGACGAATCGCGGGAATATTACAAAAAAGCCCTGGAAGCCGATCCCAACGATCCTGAAACCTACTACTCCGTGGGCGTGATCGACTGGTCGCAGGCGTTCAAGGATGCCGGCGATATGAAGTCGAAAGAAGGCTTGAAAGTCGAGGATGAGCTGAAGGGTAAGGGAGTCAGCCAGAAAATCTGCGAAGAGATCAAGGCCAAGGATGGGCCGGTGCTGGATGAAGGCATCAAAATGCTGCAGACGGCCATCGACAAGCGGCAGGACTACGACGACGCCATGGTTTACATGAACCTGCTTTACCGGCGCCGCGCCAATGATATGACTTGCGATGACGCGCAGGCCCGCGCCGACCTGGTGAAGACCGCCAATGACTGGAGCGATAAGGCCATGGCAGCGCGCAAGCGGAAAGCCGAAGCGGCGGCCAAGAAGGGCGACGTCGGCGGCATCCATCTGGACCAGCCAAAATCAAAATAGACGCACTCTGGAATCAAGGCCCCTCGTACGCGAGGGGCTTTTGTCTATAGCGCAGGTTGTCACATGTCGATTGTGCGCTTCCGCAGATGGAAGTTCCCCCCCTTCTTCATGCCAGCCAGTGACTAGCCGCGATTCGCTGGTCTACAATCAAAGTTTCTTCTATGTTCAAAAAAGTCCTCATAGCCAACCGGGGCGAGATTGCGGTGCGCGTCATTCGCGCCTGCCGTGAAATGGGCATCGCCTCAGTCGCGGTCTTCTCTGAGGTCGATCGCGCCGCGCTGCATGTGAGCAAGGCGGATGAGGCTTACCCGATTGGCCCTGCGGCCGCGCGAGAGTCGTACCTGAACATCGCAAAGATCCTCGATGTTGCGCGGAAAAGCGGCGCAGAGGCGGTCCATCCCGGCTACGGTTTTCTATCGGAAAACGCGCAGTTTGCCCGCGCCTGCGCCGATGCCGGCATCAAGTTCATCGGGCCGCCGGCTTCCGCCATGGAGCTGATGGGCTCCAAGACGCGCGCGCGCACCGCCATGCAGGCCGCCGGCGTACCCATGGTTCCGGGTTCGGCCCGCGGGTTGACTGTTGCCGAAGCCGAGGCGCTGGCCGGCAAAATTGGCTTTCCGGTGATGATCAAGGCGGCAGCCGGCGGAGGCGGCAAGGGCATGCGGCTGGTGCGCAACGCGGCCGAACTCAAGCCGGCGTTTGAGACGGCGCAGAGCGAGGCCCTGCGCGCCTTCAATGACGACGAAGTTTACCTCGAAAAGCTGATTGAGAATCCCCGCCACATCGAAATCCAGGTCCTGGGCGACGAGCACGGCAACGTGGTTTACCTGGGCGAACGGGAGTGCTCGGTGCAACGCCGCCACCAGAAAGTGATTGAAGAAGCGCCGTCGGCGATCGTCGATGAGGAGATGCGGAGAAAGATGGGCGGGGTGGCTGTGCAGGCGGCCAAGTCAGCCGGTTACACCAACGCAGGAACGGTCGAATTCCTGGTGGACACCGCCCGCAACTTCTATTTCCTGGAGATGAACACGCGATTGCAGGTGGAGCATCCGGTGACGGAACTGGTTACGGGACTCGATCTTGTTCATCTCCAATTGCGGATCGCCGCCGGCGAGAAGCTGCCGTTCAAGCAGGAAGATGTGCGGCTGCGCGGCCATGCCATTGAGTGCCGCATCTATGCCGAGGACCCCGAGAACAACTTTTTTCCCTCGCCGGGAAAAATCACGCGCCTGATGCGGCCTTCTGGACCGGGCGTGCGTGAGGACAGCGGGGTGTACGAGGGCTGGACCGTGCCGCTCGATTACGATCCCATGCTTTCCAAGCTGGTTGCCTATGCGCCTGACCGCGCCGCGGCCATCGCACGCATGCGCCGCGCGCTCGATGAATACTTCATCGGCGGCATCAAGAGCAATCTCCCGTTGTTCCGGCGGATCCTGGAGCATCCTGACTTCGCCGCCGCGCGCATCGACACCGGATTTCTGGACCGGCTATTGTCGGCGCAACCGGAAATTTCGGCATCCGGCAACGGGCTATCTGATATTGCGGCCATTGCCGCCGCGCTGTTCGCCGCCACTGCGCCACAAAAGAACGGCCAGAGTGGCGCCAGGCCGGAACCAGCCCGGCATGAGGAACTTTCGGCGTGGAAGCGCGTCGCCCGCGCCGAAGGATTGCGCAACGAATGATCTACGAGGTCACCATTGCCGGAAAGAGCTACCGGGTCGAGCTGCAGCGGAGCGCTCGCGGCTGGCAATGCAAGCTCGATGGACGGGAGCTTCCCGTGGACGTGACAGCAGCGCAGAGCGGCGTGCTCTCATTGCTCCTGAACGGAAGGTCCTACGAGGTCAAGCAGGAGATTGCCGGAACGGACACCAACATCGTGGTGGGCAATGAGCGGTTCGCCGTTTCGCTGCGCGATCCGCGGTCGTTTCGTTCGCGGCGTAGCGCCGGCGGCGGTGACCAGGGGGTAAAGAAAATCAATGCCCCGATGCCGGGCAAGATCGTGCGCCTCCTGGCTGCTGAGGGCAGCGCCGTTCAGGCGGGGCAAAGCGTGATCGTGATCGAAGCGATGAAGATGCAGAATGAGCTGAAAGCGCCCAAGACCGGCGTCGTGAAAAAGATCATCGTGGCGGAAGGAGCTGCGGTGGACGCAGGACAGACGCTGGCGGAAGTGGAATGAAGTATCTCTGGAATCCCGAGCGGAGCGGGGGACCACTACCCTCGCATGGATGTGAGTGGGATCATTAATCCTTATCGTCCTTGAGCCCGCCATTGGGGTCTTTGGCCTTTTTGGCTGAAGACATCGCGGTTATAGGGGGCCTTGCCAGGTTCGGGACTTCGGGCAAACCTACTTTGCCGCTGAATTGTTCAGGATCTGCTCGGCGTAGTAGTTGTGGATCTCGGCGTTGTCGCGCAGGGATTCGTCGTACGCCGCGCGCAGGATCTGCTCGCGCTGGCTGCGCAACTTGTTGCGGATGAACTGTTGCACCTGAGGGTCGGCTACGTCGCGCTGCCCGGCAATGTCTTTTCCCGTGAGCTTGATGATCTGGTATCCGCCCGGCTGGCGCGTCTGCGGATTGATGGCGGGAAGCACCTCAGTATATTGCCCGGGCTTCAATTTCTGGACTGCGTCGCGGGTGATGGGATCCAGGTTCTTGATCTGCGATTCAGGCACCGGGGGAATTCCCCCGCCGGAGCGTGCGGTGTCCTGATCGTCAGAGTACTTCTGCGCCAGGTCGGCAAAGTCTTCGCCGCTGTTCAGCCGGTTCAGCACCATCTGGATTTTTTTCTTTGCCTGGGCATCGAGCTGCGCCCGGTCAGTGGGGCGGCCCGGCTCACCCGTAGGCTGATTGCCGACGAAGATGGTGGCCAGCCGGTAGCGCGGCTCGATCAGGTTGAATTCGCTCTTGTTCTGGTCGTAGTAATTCCTGATATCTGAATCGGAGATGTTCACTTTGGAGGCGATCTCTTTGTTGAGCAGCTTCTCCACCGTCAAATTGCGGCGGATTTCCAGCTTGAAATCGTCTTCCGACAAGCCGCTGTCCTTCAGCTGCTTTTCAAACTGTTCTTTGGTATAAGGCGCCTTGGCCTGATTGAACTTGCTTTCGACCTCGTCATCGGTCGCCAGCACGCCGAGCTTTTCCGCCTTCTGCAACAGCAGCTGGCGATAGATGATCTGGTTGAGGATGTTGAGGCGCAGCGCTTCTTCTTCGGTCGGAGTCGGCTTCTGCGGCGATCCGGCAACCTGCTGGTTGTAAGTCTTGTCCACCTCGGAACGCTGGACCTTGTAGCCGTTGACCTTGGCCATTACCTCTTTGCCGCTGCCGCTTGCCGTGCAACCGCTGAAGAGCAGCGCCACTCCTGCACTCAGAATGAGAGCCAGCGGACTGCGCCTGTATTTACGCGGCTGGAACAACCCATGCCTCCAATTTTGCCAATTCAGATACGGTACGATACCTGACTTTTCCCCGCGTCGCTACTTTTTTGCATTTGCCGGGGCTTGTTGCGCGCTGTCCGCCAGGCTGCGGTCGAGCACTGCGCGCAGCTCCTGCTCGGGAATCACGCCGGTGAAACGCTCGCCATTGATGAACAACGTCGGAGTTGAATCCACGCCCAGTTTGTCGCCTTCCGCCATGGAGGCGCGCACGGCCGATTCATCCTGCTTCTGCACGCAGGCCTGCAGCTTGTCCTGATCGAGCTTGTGTTTCTGCGCCTGATCTTTGGCCGCGTTGTCCAGGTTGGTAAAGGCCTCGGCCCGCGATTTGCCCGCTACCACCCTCTGGTTTGCGTGGACGTAGTCGGCAAAGTCCCAGTAGGCCTGATTGTTCTGCTCGCCCAGGCAGTTGCCGGCGATTGCGGCGTGCATGGCCCACGGGTGGATTTCCACCAGCGGATAGTCCTTGTAGATGACGCGGACCTTGTCAGTGTAGTCTTTGAAAACTTTTTCAAACAGCTCGGAATGCATGCGCGAGCAGAAGGGGCATTGGAAATCGTCGTAATTGACGATCGTGACCTTCGCGTTGGGATTGCCGCGCACCGGCCGTCCTTTGGTATCAATCTTGGACATCAGGTCCTGCGAGATATCGATGGTCTCCAGATGGGCCAGTGTCTTCCGGTCCCTGGACACCAGAAACTCGTGGTTGGTGGTGTGCGTTCCGCCGGTAAAGGTGACCGTCAGATCGTCATAGCCGGGCATCTTTCCCTGTTTGAGCGCGGAAAGCGTCATCGTGATCTGCGGAGGCACGTTGTAGCGCGAGCGGATCTCATTCATGATGCGGCGTGAAATCTCCGGCGTGAGCGGCTCCGGGGCCTTTGCCGGCTCCTCTTTCTTGCTTTCGGCGCCGCTTGCCGGCTTTTTGGGGGCCGTTGCGTTCTGGGCCACGCCATAAACCACGGTAACGAGAAGAAGAAAAACGTTCAGAAAAATGCCGCTAACTCTAGCCAATCCAGCCACCTCTTAAAAGAATGCTTCTCCCAGATTATCTCATAGGGAGCTGTGGCCCAAAGCTCAGGAAATGCGCTCATAAACAGGTTCCCGGCACGTTATACTTCACTTCTGCCTGTGCAATAGATCCTTCGACTCTCGCGGTCGCTTCGCTCCCTCAGATCGCTCAGGATTTCGCCTGCGGGCTCTCACCCCTGCGCGCAAAAGGCGTGCGCGCGGGGGACCCCGGGCTCCCGCTGCGCTCACGCCCGCAAACCGGCTCAAGCTTAATCAGCGGCTGGGACGCCCTGGAGGCATTCATCGACCCGGAGCGGAAACCTTCGGTATCGAGCGTAACGTAAGTAAAGCCCAGGGCCTTAAAAATACGATTGAGCTCGTCCAGCATCTCCATGGTGAGCGCGCGAGGCAGTTCGTCTTTGGCAATCTCAATGCGGGCGATCTCGCCATGGTGCCGCACCCGGACCTGGCGAAAGCCCAGCCGGCGCAGCTCGTCTTCGCCCTGCTCCACGGCGGAAAGCGCTTCCAGGGTGACCGGCCGTCCGTATTCAATGCGGGACGAAAGACAGGCTGAGGCCGGCTTGTCCCACACGCGCAGCCCTGCCTGGCGTGCTAATTCCCGGATTTCGCTCTTGGTCAGCCCCGCTTCCAGCAACGGAGCCGCTACCTGATGCTGGCGCGCCGCCTGCTGGCCGGGACGAAAATCACTCTGGTCATCGACGTTCACGCCGTAGGCAATCGAACGGAAGCTGCGCCTATGGGCGAAGCTTTGCATTGTATTGAACAGCTCGTCCTTGCAGTGAAAGCAGCGCTGCTGGTCATTGCGCACATATTCCGCGCGTTCCATCTCGCTGGTCTGGATGACCTCGACCGGAATCGACTGCTCCTCGGCGAACTTGAGTGCGTCCTGGAGGTGCGTCCGCGCCAGGCTGGGCGAATCGGCGATCACCGCCAGCATGTCCTGCTGCAGCGCCTGGTGGGCCGCCCAGGCCAGGTAGGCCGAATCCACGCCTCCGGAATAGGCGACCAGCGTACGGCCGAGGGAGCGCAAGTTGTCTTCGAGTTTCCGCTGCTTTGCGGGTAAATCCATCCACACCATTTAACCACAGAGGACACAGAGGAATACTGAGGATGTCGCAGGGCAAGGGTTTGGAGGATACGACGACGTAGTAGCACTCAATACAGCAAAACACTTCGAACAAGAGCTGCCTCCGTGCTCCTCTGTGTCCTCTGTGGTGAAAACCTCAAAACAGCCGTTCCTGCCGCTTCAGGTTGCCGAACGATCCGATGTTCGCCAGCGTAAAGGCGAAGCGGTACTGGTTCTCATTGCGCACCGAGCCGAGCGAAAAGCGGCGGTATTCGAAGCTAAGGCCGCAGCAGTCCCAGTTGTAGGCAGTCTGGGCGGCGGAATACTGAAGCAGATTGAACTCGCGGTCAAAGCCGATGTTGGCCGCAGCGCTCCAACCTCGCTTGGTAGGACTGCCGTAGCCGGCCTGCGCGCGCACCTGATCGAATAGCGGCGGCACGCAGGCAGGCTGGTTAAAAACGTGCGGAACGCAGACCGGCAATGTCTTGCCGGTATTGGGGTCGGCCACGACCTCACCGGGCACCTGCAGATAGGCATGGCTGGCGCCGACGAAGAAGTCGCCAAAGTGAAACCCGGTGTAGAGCGTGCTGGAGTTGATGCGGCCCTTCCTGGTGTCATAGTCGAGCTGCCACTCCAGATCGCTGTTGCTGCTGGTGCGTATGCGGAAGCGCGACACAACCGGCGAGAACCGCCGCGGATCGGTAACGAACGCAATGCCGGTGAAGCTTGCGGTGGTGGTGAAGACATTTCGCGTGCCGTTCAGCACGGCGCCGCCGAAGCTCGGGTCGGCAAAATACTTCATCTTCACTTCCCAGCTGACAAATTCGTCGGCGCCGGCGGGAACGCAGGGCGTGGGCGGTTGCGCCGCGGCGCCGGCTTCTGGCTCATCGGTGCAGCCGGCATGCTGGCGTTTGAGATAAAGCCGTTGCAAGAGGCCGTACTCAAGTTCATTGGTGTTGCTGAGAATGTCACGAAAATCAAAGCGGATGATGTGGCCGAAATTCTCGATGCCGTTGCTGTAGCGATACACCAGGCGCGGCTCAATGGTGTGCTTCAGCTTTCGTCCCGCTACAGTTGGCTCGAAGACCCGGCCCAGTGTGGGCGGACGCAGCTCAACGCTGGTGGAAATGGACCGGCGGTTCAACACATTCTGTTGCACCAGCGCGACCGGAGTAGTCGGGAGCTGCTGCTGCGAGTAGATGGTGTTGCGCAGCTGGACTTCCGGCCGGAACGTCCAGCCCTGGTAAAACAGGGGCAGGCTGAGGTCGGGATCGACGTCAAAACGGCCCACCAGTCCCGGCGTCACAAATCCCGCCTGATTGATGACGCCGGGCTGGCTGCGGCGCACGCCCTCGGCGTCCACATCGTAGGACCAGTAGACCGGCGAACGGAACAGGGGACGGTCAATCGCGGAAAACTCCAGGCCCGGCGTGTGCTGGATGGTGATCACATCGTCATTATTCTTGCTCTGGAAGTTCTGATAACGGCTGACGAACGTATTGAAGGAAAATCCCTGGATGTTCTTGGTGAGGAACGCGGCGGATTTAACCTCTGAATCCACGGCCTGCGAGAAGTTCTCAGTGAACGCCAGACGGAAGATGAACGAGCTGAGATAGTCAAGCGATGCCACGCCGCGAATATCGTGGGGGAAAATGCTCTCCGCATTCAGCTTTACGTCCTCGCCGCCCTGTTTCGTGGTGACGGAAACGGACTTGCCGGTGGAATCAACGCTCGTGGTGGTAATACCGCGGTCGAGCACGCCAAAGTAATTGAGATTGAGAAAGGAATTCTCGCTCGGCTTGGCGCGGAAATTCTCCTGCAGCGCCCATCCGCGTTTGGAGAGGTACTCGCCGCCGAGCGTGGCGTCCATGCTGCGGTTGATGGCCCAATAGAACTGGTCGCCAATCACCGTGCCCTTGGTGTTGGACGTGCCGAAGTTGGGGATCAGAAAACCGCTCTGCCGTCCCAGCCGTTCCACCGGCGGCGCCGCGTAGGGCAGATAAAAAACGGGAATGCCTTTGAGCCGGAAGGTCGTGTTGTAAATCCGGGCGTTGTTTCCGACGCGCAAGATGATCCGCGCCGCATTGAAGGTCCACTTGGGATGCGGGAGTTCGCACGAGGTCACTGAGCCGTGATGGAGCACGTATTCGTCCGGACCGGTCTGCTCCACCATCTTGCCGCTGAATGCCAGCGGGCTGGACGAGGTGAGCGTGACGCTGCGCCCTTTGAAGTGCGCGCCAGTTGTGCCATGCACGTCGTAAAACTTCCCCGTATGCGAGCGCGTGTTGTAGTTCGCCTCGCCCGCAGTAATGTGAATGTCGCGGCGTCCGCCATCGAGTTGGATATTGCCCTTCGCGCTCAGGCCGCCATTCGACGAGTCATAGCTCGCCGTGTCGGCGTGAAAATCGTAATCCTCAAAATGAATTTCCACGCTGCCGCGCAATGTAGCGATCGTGCCCGACTTCTCGCACTCGCGGGCATCAATGACGACTGGGTTCTCCTCGCTGATGGGCAGGTTGATTTTCTTTTCCGGCGTACCTTGCGAGCTCGCTTTGCCTGGAATGGCAGCGTTGCTGTTCTGGCCCTGCCGCGGCGGGGCCGTAATGACCAGATGGCAATTGCCGGGCTGGCTTTGATCGCCTGCCGGCGTGCTCTGCTGGCTGGGCGAAGTTGCGGAGCTCTGCGCATTCTGCCCGGCTGCGGGTGGAGGACCCTGAGCGGGCTGATCCGGACGCGCCTGGCTTGTCACTAGCGGCGCAGCGAGAAAGAGATGACAAAGCAGCGCCGCTGTGATAACAAACTTGTGTTGGGAGCACATGCCGTAGAAACCAGACTGGCAAGTGTACACGGCAAGTTTTGCAAAGCAAAACGCGCCGGCACGGCAGGCTCTCACTCTCTGGCGAAAACTCTCACTTGTCCATGACTTGCCCGGTTTGCGGCCAGGCGTTGCCTTGCGCCCACTCACGCGAATGGGGGAGCGACTCCTCCGCGCTGCTCGATCATCAGGTGCTTCAGAGCGCAGCCGCCGGCGAGCCGGTTGGTTCCGAAGCCATGACCGGCACTCTTGGGCTTGCGCCCGAGCCGGTGTGGCGGCAGGAAGTCGTTTCCCGGATCCAGCAGCACCGTGCCCGGCGCCGCCGGCCCGCGGACCCCAACGCTCTGGAGCTGGATTTCACCGCGAACGAGCCGTTCTCCTTTGCGCCGCCGCCTTCGCGCTTTGCCGAAATCATGGTGAAGGCAGAGCCCAAGGTCATACGCTTTCCCAGGCCTGCGCCGGAACCGGCGACGGCGGTCCAGGAAGTCAGGCTGGACGAACTTCCGTCGCGGCCGGAGACGCCGCGCATTGTGGAAGATCCCACCGATACCTATCTGGCGGAAGTGCAACCGGCGCCAGTGGAGGCGTGTGCGGAACAAATGCAGCTGCTGCCGAGCTTCGCGGACATCCGGCTGGAGCCTGCGCCCAGTCTGGTTGCTGAAGAAGACGAATTCATTCCCCGGCCCGCGCCCTTGAGCCAGCGAGTTGCCGCCGGTGTGCTGGATGCCGCGCTGGTGGTCATCGCCGGCGGCCTTTTTGGCCTTACTTTTCTCAAGCTGGCTGAAGAGATACCACATTCGCGCATGATGCTGGTATGCGCCCTGGCGGCTGGCGGGATTTTCTGGCTGCTGTTTCAATACATGTTTCTGACCTACGCCCGCACCACGCCGGGAATGCGCGTGGCGCAGCTGGAGTTGAGTACATTTGCCGGTGACCGGCCGGCGCGATTGGCGCGCCAATGCCGCGCCCTGGCCAGCGCGCTTTCCGCATTTTCAGCAGGGCTGGGCTATGCCTGGGCGTTCATTGATGAAGATCGTCTGGGCTGGCACGATCGCATGACGCAGACGTATGTGAAGAGCAGCACTCAGCATTCAGCATTCAGCACTCAGCCCTAAGCCACCAATTGTTCTGGTAGTTTTTCTTTATCCATTGCTGGTGCAGTCGCAACAGAATCTCCCGCGAGCAGCGGCCAGCCTTTGCGCAGGACGAATTCCAGCCACGCGCCAGCGGCCTGAGAGGTCAGCACGGCGACGAGAACCAGCGTGGTATAAAACGCCGCGCTGATGATTCCAGCTTCAAAGGCCACGCTCGCCAGAACGATGCCCGGGCCGCCGCGCGCGTTCGTCGCGACCGCGAGGTTCACCACGTCAAGCCCGCGGAAGCCCGCCAGTCTCGCGCCCATCGCGACTGAAGCCAACTTCAGGAGGCACGCGCCGGCGAGGAAGGCCAGCAGCATCAAGACGGAGAACGATTTGCCGAAGATGAGCCTGTAGCCCACCAGCGCGAAGTAAACCGGAATGAAGAGCGCGAAGGAGAAACGTGAGATGGTTTCCAGCGCGTCACCCAGGCGCTTGCGCGAGACGGCAAATCCGGCGAGAAAGGCGGCGAAGACCAGGTTCACGTCCAGCAGCCCGGCGACGGCAACGTAGCCAAAGACGATCAGCAGCGTAAAGGTCACCGGCGAGTTGTTGGCCAGCATGTTGAAGCGCGATTTCGAAATTCGCTTGGTGGCGCGCGGCGCCAGTGTGAGGCCCAGCGCGAAATAGACGAGCGTCAGGGCGATGTGGACGGCGATTGCCGTCTGAGGCAATCCGGAAGAGGCGGCCAGCGCGGCAGCCACGGCCAGAACCGCCCAGAGGCCGATATCTTCGAGCACGGCCACTCCCAGGACCAGCCGCGCAAAGCGCGTGTGCAGGATCTTAAGATCGAAGAAGATGCGCGAGATCACGGGAATCGAGGTCACTGCGACGGCGATCCCCATTACCAGCAGCAGAGAGGTCCGGTTGGAACGTTCGCCCATGAACCAGCCCAGCGGCAGCAGGGAGGCAAGCCCGAGCATGATGAAGAATGGGAGGATGGTCCCTACCGAAGCCAGCCAGGCAATCTGCTTGCGTTCGTGGCGCTGGAAAAGCGCCTTGGTCTCAGCGCCGGAGAGAAACATCAGAAGCAGCAGCCCGAGCTGGTACAGGAGGTCAAGCGCAGCTTTCTTGGGCTCGGCGGCGGTGTTGAGCTGAAAGAGGCTGTTATAGACCCCAAGCCGTCCCAGGACGAAAGGGCCAAGCAGGATGCCGGCCAGGATTTCGCCGATCACACGCGGCTGGCGCAGGCGAGCGAA
>DASTJB010000011.1:0-5572 GCA_035717005.1 Candidatus Angelobacter sp.
CCTACGCCGCCGGTCTCTTCCTCTTCCGTTGCTTGAGCTCGTCTTCGCTGTGCTCGCGCTGTTGCTCTTTGGCCAAACGCAGCGGATCGGCGCCGGGGTCTTCGGCTTCAGCTTCGCCCGTCTCAGGATTGGTGATGTAGAGCAGGTCGGCCAGGTCGCTGGCATGCTCCTCCTCTTCCTGCAGCAGGTGCTCCAGAATGACTCGCGTCGTGGGATCGTTGTTGGCGAAGTAGCGGATCATCTCCTGGTACACCTCAATCACGATGCGTTCGGCAATCAGGTCTTCGCGGATCATCTCCGCCAGCGTCTCGCCTTCCACGTACTGTGAGACGGAGCGCTCGAGCAGCGACCGTGGGTTGAAATCCGGCTTGCCGCCCAGCTGTTGTATGCGCTCGGCCAGCATGTCGGCGTGTTCCCGCTCCGCGTCGGCATGTTCCTTGAACTCATCAGCCACGCCCTTGGCGTTGACCCCGGTGGCCATAAAATAATGGTGCATGTAGCGCAGCACGCACACGATCTCCGTGGCCAGCGCTTCATTCAGGATTTCGATCGTTTTGTTGACATCGCCCTTATAGCTTTCGGTGACCGCGCCTTCTTCCATCTTGTTGATGGCGCGGCGGCGGATCTCTTCAACATCTCTCACAAAATGCGGCATAAGTCCCCCGGGAAAAGATGATCGTGGAGCAAAGAAGTATGATTGCGGATGAGGAAGAACGGGATGTCTAAACCACTCCTGCCGGAGAAATCGTCTCTCGCGGAGAAACTCAAAGGCCGCATTGGGATCTTCGTGCTGGGGGCATTTTGTCTGGGCTACGGTATTGTGCAATTGCGGGCCCAGGGTCCATATGTTTACTACAGTCACCGGGGATTGCCGGTTTATCCCGGCGGCGTGATCGCTCTTGGCATTCTTCTCCTGGTCCTGGCATTCGTGCCCGCCGGCAAATGGCTTGAGAAACTTACCACTATTAAGAAGAGAAAGACGCGCCCTCATTAAGCGGGGATGAAAATCCCGAGTACGCCAAATTGCGCCACTCTGCCGGATGGTGGTGAAAGAGCTTCTTACCTGCTATGATTTTCTCGTCCTCGACTGTGATAGACACGCCGCCTAAGTCCGCCGTCCTGCCTATTTCCGCTGAGAACCATTCTCTGAAAGCATAAGAAGGACCCACCATGAAGAAGATCTTTGTAGGCAATTTCTCATTCAGCCTGACGGAAGGGGAGCTCCGGTCCCTTTTCGAGCCCTTTGGGGCGGTTGACAGCGTTACGGTCGTTACTGATCGTGCTACCGGGCGTTCGCGCGGCTTTGGGTTCGTCGAGATGCCAAACTCCGAAGAGGCTGACAAGGCGATCACAGCGCTGAACGGCAAGGATTCGGGCGGCCGCCAACTCACAGTCAATGAAGCGCGCCCCAAGATGGACCGCGGACCCCGCGGCGGAGGGGGCAATCGCGACGACTATCGCGGCCACGCCCGCCAGCCCCGCGAACCGCGCTGGTAGGAGCCCAGCCAGGAAAATCGAAAATCGGTTACTCCTCCCGCAGGGCCTCTGTGGGATGAATCCGCGTTGCGCGGAACGCAGGTAGATAACTTGCGGCCGCTGCCACTACGCCCAATGCAATCGCAGCCATGGCCATGACAAGCGGATCGTGCGGTTTCAGGCCGTAGAGCAGCGCAGCCGCTGCACGTGTGGAGGCCAGGGACAAAGCTGTCCCGACCAGCACCCCGATCACCAGCACTGTGGCCGCTTCCCGCATCACCAGCCGCAGCACGCGGCTGCGGTCCGCGCCCAGCGCCATGCGAATGCCGATCTCATTGCGCCGGCGCACCACCATGTAGGACATCACGCCGTAGAGCCCGATCATGGACAATACTCCGGCCAGTAGGCCGAAAAAGCCCGACAACGAGGCCATCAGCCGTTCCAACTGCAAAGAATCCCGGATCTGATCCTTGAAGACGCTGAACTGGATCGCAATGGTCGGGCTCACCTCCTTCACCGCCTGTTCCACCGTGGAGGTCAGCGAGTCCAGCGCCAGATCAGAACGGAGAACCACCGAAGCATCGCTATCGGACTTTCGATCCTGAGTGCGCGCAAGATAGGCGATGGGCCAAAAGTCGGTTCGCAAATCCTGGTACTTTGTGTCTTTGACCAATCCGACAATCTCATAGACCGAAGCCGGTTTTCCCGCGCCTTCATCCACCTTGAAGGTCTTGCCCAGCGGTTCGCCTCCGTGCAGCGCCTTGCGCACAAAAGATTCATTCACCACGGCCACAGCCGGAGAACTAGGCGTGTCTTCCGGGCCAAAATCTCTGCCCTTGATGAAAGGTGTGTCCATGGTTTTGAAGAACCCCGGGCCAACGCGATTGAAATACGAGACCTCGCGGACGTCCTGGCCTGAATCGTCGAAGTGAACGTCATTATTCCAGCCGTATCCGCTGATGGGAGGAATATCGACCGCGGCGGCGGACTGCACGCCCGGAAGGGCCCGCAGGCGTTCGACCAACCGCAACTTAAAGTCGTTGCGTTGCTCCTGCGGTACCTTGAGCCGGGTGAAATCCAGGTCGGCAAAGATGATTCCGCCCTCGCGAAAGCCTGGCGGGACTCCGACCAGGTTCTGAAAGCTGCGCACAAAGAGCAGCGCCGCCACAAGTAACACCATGGACATGGAGATCTGCGCGACCACCAGAGCGCGGCGGACTCCCAGGCGCTCGCGGCCCCCGGTTACGCCGCGCGCGCCTGCCTTCATGGCGACGATCGGCGGCGTGGCGGCCGCCTTGACCGCCGGCATGAGCCCAAAAAAAAGGCAGGTCAGCATGGCAATGCCGGTAGTGAACGCGAGCACGCGCCAATCGAGTGCGAGGTCCAGACTTACGCCGTCGAACTGGGTGGTCAAAAAAGAGACCAGCACCCGGGTCAGCAGTTGTGCCAGCAGCACGCCGGCCAGTGCGCCGGTCAGTGACAGCAGCAGACTTTCAGCCATCAGTTGCTGCATCAGCCGGGCACGCGAAGCGCCCAGCGCCAGGCGCACCGCGATTTCGCGTTCGCGAGTGTTGGCGCGGGCAAACATCAGATTGGCCAGGTTGGCGCAGGCAATCAGCAGGACCGTAGCGGCAATTGCCAGCAGGATCCATAACGGCATCTCGTAATCGCTGCGCAATCTGGATAGTCCGGTGCCTGCGGGGGCGGCTTCCAGTTTCCAGCTCTGAAACAGCTTGGCCTGTTCCGGCTGGTAGGTGGGCGGAAGCGTCTCGCGGAAGATGGCCGGCGAGATGGATTCGAGTTGCGCTGTGGCCTTTGCGGGGGTCCAGCCCGGCTTCAGCCTGCCGATTGCCGCCAGCCAATAGCCGTCGCGGCTATTGAGAAGCGACTCCTCGCCGCGGATCAGCGGCTCGCTGCAAATGGGTACGGCGACATCAAACGTCCTTCCCACTTCGACGCCGTAAAAAGATGGGCCGGTGATTCCGATGATCTCAACCGCCTGGCCTTCCAGAGTAAGTCTGCCGCCGAGGGCGGACGCGTTGCCGCCATACTCCTTCTGCCAAAAACCGTAGCTGATGACGGCTCCGGGTAGTCCGCACCCGCGCTGGTCATCCGCGGCAGTGAAGACGCGGCCCCGAATGGCCGGAACGCCCAGAGTGTTGAAGAAATCGCCATTGACAAGCATGACTCGGGCGTTGTGGGTGAGCCCTCCCGTTGCCAGGTTGAATCCATCCATGTTCCATGCGGCCAGCCCGGAGAAGCCCTGCTGTTGCGCCCGAATTTGCTCCCAGATGGCATTGCTGAAGCTGGCAAAAGATCCATGGGAGCGGCCGCGCCGGCCCTTCTGGTTGGCCACCCGGATCTGGACCAGCTCTGCCGGATTCTTTACCGGGAGGCTGCGCAGGCGCAGGGCATCGAGCAGCTGAAAGATCGCTGTGTTGGCGCCGATGCCCAGTGCGAGAGATAGAATCGCGACGGTTGAAAAGCCCGGGCTGAGGCGCAAGAGCCGGAGAGCGTGGCGCAGGTCCCTTGCCAGGCGCGCGAGCATGCTGCTGAATCCCGGTCCCGCCGGCAACGCCGGCTCAAATCCCATTGGCTTCTCTATCTGCAAAAGCTCATTCGTCAGACGTCCGTCATTCAGCTCTTTCATTACTGCTTCACGTGCCGCCGCGGGGGTCGCCCCGCGAGCCACCATTTCCTCAAAGCGTTGCTCCAGATGCTGCGACATCTCTTCCACAATGGCGGCCTCGCGTGTGGGCTCCAGGTTCAAACGTGCGAGGCGCAAGCGAACGTCCTCTCTGAAATCAGGCATTTTCGATCCCCGCAATCTGGTTGATGGCGGCCACAAAGGTCTGCCAATGCGATCGTTGGGCGCGCAGCACTTTTCTGCCCGCCGCGGTCAACCGGTAATAGCGGCGCCGGCGCTGTCCGGCTTTGTCGATCCAACGCCCCTGGATCCAGCCGCGCTTCTCCAGGCGATACAGCATGGGATAGAGCGAGGCCGCGTTGAAGCGCAGCGCGCCTTCCGAGCGGGACTCGATCAGCTTGCTGATCTCGTATCCGTGGCGCTGGCGGTCTTCCACCAGGGAGAGCACCAGCAGTTCAGCGCTGCCTTTTTTGAGTTCACGATCCAGTCGTTGGTTTGACATATATTGTTACGCAATATATTGAGACAACATAGAAGCGCTGTCAAACAGCTTTGACCGGAAATGTCAGGGAAGGTTAGCTCAGGAGCCCAAGGAAGGGCGATGGTTTGCTGAGTGCTGACTGCTGAAGGCTGAGCGCTGAAGAAAAAAGGCCGCATTCCTTTGGAATGCGGCCCAGGAGAACAGCTAGCTTTCGAGATTGTTTACCGGATGCGCCGCGCGATCATCTGCCACGACGTTCCGTTCCAGAACAGCAGCCCGCGGACCTGCACCGTGGCGCCGTTGCTGACGCTTACGCGGCTGTCGGTGGCTGAGGTTTTGGTCACGTGAACTACGGTCTGCGTGGAGATCACGCGCAGCGCCGAGTCGGTAGCCAGGTTGATGTCGAACGTGCTGGCTGCGGCGTTGGCCACGGTCCCGGAGACTCCCTGCTGCTGCAGAGCGATCTTCTCCGGCGTGATGGCGCCGCTGGCCGGGGGCACGGCTGCGGTGGTGTCAACCTCAATGCGCTGACCCTGGTGGATGGTCGTCGCGTCGAAGGGGAAGGTGGCGCTGGGCAGCCCGCCGCCGAATCCGTTGCCGGATGAGACGCGGAACTTGCTCGCCGCCAGGCCGGCGATGTTCACGGTGAACGTCGCGCCCACCTTGGTGTCGTCCATGCCGTTGCCAATTCCATCCTGCGCCGTTACCGTCAGCGTGGTTCCGCTGATGGCGGTGATCAGGCCTTCCACTTCCGCTCCGGTCGCGCTCTCCAGGCCTTCCACTTCGCTGGCGAAGAGGCTGCCTTCAGATTTGGTGAAGCCTTCCACGGTCACAACCTGGTTCAAAGCGCTGGCCACATTCGTGAGGCCATCTTTGAACTGCGTGGTCGCGTCAGTGTTGAAGGTCATGGACGAGCCGGTCTGGCCGACTTTGAGTGTGAAGCTCGAGCCGTTCACGGCGGTTACCGT
>DASTJB010000012.1:0-23877 GCA_035717005.1 Candidatus Angelobacter sp.
AAATACGCGTTTCTGCCCCAGCGCTCTTTCGCCTCGACCGCCGTGCGGTACATCAGTTCGGCGTCCGAACCCACGCCCGCCGCCACCAGGAAACAGCGCTTCTCCCGTGCGCCGTTGCGCAGTGATGTGACCGTACCTGGATGGAAGTCGCGCGGCTGGTAAGTCAGAAGCTGCTGTGCAGCCGCCACAGGATCGAAGGGCAACCGCAGGTCTGAAGCCAGCAGATTGCCGCTACCCAGCGGCACTACCCCCAGCGCTGCACTCGCTGATGCCGCTACCAAGCCATTGAGCGCCTCGTTCACCGTGCCATCGCCGCCGCAGGCGATCACCGTGTCATATCCAGCCTCCGCAGCTTCGCGCGCCTGCTGGATCGCGCTCCCGGCATGCGTTGTCGCTACGGCCTCCACATCAACTCCCGCCGCGCGAAAGACCTCGATCACGCGCGCGATCGCGTGCGCACGCTTCGCCTTCTTGCGGCCGGATGCCGGGTTGTAAACAAGGAGAGCTCTTTTCAATTCTGTCGCTCCGCTCCAAACCGCTCGCGAGATTCGTCGCCTGCAACTCTATCAGCGCTTGAGGCATGCAGCTCGGCGCGCAAGTCGGCCTCGCTGCTTCAATTCTGTCGCTTCGCTCCAAACCGCTCACGAGTTTCGTCGCCTGCAACTCTACCAGCACCTGAAGCATGCAGCTCGGCGCGCAAGCCGGCCTCGCTGCTTCAATTTTGTCGCTTCGCTCCAAACCGCCCGCGAGTTTCGCGTCTCTTTCCGTCTGTCGCGCGCCTGAAGCTGGCGGCTCGGCATGCGCGGGCCTCGCCGCTCACTCTCAACAAATATAATTGTGAAATGGCCACAGTTGCCAAGGACAAAGGCGTCGAGCAGAAAGTCGATTCTTTGCGCGACGAGATCCGCCGCCATGAGCACCTTTATTACGTGCTCGACGCGCCCGAGATCCCTGACGCCGAATTCGACCGCCTGATGCAGGAGCTCAAGCGCCTTGAAGCCGAGCACCCGGAACTGATCACGCCCGACTCGCCCACGCAGCGCGTCGGCGGGAAGCCGCGCGAGGGCTTCGTCAAGGTCACGCACTCGCGCCCCATGCTCTCGCTCGACAACGCCTTCGGCGAGGACGAGCTGCGCAACTGGGACCGTCGCGTTCGTGAACTCGCCGGCAGCGACAAGGTTGAATACGTCTGCGAATTCAAAATGGACGGCATGTCCCTGGCGCTGACCTATGAAGACGGCCGCCTGGCGCGCGGTGTCACCCGCGGCGACGGCAGCGTCGGCGAAGACGTGACCTCCAACGTGCGCACCATGCGCAGCGTGCCGCTCTCAATTCCCGCGGCGACCATCAAGAAGTCCGGCGTGCCGTCCACATTTGAAGCCCGCGGCGAGGTCATCATGCCGCTCAAAGCGTTTGAGCGCATGAATGAAGACCGCGAAGCGCAGAATTTAGCCAAGTTCGCCAACCCGCGCAACGCCGCTGCCGGCACCATCCGCATGCTCGAGCCGAATATCGTCGCCGAGCGCCGCCTGGATTTTTACGCTTATTTCCTCTTGGTAAAGGGAAAGTATTTTCCTGACAAACACTCGGACGCACTCGAAGCCCTCAAGACACTCGGCTTCAAGGTCAATCCCAACCACACGATCGCCAAAGACATTGACCAGGTACTGGAGTTCATCGCCAAGGGCGAGCAGAAGCGCGATACGCTCGGCTACGAAATCGACGGCATCGTCATCAAAGTCAATTCCATGCGCACGCAGGAGCGGCTGGGCTTTACCGGCAAGGCCCCGCGCTGGGCCATCGCTTACAAATACGCGGCGCGCAGCGGGGTCACGCAGATAGAAGACATCGTGCCCCAGGTGGGCCGCACCGGCAAGCTCACGCCCGTGGCCTGGCTCAAGCCCGTGTTCATCGGCGGGACCACGGTAAGCCGCGCCACGCTGCACAACCAGGACGAAATCGAGCGGCTGGGCGTCAAGATCGGCGACTGGGTGATAGTGGAGCGTGGCGGCGACGTGATTCCCAAGGTCGTCAAGGTGCTTGAAGACAAGGAACACCCGCGCGGACGCAAGACGTTTCACATGCCGGAGCGCTGCCCTGTCTGCAACGGCCATGTGGTGCGCGTGGAAGGCGAGGCCGACCATCGCTGCGTCAACGCCAACTGCCCGGCCAAGCTGCGCGAATCGATCCTACACTTTGCCGCGCGCTCGGTGATGAACATTGAAGGCATGGGCGAGTCGCTGGTCAACCAGCTCTGTGATCGCGGGCTGGTCAAGAACATCGCCGACATTTACGAGCTGAATAAGGACAAGCTGCTCACGCTGGAGCGAATCGGCGATAAGTCAGCTGAGAACGTGCTGCGGGAAATCGAGCAGTCACGCAAGCTGCCCCTGGAACGCGTGATTTTCGGCCTGGGGATCAGGTTTGTGGGCGAGCGCACGGCGGAATTTCTGTCCGAGCATTTCGGCTCCATGGACGAGCTGATGAAGGCTTCTGTCGACGAATTAGAAGAGGTCAATGAAGTCGGCCCGCGCATTGCCGAGAGCATCCATGAGTTCTTCGCCGAGCCCGGAAACCGCAAGCTGGTCGAGCGGCTGGGCAAATACCTGAACTTCAAGGGGGTCAAGAAAGTCCGGGGTACGGCGCTGGCGGGCAAGACCTTCGTCCTCACCGGCACGCTGCCGAACTATTCGCGCGACGCGGCGAAGAAGATGATAGAAGACGCCGGCGGCAAGGTGACGGGCTCGGTGAGCAAGAAGACGGATTATGTGGTCGCCGGCGCGGATGCGGGCTCGAAGCTGGACAAGGCAAGGGAGCTGGGAATCAAAGTTATTGATGAAAACGCAATGGAAAAGCTCTTAAAATAGCCATCGAAGCCCTTGAGAAAGTTGGCGCAATGGCAGAATTGATTTGGCCTATAGTCGATGATGTAGAGTCCGCAACCGAAGCGGCGCACTATGCTGGGGCGTGGTCAGGCATTCTTGCCGGACTGAACCTCTTGGCGGCTTTCGCCGCGGGACTCTATCCACCCAGTTTACTGGCGGTTTGCGCCATATTCGGAATTGGCGCCTGGCGCATCTGGGAAGGCTCTGAGGGTTGGGCAGTCACGGCCTTCGCTCTTTGTGTTGTCGAAACGATTGCTGTTCTGTTGCGCATGCCCTTGATGTGGGGCATCGCGATGCCCTTTGCATTTTTAGCGCTGATGAACGGGGTCAGGGCCACCACTGCGCTTGGCCGCTTTGCCCGGCAGCCGTTTCCCTAGTCAAAGCACAGGTCGAAGTCAGTTGACCGTGCGGGTGAGCTAGAATTTTCACGTTATGGCTTCGTCCGTGACCAACGCCTTCCGCGCCGCCCGCGACTTTCTCCTCCAACACCGCGACGACTACGCTACGGCGTACTCGGGCTTTGAGTGGCCGAAGCTCGAGCGCTTTAACTGGGCGCTGGACTGGTTTGACCAGATCGCCGCAGGCGAGCGCGGCGGGCAGACGGCGCTGTGGGTCGTCTATGAAGATGGCCGCCAGGACAAGCTGACCTTCGCGGAGCTGTCAGAGCGGTCGAATCGCGTGGCTAACTACTACCGAAGTCTGGGCGTGAAGCGCGGCGACCGTGTCATGCTCATGCTGGGCAACATTCCGCCGCTGTGGGAGACGCTGCTGGCCATGATGAAGCTCGGCGCCGTCATCATTCCGGCAACCACGCTGCTCACGGCCAATGACGTGGCCGACCGCATCGCCCGGGGGCGGGTGCGCCACATTGTATGCGCCGCCGAGCTGGCGCCGAAAATCGAGCAGGCCTGCGGAAGCTGCACACGCGTTGCGATCTCACCCCAGCCCACGCAAAACCGGCGCGGTCCGGGGGCCCCGGTCGGCGAAAAAGTACCCGGCTGGCACGAGTACGAACAGGGCTACAATTCTCTTCCGCAGTTCCAGCCCGACGGCGAAACCAAAGCTGACGATCCACTGCAGCTCTACTTCACCTCCGGCACCACGGCCAAGCCCAAGCTGGTGATGCACAGCCACTTGAGTTACCCCATCGGCCATCTTTCGACGATGTATTGGATCGGCATCCGCCCCGGCGATATTCACTGCAATCTCTCTTCGCCGGGCTGGGCCAAGCATGCCTGGAGCTGCTTCTTCGCGCCCTGGAACGCTGAAGCTACGATCTTCGTGATCAATCAATCCCGTTTCAGCGCGCGCGGCCTCCTGGATGCGCTGACCGGCTGCGGCGTGACGACGTTCTGCGCGCCGCCCACGGTGTGGCGCATGCTGATCACCGAGCGCCTGGGCGACTGGAAGGTCCGGCTGCGCGAGCTGGCCAGCGCCGGCGAGCCGCTGAACCCGGAGGTGATCGAGCAGGTACGCGCCGCGTGGGGGCTCACCATCCGCGACGGCTACGGCCAGACCGAGACCACGGCGCAGGTGGGCAATTCGCCGGGACAGAAGCTCAAAGTTGGCGCGATGGGACGGCCGATGCCGGGCTACGAAATCAAGCTTCTCAATCCTGAGGATCAGGAGGCGGAGGAAGGCGAGCTCTGCCTGCCGCTCAATCCCCGCCCTGCGGCGCTGATGCCCGGCTACCAGGGCGATGACGGCAAGCTGATCCCGCTCGAAGGCCCGGTGTATCGCACGGGCGACGTAGTGCAGCGCGACACGGAGGGCTATCTGACGTTTGTCGGCCGAGCTGATGACGTCTTCAAGGCCTCCGACTACCGGATCAGCCCGTTTGAGGTTGAGAGCGCGCTGATCGAGCACCCAGATGTGGTGGAGTGCGCCGTTGTGCCGTCGCCCGATCCCATCCGGCATGCGCTGGTGAAGGCATTTATCACGTTGCGGCCGGGATGTGAACGATCGCGAGAGACAGCGCTCTCCATCTTCCAGCACAGCCGCAAGGTCCTGGCGCCGTACAAACGAGTGCGCCGGCTGGAGTTTGTCGACCTGCCAAAGACCATTTCAGGGAAGATCCGGCGGGTGCAGCTGAGGACGGCGGAAGCCGAAAAGCCGGCCGGCTCTCGAGCGGCCGAAGAGTTCAGGGAAGAGGATTTTGGGGAGCTGAAATAGCCGGCAAGCGCGCATTTTTCTGTTGACAGTATAGCGAATAAAATAGTAAATTAAGTTATTTCCCTCCCAGCGAGGGACGGCGCAAGCCGGAAGGGTCTTTGAAATCCTAGCTGCTAGCTACTGGCTTCTAGCCACTAGCCACACCAACCCTACGCCAATTTGGGATGACTTGGGATGATAGCAACTAAGTCATTTAGAATCCTAGTTGGCATGGGGGGGAGGGGTGGGGGTCGGTCACCGCTGGGATGGTTTGACCTAAGTCCTTTTGAATCCTAGTTAGGGCCTGAACGGAGGGGTGGGATCCCCGCGCCAAGCCCCGGGTTCGATGGGGATTGTCAAGGCAATACCACGAAAATAGGGCCGCCCGAAAGCGGCCCTGATTTGCCCTGAAGCGATGATCGATGGATCGAGCTTAGGCCACTTTTTCCTGCGTCCCGCAGAGATTGCAGCCGCTGACGACCTTATCGCGACGGTCGCGCAGGTGCTTCTGGAAGGCGGTCCAGCGACGGCCGTATCCGGCATTGAGCGCCTCATTGGGCGCCTCCGTAACGTCCCGATTCGACGTTTGAGTGTTTTGCCCCGCCTCAGGCACGGGGTCAAGCTTGTAGACGCCTGGCTCGCGCATGGCTTCCTGCGGCGTCGATTCCGGCGAGCTTGAAACCTCAAACTCGGTGCTCATCACGCCTTCGACTTCGCGCGTGGTCTGGCCTGGGACACGACCGTGGTTCATGGTTTCATCGTGGAGGTTCTCGCGGCCCACATTCTGCCGGTTAAGGTCCGGGCGGCCGGCAATTTCCGGGACGGCGTCAGACTGCCGCAGGTCCCGGCCAGTGTTTTGCCGGATTGCGTCCTCACGGCCGGCGACGGAAGGCCTGGCCGGGCGCAGCGTGGTCTTGTCACTGCCGCTCGCCACTCCCAGATATGCGTCCTGCTTTCCGACGCGCTGCGGAGTAAAGTCGCGGTTCAGGCTCTTCTTCGCTTCCTGGCTCAGCGGACGCCCCGGCTGGGGGACAACGTCCTCGTGCGCCGGGGTAATGACGCGCATGGTTTCCTTGTCGTACATGACGGCACCATCGTTCCAGCGTTTCTCGTAGTCCTTTTCGTATTTGGACCACTCGCTTTCTGACTTCAGCCGCTGCTCGTCGAACTCCGGCATCATCTCCAGGCGTTCCGGATCCAGTTCGGCATAGAACTTGTCGTCGTGGCGGCCGTACGGTTCAATGCGGCTGGCCGGAACCATGATGCGCTTCCCGCCGATCCGGCCGCCAGTCTTGACCACGATGTAACGGATCTCCCCCGTGGAATGATCGAAGATCACGTCGTCGATGGTTCCCAGTTTCTCGTCATTCACGCCGTAGACTTCCGCGCCGCGCACGTCGTCCACTTCTTCCAGCTTGTACTCGCGAAGAACCCCGTAATGAGGCATAGCAGCTCCTTTTGTCCTTTCCTATTAGGATGCCCGCGCCGGAGCGCACGCGGTCTGAAATCGGGAGCTGCGGAAGGGCAGCTCACCGCGGAGAACGCAGAGTGCGCAGGAGGAGAAAACAAGTCAGCCTTTTCTCTGCGATCTCCGCCTACTCTGCGGTGAAGATTTACGCCCTCAGAACTTTGATTTGATGCGAGTGTAGGTGGTCTGCAAATCTTCCGGCAGGACCCGCGTTTCGCCCACGGCCAGCATGAAGTTGGTGTCACCGAACCAGCGCGGCAGAATGTGCATGTGAATGTGCCCTGCTACTCCGGCGCCGGCGGCCTTGCCCACGTTCATTCCCAGATTGATACCGTCAGGGCGATAGAGCTCACGGAGCGCGCCTTCCAGCCTTTGCGTCAGCGCCATCATCTCCTCGGCCGCCGGACGCGCCAGTTTTTGCAGTTCATCCACGTGCTGGTAGGGCACCACCATGCTGTGTCCGGAGGTGTACGGAAAAGCGTTCAGCATCACGAAACAGCTCTGCCCGCGATGGACAATCAGGCTCTCGGCGTCGTTTTTGGCCTGCAAAATCACGCAAAAAACGCAGTCGCCGGGCTTGGTAGCGGCAGTTACATAAGAGTAACGCCAGGGGCTGAACAGGAAATCCATCGCCGCTCAAGATACCAGAGGGACTAGGGTTTTAAGCAATTTTCCCTCGCCGTACGGTTTGACAGTGCCTTAGGCCGTTGCTATAGTCGAAGGAGTCTTATGGCCCGTTCAGGACTGCCGTAAGATCCGGCCGCTGGTTTCGAGCGTTCCGCAACACCGGGCGCCAATCATGCCAGTCAACACCTTCAGCACTACTGCTCTCCGCCGTGAGTTCCAGCCGTGTTTGCAGGTCCGGTCAACGAAAGAGAATGTTGGTCGAGCACACAGCCCGTAGCGACGATCGCAACCTCGAAGCTGAATCCAACAGCTCCGCCGATTCTCTGGGGTCCTACAACAACGTAACCACTATGTCCGGGAATGAAACTCAAACCAAAGCGACTGAGCAGCCCAGCGCGGGCGTCGCTCACAAAGAAGAAACTCACATGTCCGAAGATTTCGCCGCAGCACTTGAATCGTACACCCTTGAAACCGAGCCGGCGCCCAGTGAAGACAATGTCTTCAAAGGCACCGTCATCAAGATCACTCCCACCCATGTCGTTGTCGATATCGGCTTCAAATCCGAAGGGCTGGTGCCCATCGCAGAAGTCACCGATGCCAGCGGCAACGTAAAGTTCGAGCCGGGCCAGGAAATTGAGGTCATGGTCCAGCGCGGCGAGAATGAAGAAGGCTCCGTGCTGCTGTCGCACGAGCGCGCGCAACGCGTGCGGGTGTGGGAGAACATTGAGAAGGCCTACCATTCCAAGGAAGGCATCAAGGGAACGATCGTGGAGCGGGTAAAGGGCGGCGTCTCTGTCGATATCGGCGTGAAGGCGTTCATGCCCGGTTCGCAGGTGGACGTGCACCCGGTGAGAAATCTGGAGTCGCTGAAGGGCCACGAAATCGATGTCCGCGTCATCAAGCTGAACAAAAAGCGCGGCAACATTGTGGTTTCGCGCAAGGCCATCCTGGATGAAGAAATTGCTTCCAAGCGCGGCAAGACCCTGGAGAACCTGGCCGAAAACGCCATCATGACCGGCACGGTCAAGAACCTCACCGACTACGGCGCGTTCGTCGACCTGGGCGGCATTGACGGCCTGCTCCACATCACTGACATGTCCTGGGGACGCCTTACGCATCCCCGCGACCTGGTCCACGTGGGCGACCAGATCCAGGTAAAAGTTCTGAAGTTCGATCCGGAGAAACTCCGCGTGTCGCTCGGCTTCAAGCAGCTCACGCCCGATCCCTGGCTCGACGCCGCGGAGCGCTACCCCATCGGCGCGCGCGTCAAAGGCCGCGTGCTCAGCGTGACCGACTACGGCGCTTTCGTCGAGCTGGAACAGGGCATTGAAGGCCTGGTCCACGTGAGCGAGATGTCGTGGTCCAAGCGCATGAAGCACCCCTCCAAGCTCGTCAACGTCGGCGATGAGATCGAGTGCGTGGTCCTCAACGTGAACTCCGGCGAACGCCGCATTTCGCTCGGACTCAAACAGCTTGAGTCGAACCCCTGGGAGCGCCTGCACGAAAAATACCCCATCGGCTCTACCGTGGAAGGCCGCGTGCGCAACCTGACCGACTTTGGCGCGTTCATCGAAATTGAAGATGGCATCGACGGCCTGGTGCACGTCAGCAATCTGAGCTGGACCAAGCGCGTCAAGCATCCTTCTGAAGTCCTGAAGAAGGGCGAGAAGGTGAAGGCCGTGGTGCTGGGCATTGAGCCCGAGCAGCGCCGGCTCTCGCTCGGCGTTAAGCAGCTCCAGCCTGATGCCTGGGAGACCTTCTTCCAGACGCATCGCATTGGCGACGTGGTCCACGGCAAGGTGTTGCGCCTGGCGCAGTTTGGCGCCTTCGTTGAGATTGCTGAAGGCGTTGAAGGCCTCTGCCACAACTCTGAAGCAACCGACGCCAATGGGACTGCGGTGCAGCTTGAAGCGGGCCAGGAGCACGACTTCAAGATCATCAAAATGAACCAGGAGGAAAAGAAGGTTGGCTTAAGCCTGCGGGCCGTGGGTGAAGAGGCCAGCCGTGCCGACGTGGAAGCTTACAAGCGTCCAGCATCCAGTTCCAGCTCCACCACCACGCTGGGCGACATCATCAACTGGAAGCGCGCCGGCAACGATCAGGAATAGACGCTTTCGAGGTTCACCTTGACAGGCCATCTGAGAAAGATGGCCTGTCTTCTTGCGGTGAACCTCTTCGGATCTGGCCCACCCTCTCGGCTCCGCCATTAGCGAAATGGCGCTTCTCAAAACCGGTGTCGGTGGGATATTCGGGCTGGAAGCGCTTACTTCAGCTTCAACGTAATATTGGCCGTCTTGCGGCTGTCAAAGCCGCTCAGCGTCTTGGTGTCGCTGCGGGCGCCATTGCTTTCGGCATAAACTTCATAATCCACATTCGGCGCCAGCGCCGGGAAGCGGTAGCTGCCGTCCGGCTCGGTGATGTAAGTCTTGATGGCCAGCGTTTTCGCGTTCTTGAGGTAAACAATCGCCTTGGCCACAGGCTGGTCCTGCCGGTTAAAAACGCGGCCAATCAGCATGCGTGATTCCGCCTGGCCACGCTGCATCGGTTCTGCCAGGCCCGACGCAGAGAATGCGCAGACGCTGGCCAACGCCACTATCAAAACTGCCGGCAGCTTTTTCATTCGCTCACCTCCAGCGCTACTGCAAATGAACGCCAACGTCCTGGCGTTCCTCTCCTTCGATATGAACCCTGGTTTCACCCCTGAGTTTCTTCTTTTTTGACATCTGCGGCTTCCCGTCGGGACCCATGGGCGCATATTCCGCCTCGCCTTTGATCAGGTAATCCGCAGCGTCCGCCGGAACTCGCTGCGCAAACTCGCCACGATGGTCGGAAACCAACTCCCAGGTCGAGTGCTTTTTGCCTTCGCGGCGGATAGTGATCGTCACACCGTACAACGGCCTGTCGTCCGGGCCGTAAGCCGTCCCGAAGATCAATCCATAGGGCTTCTCCTGCGGCTTTTTCTTTTCGGTGCGTTGCGCCTTCTTCTCTTCTTGCTGCTGCGGCGTCTTTTGCTCTTGCAGGAACCGCCGCGCTTGCGCCGGGCACACTGCCCCGGCCAGCCATACGGCCGTCATGGCGATCCAGAGGCCCTTAGTAGTCACTGTCCTCGTCTTCCTCGTCCAGGTCGTCGTCGTCCTCGTCTTCGTCCAACTCGCTCACTGGGTTCAGCTCCAGCGGATTGATCGTTATCACCTCAAAATCGGTGCCGCATTCAGGACAGGAAACGATCTCGCCCTCGTCCAGTTCTTCCTCATCCAGATCGAGGTCGGTTTCGCATTCCGGGCAAATTGCCATTTCTCCTCCTTGGCAGTGTCACAGAGTGGCAAGGGCCACGTGATTATATTTAGAATCTCTGAAGGTTGCCGTCAAGTTCCCAAATTGAGGAATTGAATGTCACTTCTGCGTTCCCGCTCTTTATTCTCCATGATTTTCTCGATTGCGCTTCTGATGTCGGCCCTGCCGTCCGCCGTTGCCCAGAAGCCTGGACAAAAACCGCCCGCACAAAAGCCGTCCCAGAAAAAGGCCCGTCCCTCAGCCCCTGCAGCCAGGGCCAAACGTGACCGCGATCCCGTCATCGCCCAGGTCATAAAGGACGTCTCCCCGGAAGACGTCCGCCGCATCGATGAGAAGCTGGTCAGCTTCGGCAACCGTTCCACGCTCTCGGTGAACAATCCTGACGCTGCGACCTCCGGCAAAGGCATTGTAGCCGCGCGCAACTGGATCAAAGCAGAGTTCGAGCGTATCTCCGCCGATTGCCACGGCTGCCTGGAGGTCAAGACGGACACCTTCGTGGAGCAGCCCAAAAACCGTATTCCTGTACCGACGGAAATCCAGAACGTCTACGCCATCCTGAAGGGGACCGACCCGGCCCAGGCCAAGCGCGTTTACCTTGTGACCGGACACTACGACTCGCGCAACTCCAGCAATGAAAACACCACCGATCCGGCGCCTGGCGCCAATGACGATGGCAGCGGCACCACCGTCTCGCTTGAGTGTGCGCGCGTGCTCAGCAAGCACCGCTTTCCCGCGACCATCGTTTTCCTCACCGTTGCCGGCGAAGAGCAGGGCCTGAACGGCAGCACGCATTTCGCCAAGATGGCCAAAGCCGAAGGCTGGCAGCTGGAGGGCGTGCTCAACAATGACATCGTCGGCGGCAACACCACGCCGGGCGATACACTCCAGAACAAGAACTGGGTCCGCGTCTTCTCTGAAGGTATTCCTGCCGCAGCCACAGACGCCGATATGCGCCGCATCAAGGCCACTGGCGGTGAAAATGACTCAACCTCGCGGCAACTCGCGCGCTACATCCATCAGGTCAGTGAAATCTACGATTTTGGCGCCTTCACGCCCAAGCTCATCTTCCGCCGCGACCGCTACCTGCGGGGGGGCGACCACTCGGCTTTCAATGACTCCGGTTTTGCCGCCGTCCGCTTCACCGAATATCGCGAAGATTTCAACCACCAGCATCAAAACGTGCGCACGGAAAATGGCATCGAATATGGTGACCTGCCAAAATTTGTGGATTTCGACTACCTGGCCAACGTCGCGCGGTTGAACGCCGCAACCTTGGCCGCGCTCGCTTCGTCGCCCGCCCCGCCCGCGGAAGTCCGTCTATTGACCAGGCAGTTGGAGAACGATTCCAAGATCGAATGGAAGGCCGCCCCCGGGGCCGCAGCGTATGAAGTCCTGTGGCGCAAGACGACAGACCCGGTGTTTGCCGACGACGACGCCGTGCGCACCACGGAGACGAAAATCGATTTACCGGACTCCAAAGACAACGCCATCTTCGGCGTCCGCTCTGTCGATGCCAAGGGCCACAGAAGTCTGATCGTGATTCCTGAGCCAGAGAGATAACAAACATGTCGAGCAGGTCAGTAACGCTCTCACTTCCGCCGTTCACGCGCGCCATCAAGACATTGATCGCGCTCAACGCCGGAATCTATTTGTTGATGGTGCTGCTGGGCGCCCTGCGCCATCAAGAGATCAACACGTGGCTGTTTAACACTTTTGCTTTGACATCCCGCGATGTGGTCCACGGCCACGTGTACCAGCTGGTCACATACGGTTTTTTGCATGCCAACTTCTGGCACCTGTTTTTTAATATGCTGATGCTCTGGATGTTCGGCTCCATGCTTGAGACCTCATGGGGCAGCAGGCGTTTCTGGGAGTTCTACCTGGTTGGCGTCGTGGGCGCCGCTCTGGGTACCGTGGCGCTGGCATATACCATCGGCTCATTCGTTCATCTGAATGCTCTTACATCGACTGTAGGCGCATCCGGCGGGATTTACGCTATTTTGATGGCTTGCGCCATGCTCTTCGGCAACCAGGAAGTCTACATGTTCCCCCTGCCCGTTGCGATCCGCCTGAAATACCTCGTGGGCATTCTGGCTTTCATCGCGCTCGTCAGCGCCCTCGGATCGGCCGGCGACACCGCCAATGTCGCCCATCTCAGCGGCCTGATCTTCGGCTATCTCTATGTTCGATTCGTCCCCCGCCGCGGCCTCACCTATGCTTTCTCTGAAGCCGGCTACGGCGTCCGCAACCGCATGCACCGCTGGAAGCTCAACCGGTCAAAGAAGAAGTTCCAGGTCTACATGAAAAAGCACGGCCAGGACCCGAAGGAGTACTTTGACGAGTACGGCAACTTCCGTCCTCCCGACGAGCGCGACAAGAAAAACGGCGGCGGCAAGGGCGGTTGGGTGAATTGAGCAGTTAGCAAATCGCAGCTAGCAATTAACTTTTTCCGAAGTCCCGACCCTGAGCTTGCCGAAAGGGGAGGGATCCCTACCCGATTGATTCATTCGTGGGACCGCTATCCCGAGCCGCAGCACATGCTACGTTCAGCATCACAAAGATTTCGGCGCGAAGGCGAGGGATCTGCTCCGCTGCTCTCTAGGGAAGACATGGCGAGAATATTGTTTTCCCTTGTGTCCACGTGGATTAAATAGGGCTCCCTCGCTTCGCTCGGGATTTCGGGAAAAAGCTACCTCTTCCTTCTCTCTCCCACTCCGCTCGGCCTCAACCGTGGCGCCTTCCGACGTTCACCTTGCGGATGCTCGCCCGCTGTTCCCACCACGTGCAGGCGCATGAAGTTGGTCGATCCGCTGCTGCTGCGCGTGCCCGCCACCACAGCTATCACATCGCCGGGCTGTACCGCGTGCATCTTGAGGAGATGCGCCTCGGCATTCTTCACCATCTCTTCCGCGTTCGGCGTCATCTCGCAGAAAAGCGGGGCAACGCCCCACATTAGATTTAGCCGTGAACAGACCCCTTCATTGGCTGCGAACGCATAGATCGGCGCTTTGGGCCGGTACTTCGAGATCAGCCGCGCCGTCGTTCCCGTCTCCGTATAAACCGCGATCGCCTTCATCTCCAGGTCCTGCGCCGCGTGCGCTACAGACTCGCAGATCGTCTCCGAGATCGAAAGATGGCGGTGCGTCCGCCGCCTCTGCAGCGGCTCGTCCTTGGCTGATTCGGCTTCGAGCACGATCTTCCCCATAATCGCCACCGCCTCACGCGGATACTTGCCGCTGGCTGTCTCCGCCGATAGCATGACCGCGTCGCTGCCGTCCAGGATCGCATTGGCCACGTCGCTCGCCTCCGCGCGCGTGGGGCGCGGGTTCTCGATCATCGACTCCAGCATCTGCGTCGCGGTAATCACCGGCTTGCGCCAGTCTGCGGCGCGGCGGATCACGTGCTTCTGGATGATCGGCACCTTCTCCGCCGGCATCTCTACGCCCAGATCGCCGCGCGCCACCATCACGCCGTCGGCGACATCCAAAATCTCCTCCAGGTTCTGCTCATCCACCGCCTGCGGTTTCTCCAGCTTCGCCACCACCCACGCGTCGGCGTTGTGCGTGCGCACCAGCCGCTTCACCAGCCGCACGTCATCCGCGGTGCGGACAAACGAGACGGCCACAATATCCACGCCGTGCTTCAGCCCGAACTGGAGGTCGTTTTCGTCTTTCTCGGTCAGTGAAGTCACGTTCACAACCGTCCCCGGCAAATTGATGCCCTTGTGCTCGCCCAGCATGCCGCCGTTGATCACCTCGCATTCAATGTCGTCGCCACGAACAGCCGTAACGCGCAGCTCAATCAGCCCGTCAGACAGTAAAATGCGCGCGCCCGGTTCAACTTCCTGCGCCAGCGTCCTGAAGGTGGTCGAGATCAGCGCGGCCGTTCCTGCAATGTCCCTCGGAGTGATGGTCAAGCGCGCGCCGCTTTTGATCGCAATCGGCGTGCGGTACTTGAGCCGTCCCGTGCGGATCTTCGGCCCCTGCAAGTCCTGGAGAATGCAAACCGTGCGGCCCTCTTTCGCCGCCACGCGCCGCAGCCGGTCGATCACGCGCGCGTGCTCTTCATGCGTGCCGTGAGAAAAGTTCAGCCGCGCCACGTCCATGCCGGCGCGCATCAGGTCGCGCAGCACCGCTTCAGAGCTGCTGGCCGGCCCAATGGTGCATACGATCTTGGCCTTGCGCGCGTTCACGGTTGAAGCTGGAGTGTTTGGCGTGGGTTCACTCATGGGAAGGTAATGATGCTTTCTCTTTTTTATGCGATTCCACAATCTTGGGAAACACTTGCGCGTTCAGCTCCGCGCCCAGCAGCACGATGATCGAGACGATATAAAACCATACCAGCAGCGCAATCGCGGCGCTCAGCGATCCATAGACGACGTTGTACGTGGCGTAGTCCTTCACGTACCAGCCAAACAGCAGCGTCGCCGGAAACCACAGCACGCCGGCCATGATCGCGCCGGGCAGCACGCGCCGCCAGGATTGCGTCTTGGGCATGCCGTGGTGATACATCAGGGCCATCAGCGCGATCGCCGTTGCCAGCGCGATGATCCAGCGCGCCGCGTCCCACGCCAGCAGAACCAGCGGCTTGAACAGGTGCATGGTCTCCGACTGCACCCAGTTCTCCACCTGGTCGCCAAAGGCCACCAGCATGGTGGCAAAAGCCAGGGGAATCAGCGCCAGCAGCACCAGGTAAAGCGCCACGCCGCGCTCTTTCCAGAAGCCCCAGGTATTGGTCATGGTATAGGCGCGGCGGAAGCCGTCCATCCATGAAATCATGACGCCCGAAGCCGCCAGCAGCGTCACCAGCGAAGCCGAATAGATGATTCGCGTCGCATGGTGCTGTTTTGTCTGGAAAAAAGCCAGCGCTGCCGAGCGTGCTCCCGGCGGTAAAACCCAGCCTATCGCGCCGGCAATCTGCTGCAGAAACCCTTCCGTGTTGTGCGACGCCTCCAGCGCCGACGCGACCACCAGGAAAGCCGGGAACAGCGTAAGAATGGACGAATAGGCCGCGCCCTTGGCCACCGAGAATTGCCCGTGTTGAAAGGCCTGCCAGAAGGCCCGCCGCAGCCGGGTAAAGTGCATTAGTTGAATAGGTTAACGGCAGGTATGCCTGTGTGCAATACCCGTAAACTATTTCCCGCACCATAAAATTTCTACGGGATACCGTTTGATCTCCTCATCTGCGGTTATCAAAACCAGCTTTTCGCTACGTGCCTGCGCAACCAGCATCCGGTCAAACGGATCGCGGTGGTGGAATTCCAATTCGCCAACTGCCAGGCTATGAGCATGCGTGATCGGGAGCGGCTGGAACGAGAAGTTTGTAAAGATTTCGGAGAAAAGCTCGGCCGGCTTTTTCGGCAATGTAAGCTTTCCTGTCGCAAATTTGATCACTACCTCCCATGACGTAACGGAGGAAAGAAACACGTCCTGGCTCTTGTCTTCAATCAGAGCGAGTGCTCTCGGGTTGAGCTTTTCGGGCTCTTGCAGAAGCCAGACAAAGACAGTTGTGTCGAGCAGGTAGCTCATGCCTTCTTGCGTTTTTTCGCAGCCGCGCGCTTGACAGGCTTACGCTCAGGGACGTCTTCACCATAAAAGCCGGCAAGGATGTCATCCGGCAATGGGGCATCAAAGTCATCGGCCATCCAGATTTGGCCCCGGTAAAAACCCAGAGGCCGCTTGCCTCCCTTTTTGCTTACGTAGCGAACCAACTTCGCCACCGGCACTCCCGCTTTGGCGATGATGATTTCGTCTCCCAGTATCACGCGCTGCAGCAGCTTGGAGAAATTTGTCTTGGCTTCGTGAATGTTGACTTCCATGGATTTCATTATGGACTAAGTCCTGGACTAAGTCCATCTATTTTACTGAAAACAACCAAAAGTCTATCAGTTGTCGGGCCCGATTCTCCCGGCACCCTAGTTTCTTGACTAGTAAATTATTGTTTACTCAGACCTTAACTGCTCAAAAAACCGGGCCGGCTCTCGCCGGCCCGTAATGGTGTAGCTGGTTGCTAGCGGCTAACTGCTATTCCGCAGCCATCTCTTCGGCCTCGCCTTCCTGGCGCAGAAGCTCGAGCGCGCGCTCGGCTTCGGCGTAGGCCTGCGAGACCTCTTCCTGCACCTTGGCCGCAGCCTGTTCGAGCTCCGGAGCCAACTTCACGTTGCGATAGTGCTCCATGCCCGTGCCCGCCGGGATCAGGCGGCCCACGATAACGTTCTCCTTCAGTCCGCGCAGGTGGTCCACAGCGCCCTGGATTGAGGCCTCTGTGAGCACCCTGGTGGTCTCCTGGAACGACGCCGCCGAGATGAACGACTCGGTCGAGAGCGAGGCCTTGGTGATACCCAGCAGCAGCGGCCGGCCCGTCGCCGGACGTCCGCCGTTGGCGATCACTTTTTCGTTCTCCTCGCGGAAGCGGAACTTATCGATCTGCTGCTCCAGCAGGAAGCTGGTGTCACCCACGTCTTCCACTTTCACCCAGCGCATCATCTGCCGCACGATCACCTCAATGTGCTTGTCGCTGATGGTGACGCCCTGGAGCCGGTAGACCTCCTGGATTTCGTTCACCAGGTAGGCCTGCAGTTCCTTCTCGCCGAGCACCGCCAGAATGTCGTGCGGGTTCATCGGACCATCCATCAGCGGTTCACCGGCGCGCAGGCGCTCGCCCTCCTGCACGTTGATGTGAACGCCCTTCGGCACCGAGTATTCCTTCTCCGTGCCGTTGTCGGCTACCACGTAGATCTTGCGCTGGCCCTTGCTGACCTCGCCGAACTTCACCACGCCATCGATCTCGCTGATGATCGCGGTCTCGCGCGGCTTGCGCGCCTCGAACAGCTCCACCACGCGTGGCAGGCCGCCCGTGATGTCCTTGGTCTTGGTGGTTTCGCGCGGGATCTTGGCCAGCACGTCGCCGGGGAAGACCTCGTCGCCATCCTGCACCATCAGGTGCGCTCGCGACGGCATGAGGTAACGCCGCGTCGACTTGCCCTTGATCACGATGGCCGGCTGGCGCTTCTCGTCCGGAGACTCGCCCACCACGTGCCGCGAGAGGCCGGTGACCTCGTCCACTTCTTCGTGGAGCGTCACGCCCTCCTGCAGGTCCTTGAATTGCACGTTGCCGCCGATTTCCGTCAGAATCGCGAAGGTGTACGGGTCCCACTCCACCAGCACCTGTCCGAGATTGACAACCTGGCCGTCTGTGACCTTCACGCGAGCGCCGTACACGACCGAGTAGCGTTCCTTTTCGCGCCCCTTGTCGTCCACGATCGCGATTGACCCGGCGCGGTTCATCACCACCAGATCGCCGGTCTTCGACTTCACCGTCTGCAAATTGATGAAGCGTGCCTGGCCGTTGTTGCGCGCCTCCAACCGGCTCTGTTCGGAAACGCGTGACGCCGTGCCGCCGATGTGGAAGGTACGCATCGTCAGCTGCGTTCCCGGCTCGCCGATGGATTGCGCCGCAATCACGCCCGTGGCCTCGCCCAGCTCGACCATGCGGCCTGAAGCCAGGTTGCGGCCATAGCACATGATGCAGACGCCGCGCTTGGATTCGCAGGTGAGCACGGAGCGGATCTTCACCCGCTCGATTCCGGCCGACTGGATCGCGCTCGCCAGCTCTTCGGTAATGTCCTGGTTCACGTCGACAATCACGTTGCCTTCGTAATCCTTGATCTTCTCCAGCGATACGCGGCCTACGATGCGGTCGCGCAGCGGCTCGATGATGTCGCCCGCTTCCACGATCGATCCCACGTAGATTCCGTCCACCGTTCCGCAGTCCTGCTCGCTGATGATCACGTCCTGCGCCACGTCCACCAGGCGGCGGGTCAGGTAGCCCGAGTCGGCGGTCTTGAGCGCCGTATCGGCCAGTCCTTTGCGCGCGCCGTGCGTGGAGATGAAGTACTGCAGAACCGTCAGCCCTTCGCGGAAGTTCGCCGTGATCGGGGTCTCGATGATCTCTCCTGAAGGCTTGGCCATCAGTCCGCGCATGCCGGAGAGCTGGCGGATCTGCTGTTTCGATCCGCGAGCGCCGGAGTCGGCCATCACATAAATCGGGTTTAGCTGTCCGACCTTGTCCAGCTCCTGCATGTTGGCGAACATCTCGTCCGCGACCTTTTCCGTCACGTTCGACCAGATTTCAATCACCTTGTTGTAGCGCTCGCCGTTGGTGATCGCGCCGTCCAGGTACTGCTGTTGCACGTTGATGACCTGCTTTTCGGCGTCCTTCACCAGGCCCTTCTTGTGCTCCGGGATCACCATGTCGTCAATGCCGATGGAAAGTCCGGCGCGAGTGGCAAAGCGGAAGCCGGTTTCTTTCACCTCGTCCAGCATCTTGACCGTGGTCTCCAGGCCAAAGCGCAGGTAGGTGTAGTTCACCAGCTGGCCGATGCCCTTCTTCTTGAGCAGGCCGTTGATGAACGGCATGCCCTCGGGCAGATGGTCGTTCAGGATCGTGCGCCCCACCGTCGTGTTGATGTACTGCCGCTCGAACTGGACCGGATCGGTATGGACGATGTCCTGATCGTCATACGCCTGGGTCAGGTCGATCACCTCGCCCGTGTGGCGCAAACGGATCGGCGTGAGCGTCTCCACCTCGCCCGCTTCCAGTGCCAGCAGTACGTCCTCAATGTTCGCGAACGCGCGGCCCTCGCCCTTTGCTCCGGGCTTCGACTTGGTCAGGTAGTACAGTCCAAGCACCATGTCCTGCGTGGGCACGGTGATCGGCTGGCCCGATGCCGGCGAGAGGATATTGTGCGACGACAGCATCAGCACGCTGGCTTCGACCTGGGCTTCCGGCGAAAGCGGAATGTGGACCGCCATCTGGTCGCCGTCGAAGTCGGCGTTGAACGCCGTGCAGACCAGCGGGTGGATCTTGATGGCCTTGCCTTCCACCAGCACCGGCTCAAACGCCTGAATGCCCAGGCGGTGCAGCGTTGGCGCGCGGTTCAGAAGCACCGGATGGTCTTTAATCACCTCTTCCAGGATGTCCCATACGATCGGCTCCTGCTGCTCCACCATTTCTTTGGCTTGCTTGATCGTGGTGCAGTGTCCGGTTTGTTCGAGGCGATGATAGATAAAGGGCTTGAACAGCTCCAGCGCCATCTTCTTCGGCAGGCCGCACTGGTGCAGCTTGAGTTCCGGGCCGACCACGATCACGGAACGGCCCGAGTAGTCCACGCGCTTGCCCAGCAGGTTCTGGCGGAAGCGGCCCTGCTTGCCTTTCAGCGTGTCCGAAAGCGACTTCAGCGGGCGATTGTTGGCGCCACGCAGCACGCGGCCGCGGCGTCCGTTATCAAACAGCGCGTCCACCGACTCCTGCAGCATGCGCTTCTCATTGCGCACGATGACTTCAGGCGCGTGCAGGTCCATCAGCTTCTTGAGTCGGTTGTTGCGGTTGATCACGCGACGGTAGAGGTCGTTGAGGTCCGAGGTCGCAAAGCGGCCGCCATCGAGCGGAACCAGCGGACGCAGCTCCGGCGGGATCACCGGAATCACGTCCAGGATCATCCAGTTGGGCTTGTTCTGGCTGCGGCGGAAGGCCTCAACCACTTTCAGACGCTTGGCGTACTTCAGCCGCTTCTGCAGCGAGGTCTCATTCTTCATCTTCTCGCGCAGATCGACTGACAGCTCTTCCACGTCAACCCGCTTCAGCAATTCCTTGATCGCCTCGGCGCCCATCATGGCCTTGAAGCCCGTGGCGCGGTACTGCTGGTCGAGTTCGCGGAAACGCTGCTCTTCCTTGATCACGTCGCGCTCTTTCACCGGCGCCTCGCCGGCGTCGACCACGACGTACGACTCGAAGTAGAGTACCGACTCCAGATCGCGCAGCGAAATATCCAGCAGATGCCCGATGCGCGATGGCAGGCCCTTGAAGAACCACACGTGCGAGCAGGGCGACGCCAGCTCAATGTGACCCAGCCGCTCACGGCGCACTTTCGACAGAGTGACCTCGACGCCACACTTGTCGCAGATCACGCCGCGGTGCTTCATGCGTTTGTACTTGCCGCACAGGCACTCCCAGTCCGTCACCGGGCCGAAGATGCGGGCGCAGAACAGGCCGTCGCGCTCCGGCTTGAAGGTGCGGTAGTTGATCGTCTCCGGCTTGGTCACCTCGCCGTGCGACCAACTGCGGATCTTCTCCGGCGAGGCCAGGCTGATTCGGATGGAATCGAAATCGGTAATCGTGTTGCCCAGATCAAATGGACTTGAACGGTACAAGGTGTTCCTCCTGCGGCTTTACGCCGCCGCGGCGGCTCCCGGTGCTGCTCATCTCTCGTGAAGCTCTCAACTCTCGGCCGGGAAGCACTCCGGAGTTGAGAGTGCAGGGCCTCGCGGCCCTGCTGCCGATCTGTTAATCAGCCGCAGCAGCAGCCTGTTTCCTGCTGCCTTCAATGGTTTTGATCAGCTCCACATCCAGGCACAGCGACTGCAACTCGCGAATCAGCACGTTGAATGACTCCGGCACGCCCGGTTCAATGGCGGCCTCGCCCTTCACAATGGCCTCGTAAATCTTGGTGCGGCCAAACACGTCGTCTGACTTCGCGGTCAGCAGCTCCTGCAGGATGTACGCTGCTCCGTACGCCTCCAGCGCCCAGACTTCCATCTCTCCAAAGCGCTGTCCGCCGAACTGCGCCTTGCCGCCCAGCGGCTGCTGGGTAATCAGCGAGTACGGCCCGATGGAGCGGGCGTGGATCTTGTCGTCCACCAGGTGTGAGAGTTTCAGCATGTAGATGTAGCCCACCGTCACCGGCTGTTCGAACTTGTCCCCGGTCATTCCGTCGTAAAGATCGGTCTTGCCTGACTCCGGCAGGTTGGCTTCACGCAGCATGGACTTGATCTCGGTTTCACGCGAGCCGTCAAACACCGGCGAGGCGAAGAACACGCCCCGGGTCAGCGTCTTGGCCACGTTCACCAGCTCTTCATCGTCGAGCTCGGAGATCTTGTCGCCGAACGGCGTCTCCTTGAAGATCGACTTCAGTTCGCGGCGAATGACCTCCTCGCGCGAATTCTCTTTCAGGAACTCGGCAATGCGCTCGCCCAGCTGATGTCCGGCCCAACCCAGGTGCGTCTCCAGAATCTGGCCTACGTTCATACGGCTGGGTACGCCCAGCGGGTTGAGTACGATCTCCACCGGCGTGCCGTCGGCCAGGTAAGGCATGTCCTCCTCAGGCAAAATGCGGGCAATTACGCCCTTGTTGCCGTGGCGGCCTGCCATTTTGTCGCCCACGCTCAGCTTGCGCTTCATGGCGATGTAGCACTTCACCAGCTTGATAACGCCCGGAGGAAGTTCGTCGCCTTTCTGCAGCTTGCCGATCTTTTCATTCGTGATTTTCCGGAGAACGTCGATCTGGCGCGAGGTCATCTCTTCGATCTCGTCGATCTGCTCGTTCACTCGCGGGTCCTTGTCGGCGTACTTGATGCGCTTCAAATTGCGCGTCGAGATGCGCTCGATGGTTTCGCGGTCGAGAATCGCTCCCTTGGTGAGCAGGCGCTTGTTGGTACGCTCGTCATGCAGGTCCGCCTGGACTTCTTTTTCGCCCAGGATGGCCTCAAGGCGCTTCAAGCGCTCGTCGGTCAGGATTCGGATTTCGTCAGCCAGGTTCTTCTCCAGCCGCTCAATCTGCGAAGCCTCGATCGCCTTGGCTCGTTCGTCCTTCTCCTGCCCCTTGCGGGAGAAGATCTTCACGTCCACCACCGTGCCCTCGATGCCCGGAGGACAGGTCAGCGAAGCGTCGCGCACATCGCCGGCCTTTTCGCCAAAGATCGCGCGCAGCAGCTTCTCTTCCGGCGTGAGCTGGGTCTCGCCCTTGGGCGTGACCTTGCCCACCAGGATGTCGCCCTGCTTCACCGTGGCGCCAATGCGGATCACGCCGCTCTCATCCAGGTCCCGCAACGCTGATTCGCTGACGTTCGGGATATCGCGGGTGATTTCTTCCGGTCCAAGTTTGGTGTCGCGCGCCTCGATTTCGAACTCCTCGATGTGCACGGAGGTGTAGTAATCCTCCTTGACCATCTTTTCCGAAACCAGGATCGCGTCCTCAAAGTTGTAGCCGCGCCAGGGCATGAAGGCCACCAGCACGTTGCGTCCCAGAGCCAGCTCGCCCTTGTCCGTGCAGGGCCCGTCGGCGATCACCTGCCCCTTCAGCACGCGGTCGCCCTTCTTGACCACCGGCTTTTGGTTGATGCAGGTGTTCTGGTTAGAGCGCTTGAATTTCGTAAGCTGGTAGATGTCGCTTCCGACTTCGCGCGAGAGCTGCGTGGGATGGTGCTCGCCTTCCACGCGCACGATGATGCGCTCGGAGTCCACCGAGTCCACGATGCCGTTGCGGCGCGCCAGCACCACAGCGCCGGAGTCGCGCGCGGTCACGCCTTCCATGCCGGTTCCCACCAGCGGAGCGGCAGCACGGAGCAGCGGCACAGACTGGCGTTGCATGTTGGCGCCCATCAGCGCGCGGTTCGCGTCGTCATGCTCCAGGAACGGCACCAGCGAGGCAGCCACTGAAACCAGCTGCTTCGGGCTCACGTCGACGTAGTCGACCTCATCGCGCGGGACCAGAACAAAGTTGCCGCCCTTGCGCGCGTCCACCACTTCGCCCACGATCCGGTTCTTATCGTCCAGCTCAATGTTGGCCTGCGCGATCACGTGCCGGTCTTCCTCCCAGGCCGAGAGGTAAAACGAAAATGGCTCATGGTCGATCAGCTTTTTGCGCCGCTCTTTCAGGTCGGCGTTGACCTTCTCCGCTTCCTTCTGTTCAATGTGGTCGCCCACGCGATAATCGCTGTCGCCGGCATTGACCACCGTAACGAAATCGATCACGCGCGAGTCCTTCACGCGGCGGTACGGCGACTCAATGAAGCCGTAGTCGTTGATGCGGGCATAGCAGCTCAGCGAGCTGATCAGGCCGATGTTCGGGCCTTCCGGCGTCTCGATCGGGCAGATGCGCCCGTAGTGCGTCGGATGCACGTCGCGCACCTCGAACCCGGCGCGCTCTCGCGAAAGACCGCCCGGCCCCAGCGCTGAGAGACGCCGCTTGTGCGTGATCTCCGAGAGCGGGTTCGTCTGGTCCATGAACTGCGAGAGTTGCGAGGAGCCAAAGAACTCGCGGATCGCCGCCATGACCGGCTTGGCGTTCACCAGGTCGTGCGGCATGGCCGTCGACATCTCCTGGTACACCGACATTTTTTCTTTGATCGCGCGCTCCATGCGCACCAGGCCGATGCGGAACTGGTTTTCCATCAGCTCGCCCACGGCGCGCACGCGGCGGTTGCCCAGGTGATCGATGTCGTCCACCGCGCCAATGCTCTTGCGCAGCTTCAACAGATAGCGGATGGTCGCGTAAAAGTCCTCAGGATCGAGCGTGCGCTTGTCCAGGTCCGTGGCTTCGTTCTTTTCGTAGAGCTTGATATTGAACTTCAAGCGGCCCACACGGCTGAAGTCGTACTTGCGCGCGTCGAAGAA
>DASTJB010000013.1:0-23428 GCA_035717005.1 Candidatus Angelobacter sp.
CTTCGTCGCGCAAAAGGGCAGTGACTGGAGCCGGGGAACGTACGCCAAGCCGTGGAAGTCGGTCAGCAACGCAAAAGATTCGATGTCAGCGGGTGACGTGACCTACATTGGGAATGGAGTGGTCCAGAGCAAGCAGGACAACTTTTCCGCCTATCTCAGCATGGACCGCGACGGCGGCAACAACTCGGGCAAGCCGCAGGCGCCTAAAGCGCTGGTGGCCTACCCGGGCGCGAGCGTAACCATCGGCGTGGCGCGCGGGCTGGAGTATGGGATTCGCACGCCGAATATCCGCGCGCGCGAAGATTACTGGGTCATCTCGCAGCTGCATATTATCGCCGGGCGGCAGGCGCTCGACATCAGCGGGACGGGATGGAAGATTGTCGGCAACGAAATTGAATGCCCGGGGGCCGATGGCCAGGTGGGCTGCGTGGAGGTGAGCCAGGCCAGCAACATCAGGTTTTATGGCAATGAGGTGCACAACGCCGGCGCCGGCCCGGCAACCACCAAGTTCTATCATGCGGTGTATTTCAGCACCGATTCAAACCACATCGACGTGGGCTGGAACCATATTCACGACAACTATGCCTGTCGCGCCATTCAGTTTCATTCCTCGCCCATCTGCCGGCCGGGATGCGGAAGCAGCGACCAGACAGGGCTCAATCAGTACGATCTGCACGTCCATGACAACCTGATTCACGGCGCCAACTGCAACGCCATTAACTTCGCCACCATCGATCCGTCGCAGGGACCGGTGGAGGCCTACAACAACGTGATTTATCACGTAGGCGTGCGCGATCCGGTGGAAGGTGGCGGGGCCTTCTCCTGCATTTATGTTGCCGGAGCTACGAACCGCGGCCGACCGGGCAGCGGGACGGTGGAAGTCTTCAACAACACGCTGTATGACTGCGGCGCCGACAATTCTCGCAACACTGAGGGCTCGCGCGGGGCTTTCGGCGTGGGCGAAGGCACCACGTCACTGGTGATGCGGCTGCGCAACAACATTGTTTATCAGCTGCCGGGAGAGATGTATCTGGATGGCGCGCTGTTTCAAGTCAGCGGAGAGCACAATCTGTGGTTCGGCCTGGAGGCGGCGCCGCCGCAGCTCATGAACAACTTTGTTGCCGACCCGCAGTTTGTCAATCCGGGTGCGGGAGATTTCCATCTGCGCGAGGGAAGTCCCGCGCGCGATAACGGCGTCTTCGTCCCCCCCAATAATCCTCTGGTCACCAACTCAGGCCAGCCGACGGACAAAGATGGATCGGCGCGTCCGCAAGGCAAGGCTTTCAGCCTGGGCGCTTATGAAATTGTGCGCTGATCGGGATATTGGCGTGGAGACTATTGTGTGGCGTTGCCGGCGGCCAGCCGCAGCAGACCGCGGAAGCGCTCGGCCTGTTCTTTGTCCTCGGCCGTCTCCTGAACGAACTCGACGCCATAGTTGTACCCGCGGCGGTGCCGTACGAGGCCTTTTGCGCGCACGGGCTCAGCAGAATAAAGAGGCGTGAATTCGATCGTCACCTCATCGCCATTTTTCAGCTCGAGTCCCGCGAAGACCAGAACGCCGCCTTCGCTCATATCATTGCCGCGACCGCTGACGATCTTGCTGGTGCCCTCGTGCGTGTAGATAAGCCGGATGGGAATGTTGAGACGGTAGCGCTGCCAACGGCGGAAAACTGCTCTTTCCTGGGATGACCGCATACCTGGATGGGGTACCGTGCGTAGACGTGCCTGTGTTGCCATGGGACTTAAGGATACCTTTTCGCCGATTTACCCGGAAAGTTACAGAAGTATCAAGCGCCCGTTTCTGCCTGCGAGCGCCCGGGGGAACATCCGGGCGTGGTAGATGGATGCAGCTACTCTGCTTTTCGGATGGCTGCCTACTTGCGCCAATGCCAACCTTGTGAAAATCAGCGATTTCCACCCAAACCGCGCTTCCTTAAAAGCCTCAAATCAAAGCAAAAAACGGCTGGCCTCAAGGGCCAGCCGTGAGGAACGAGCTAAATCGCGGAAAGGGCGAGCCCGACCACGCGGCGAGCCCGTTGTTGCGGGAGCAGAATTGGTGCTCGCTAAGCGAGAGTCGCCGGCGGTTTGGAGCGAAGCGACAAAATCAAAGCCCTCAACAGCGCACGATTTTCTCGCTTTGGATGCCTTTGGTCGCGTTCCGCGTGTCAATGACCAGCTTCGCCTGCTCGACAATCGCCGGGTAGTCATACGACGAATGGTCGGTGACGATTACCACGCAATCGTACTGGCCCAGGTTTTCAAGCGGGGTGTTTTTCATTTGCAGGTCGTATTTTCGGCCGCGTCCCACAAATTCGAAAAACGGATCGTTGTAGCTCACCTGCGCTCCTTCCTTTTGCAGGAGCTCGATAATTGTCAGCGCCGGCGATTCGCGCAGGTCGTCGATGTCTTTCTTGTAGGCCACGCCCAGCACCAGCAAGCTGGCGCCGTTGAGGCTTTTGCGTTGCTGGTTGAGCGCCGCCGCCGTCGAGGCCACCACGTGATATGGCATGTTCAGGTTGATCTCGCCCGCCAACTCAATGAAGCGCGTGTGGAAGTCATACTCTTTCGCCTTCCACGAGAGATAAAACGGGTCGATTGGAATGCAGTGCCCGCCCAGCCCGGGACCGGGATAGAACGGCTGGAAGCCGAACGGCTTGGTGGAAGCCGCGCCGATGACCTCCCAGATATCGATTCCCATGCGCAATGAGAGCAGCTTCAGCTCATTCACCAGCGCGATATTTACGCAGCGATAAATATTTTCGAGCAATTTGGTCATCTCCGCCGCTGCCGGCGTGGAAACAGGAACGGTGCGGCGGAAGATGCTGCCGTAGAGCCGGCGGCCCAGTTCCGTGGCCTGCGGGTTCAGTCCGCCGACCACCTTGGGAATATCGCAGCGCGCCACCGTGTCATTGCCCGGGTCCTCGCGCTCGGGTGAGAAGACGACGAAGAAGGTTTTTTTAGGATCGGCGTTCTCGCCGCGCGCCGCCTTCAGTCCCAGCGGATTTCTTTCCAGAATCGGGATCAGCAGCTCTTCTGTCGTGCCGGGATAGGTGGTGCTCTCCAGGATGATCAGCTGTCCCGGACGCAGGTGCGGCGTAATGGACTCGGCCGTCGCCGCGATGAAACTCAAGTCGGGCTCATGGTGGTCGTTGAGCGGCGTAGGGACGCAGATCACGATGGCGTCCATGTGGGAAATCTGGGAATAGTCGGAAGTCGCGCTGAAACCGTTGCGCTGCGCCTGCTGGATCTCCGTTCCGGGAATGCGGACGATGTAGGAGCCGCCTTCGGTCAGCGTGCTGACTTTTTTCTTGTCGATGTCAAAGCCGGTGACGTGAAATTTTTGTTCGCTGAAAAGCAGCACCAGGGGCAGGCCAACGTAGCCGAGGCCGATCACGCCAATGCGCGCTGTCCGGTCTTCCAGCCTGCAGGCGAGGGAATCAGAAGTAGAAACGTATTCTAGAGTGCTCATGATGGCTTGATTTAAGGCATTTCGGATGCCAAATTCGTCGTGCCACGGTGCGCGGTGGTTGCGGGTTAAGGCTTTTCAAATGCGACGATTAGCCGTGTTTCGCAGCCGCTGGTTCGGGGGAAGGGGCGTTCCGGAATGCAAACATTTGCAGCTTTTTTCAAAGGCAATGCACTGTGCTCAGGCAAGGGGTGCGTTTGCGTTTCTGCGCGCCTGCGTGATATCTCAAGGATGTGGCCTACATTCAAGCCCAGTCCACGTCGCCGGTGCCGTTCGAGAATTATGGGCGCCGCCGCAAGCCGTCACTAAAGCTCATTCTGTTCCTGGTCCTGCTGCTCGCGTTTTTCTTATTCGCGATCTTTGCCGCGCGTCTGCTGGTGCGCGATCATCCGGAAAAGTCAGACGTCATTGTGGTGCTTTCCGGCGATAGCCAGGACCAGCGCTATCGCCGCGGCATGGAGCTGCTGCGCGCCGGCTTTGGCGATCGCCTGCTCCTCGATGCCCCTTCCGACTCCAGCTATTTTGGCCATTCTCCCGCCGAATACGCAGAGAATTTCCTGAAGCAGGACGCAGGTGACATGTTGAGCCGGGTGCAGGTGTGTCCTTTCGAAGAGGACTCAACCGTCACCGAAGCACGCTACATCGCAAAATGTCTGGAGCCGCTCCATGCTCGCAGCGTGCTGCTGGTAACCAGTGACTGGCACACGGCCAGGGCACGGTCGGTGCTGGCCAGCCGCCTGCCGCAGTATCACTGGTCAGTGGCCGCCGCGCACGATGACCGATTGTTTGGTATGAGCTGGTGGCAACATCGCGAGTGGGCCAAGACCACCTTCCAGGAATGGCTCAAGGTCATTTGGTGGAACGCGGTCGATCGCTGGAGATAAGGGAATCTGGCCATCGGGTCATCTGGCCATCGGGAGATCGGAAATTCAAGACCCTTGCCGCAGCTTTCAAAGACAGCGGGCCTGCCGCGCTGGGAGCGGCGTGCGCGCCGAAGCGTGCGCTTGGGAGCAAGAAAATCTAAAGGTCGAGAATTGTAAGCGGTGTGGAGCGCCCGATGACCCGATGATCCGATGGCCCGAATGACCCGATAAGCAGAGGGAAATCGAAGTTCCCAGTGTGAAAACATTTTCCTATTCGTGCTTAGCGTCCTGCGCAGCCTTTTCTGATCCCGGCTTAGATCGACCCCGATCCTAAGAGATTCTAATCTCTTATTTTCATACAGATACACCCTTCTGGATGCTCCTGAACTCTCTCCGAACGCCTCCCGGAAATCCCGCTACTTTGGCTTTGTACATGCACATACGGGAGTTACCCCAAGGTTCAATCTCGTTTTGTGAGCAGACGGAGCCTCGAATGAAACAGATGGTAGAGCAAAATTTTGACCTTCCCCCGGAGTCAGTGATATTTGGCACTTCGGAGGCGATGAAAAAGGTCCAGCGCGACCTTGCCATGATTGCCTCGGCCGACGTGCCGGTCCTGATCCAGGGACCCAGCGGGACGGGTAAAGAGATCATCGCCAAGCTGATCCATCGCAATTCGCCCCTGGCCAAAGGTCCGTATGTGAAGGTGAATTGCCCGGCGATCCCTGACCAGCTTCTGGAAAGCGAGCTTTTCGGATACGAAAAGGGCGCATTCACAGGCGCTTATACCTCCAAGCCCGGGTTGATTGCCCTGGCTGATCGCGGCACGCTGTTCCTGGATGAGATTGGCGAGCTGAGCCTGGGCTTGCAATCCAAGCTCCTGCAGGTGCTGCAGGACGGCAAATTCAGCCGCATCGGCGCACAGGAAGATACGCGCTCGGAAGCGCGCGTGATCTGCGCCACCAACCGCAACCTGAAGCAGGAGATCGCGGCCGGGACTTTCCGCGAAGACCTTTTCTATCGCGTCAATGTGGTAAACATCACGCTGCCTTCGCTGCGGGAACGGGCCGCCGATGTGCCGCAGCTGGTGGAGTATTTCCGCGAACATTTCAACATGGTTTACAACCGCCGCACGCCGGCGATTTCAAGCTCGCTCATGCGGCTGCTGCACGCGTATCACTGGCCGGGCAACATCCGGCAGCTGGAAAACCTGGTCAAGCGCTACGTGATTCTGGGTACCGAGGCCTGCATCAGCGGTGACCTGGCTGAGCCCGCGGCAAACGCCTTCGAGCTCGACATCCCGCAGGAAGGCCCGGTGCCGCTCAAAAAGATCACCAACCAGGCGGTGCGCAAACTGGAACGCGAAATCATCCTCAAGGTCCTGCAGGCCAATCACTGGAACCGCCGCCGCGCCGCGGAGGCGCTCAAGATCAGCTATCGCGCCCTGCTCTACAAGATCCGCGATTCCGGCCTGTCTCCGAACCGCGCCACCGTGCGCCCCATGCCCACGGAAAACGGCTCCGGCGCGCAGCCGGAAGCTCGTGAGAGCAAGGACAGCAATGACGCGGTCGAACACCTCATGTCGATCGCCAAGGTGAGCAATGCTTAAAATCGGCGGACAAAAAATCCCGACCAAGACCCTGGTCTTGCTCGGTAGCGAGGCCCTGCTGATCGTCCTGGGCCTGGCGTTTGCCACCGCATTGCGCTTCATGTCGTCGCACTTTGAATATGCGGGCGGACACACCATCTTCCGTTTCATGGTGGTGGTGTTCATGTGCGAGTTCGCCCTTTACTACAACGATCTCTATGACCTGCAGGTGATGAAGTCGCGCGGCACCCTGCTGATCGGCTTGCTGCAGGCGCTGGGCATCGCCTCCATCGGACTTGCCCTGATCTACTATCTGGCGCCGGGCGTGAGCCTGGGACGCGGTATTGCAGCGCTCGCCGTGCCCACCATCATGGCGCTCATCTTCTTCTGGCGCCTTCTGCTCGATTCCAAGGGATTCTTTTTTCTCGGGCGGCCGGAGCGGCTTCTGGTAGTCGGCACAGGCCCGGCCGGTATTTCGCTGACGCGCGAGATCTGCTCGCGGCCGGAACTTAACTTGAAGGTCCTGGGTTTCCTGGATGAAAAAGGCGAGAACATCGGTAAATCGCTGGTGAATCCGGGGATCATCGGTGGTATCAGCGATCTGGAATTGCTGGTAAAGGACAAGCAGATTGACCGCGTGGTGCTTTCGCTTAAAGAACAGCGCGGGCGCATGCCGTACCGCGAACTGCTGCGCTTGAAGTTCGCCGGCATCCAGGTGGAAGATGCGCACACGGTCTTCGAGAAAATCAGCGGACGGATCGCGCTGGAAAAACTTTCACCCAGCTGGCTGATTTTCTCTGATGGCTTCCGCAAGAACCGCTTTCTTCTCGCGGCCAAGCGCGCCATGGACGTTACGGCGGCCTTGATCGCGATTACCCTGACCCTGCCGGTGATGGCGCTGGTGGCGCTGGCCATCTTGATCGAAAGCGGCAAGCCGGTGCTCTTCCGGCAGAAGCGCGTCGGACTGCATGGCGAGCAATTTGAGATCTTCAAATTTCGCTCCATGCGCCAGGACGCGGAAAAGGGCGGCCCCAGTTGGGCTGCCGACAATGACAACCGCATCACGCACGTCGGGGCTTTCATTCGCAAATACCGGCTGGATGAGCTGCCGCAGTTTTTCAACATCCTGAAGGGCCACATGAGCCTGGTGGGCCCGCGGCCGGAGCAGCCTTACTTCTGCGAACTGCTGGAAGGCAGTCTGGATTTCTTCCCCCAGCGGCACACCGTGCGTCCCGGGCTTACCGGCTGGGCGCAGATCAAGTATCAATACGGGTCCACGATGGAAGATGCGAAGCGGAAGCTCGAACTGGACCTCTTCTATATCAAGCATCTTTCCATCTCGCTCGATATGGCCATCATTTTTGAAACCGTGAAGGTGATTTTGCTTGGCAAAGGGGCCAAGTAGCAACAACGGGTTACTGAACAGGAGTAAAGTAAATGGGTTTTCAGAAAAAGATGATTGCGACCGCTGTGATGTTCTGCTGGATCGCCATTGGGGGCATGTCGGCGCAGACGCAGACTGCCAACCTGAAGCCGGCCGAGACGGCGGAAAATCCCAAAGCCGCGGATACAACGAAGGCGGCGGATAAAACGGCGGATAAAACGGCCGAGAATGCGCCGCCCTCAGTAAATGTGCCGCCGGGATACGTGGTAGGCGAATCGGATGTGCTGCACGTGAACGTGTGGAAGGAGCAGGAGCTTTCGCAGACGGTGGTGGTACGCACCGACGGCAACATCTCGCTTCCCCTGATCAATGAAGTCAAGGTCAGCGGGCTGACCCCGCTGCAGATCCAGGACCTGATCGCGGAGAAACTGAAGAACTTCATCAACAACCCGCAGGTCACGGTCACGGTGACGGACATTCGCAGCAAGAAGGCCTTCATTACAGGCGAGGTGCTGCGTCCGGGCAGTTATTCGCTGAATGCGCAGACCAGCGTGCTGCAGCTGATCGCCCAGGCGGGCGGCTTCACGCCCTTTGCCAAGCGCGACAGCATCGTTGTCCTGCGGAATGAAAACGGGAAGCTCACGCGGATGAAGTTCCAGTACAAGGAAGTGATCAAGGGCAACAAGACTGAACAAAACGTTGCTTTACAACCAGGAGATACGGTGGTGGTGCCATGAAGAAAACACACACGATCAACAAGATCCGGCTCTTTTTCTCGGCCGTGCTGATGCTGTTGCTGGCTGTGCCTGCGTCATGGGCGCAGTCCACGGAAAGCAACCAGCAGGACTCGAACAAGCAGGAAGCTGCGCAAGCGGACGCCAGCAAGCAGGAGACTGCCCAGGCGGAGACAACCAGGCAGTCCGACAGCAAAAAGCCCGAGGTCAAGAAGGAAGAGACTGAGAAGGTGCCGGACACTCCGTGGTATGCCGATACGAATGGCGCCTACACGGTTTCCCTCGGCACAGGTGCGCTGATCAGCCTCTATCCTCAGCCGCACAGCTACCAGGAAGCCTACAACGGTGAATATGCGGAAGGTGCGCAGCCCCCGATGATCGCGGCGCGCAATGACTACCGCTATCAGTTCTTCTATGGCGGCACCGTCACCTCAGCCTACCGGAATGATCTCACCGGCCTGGCGCCGGGGAGCACCACTGACGCTTTTTCCACCTCGATTCAGCCGTACCTTGCGTTTTTTACGCCGACCAAGACTGGGCGTTATCTGCTGCAGTACCAGGGCGTGATCAACCCGAACGATACGCAAAACGGCGATCCGCAGGCGTACCACTCGCTCACCTTCAGCGCGATGGGCGCATTCAATGAGCGCTGGGTGTGGTTCGCCTCCTCCAGCGCCAGCTACGGATCGGAAGCGGCGCGGTTGCAGGGACCGTTGAGTTTTCTGGTGGTGCAAGCCACGCCGATAGCGGATGCCACGTCCAACGCGATTCTGCTGCGGGCCAGTAACGCTGCTTTCTGGGAAAACCGGGTCGGCCTGGGCTGGTTGAAGAGCCGTCGCGACCGGATCACGGTGAGCGCCTTCCATACCTATACCGGCATCGAAGGCGATTCCGCGACTGGCGCCGCCGGCACGCATGCCAACGGCATTGGCGCCAAAGGGGAATACACGCGCTCGTTGACCCAGCGCATCGATCTGCGCAGCTATGCGCAGGGCGAGACGTTGCTGAACGGACCCAAATGCAACAGCTACGGCGTCGGCCTGGGACTTGGCTTTAAAATGAGCCACTCCCTGGTATTCGATATCGCTGGTGGACCGCAATGGACAACTGACACCTGCGGCTCGCCGGTTTCGGCGACCTTCAGCGCGAGCCTGGTCAAGAGCCTCGGGTATCGCACCCGCGTTTATGGCTCCGTGTACCGCCAGTTCACGACTGTGGCCAGATTGAACAGCCGCTGGGAAGACACGGCCGCGGTCGGATTCTCGACCCAGGTCCAGCGCCTCACGTTCTCCACCGATGCCGGCTATCTGCGCGGCGAGCCGATTACCACGGTTGTTCCCTCATACCACGGCTGGTTTGTTGCTCCACGGGCGCGGTTCAAGCTTCTGGACACTCTGGGGCTCACCGGCGGTTATCGCTATTTCACTGGAAGCGGTGGAAACCTGATATCCGGCAACCTGAGTTATGCCTATGCCGGCATCGAGTGGTATCCGGCGCCGCTGCGTTGGCGGTAGGAAACAGGCAGAGAGGAACAATGAGCAATCCACAAAATAGCGGAGCCATGGAGCAGTTGCTGGCCCTGTGGAACACGGTGCGGCATTATCGCGGATGGATCTTCCTGGGGACGGTCGTATTCTTCCTGGCAGGGGCAACGTTCGTCCTGCTTCTGCCCGACCACTACAAGGCGACGACGACCATTCTGGTGGATCCACAGAAAGTGCCGGAGAAATACGTGAGCCCGACCGTGAACTCCGACCCGGGGCAGCGGCTGAGCACGATATCGCAACAGGTGCTTAGCGTGACGCGGCTGCAGCAGATCATCGATGACATGCAGCTCTTCCCTGAGCTGCGGGGACAGGTCTCGCGCGAGGAGCTGATCGAGATCATGCGGAAAGACATCACCATTACGGTGAAGCAGGGTTCCGCCGCAGGCTTGAGCGCTTTCACCATCGAATATGAAGGCCGGCACCGCGACACGGTGGCCAGGGTCGCCAACCAGCTGGCTGCGAGCTTCATTGAGTGGAACGTCAAGAGCCGCGAGCAGCAGGCGCAGGACACAACCGAGTTCCTGGATGCGCAGTTGAAGGACGCAAAACAGAACCTGGAAGAGCAGGAAGCCAAGGTCAGCGCCTTCAAGATGCGCCACCTGGGCGAGATGCCGGAGCAGCAGTCAGCGAACCTGCAGGCGCTCTCACAATTGCAGACGCAATTCCAGGCCAACGTAGAGTCGCTGAACCGGCTGGAAGTCGAACGGACGCTGCTCTCACGCGGGCTGGAGAATTCAGGTTCGGGCGTGGTGAAGACGGCGCCGCCGCTTACCGAGCGTGCCAAGCTGGAGTCGCAGCGCCAGCAGCTCAAGGCGCAGCTCCAGGACTTGCAAGGCAAATACACCAGCCAGCATCCTGAGGTCGTGGACATGGCGGCGCGGCTGCAGCGCGTGGAAGATCGTTTGAAAGTGCTGCCGCCCGATCCTCCGGTGACCGCGTCAGCGCAGGACAACAATGCGGTCACGGTGAGACTGCAGCTGCTGGACCGTGAGACCAAACGCCTGAACGATGAGCAGGCGCGGCTCACGCAGCAGATGAGCGCGTACCGCGGCAAGGTCGATGCGGTTCCCGTCGTGGAACAGCAAATGGCCGAGCTGAACCGCAATTACACGGTATCGAAAGAGCATTATCAGTCGCTGCTGGACAAGACATTCTCCGCCGGCATGGCGGCCGACCTCGAGCGCAGGCAGCAGGGCGAGCACTTCACGATCCTGGATGCGGGGCAGGTGCCGGAAAAGCCATTCAAGCCCAAGCGGCAGCTGCTGCTGATGGCGGTGCTGGTGGGCGCGCTGGCGCTCTCCCTCGGCCTGGCATATCTGAAAGACATGCTCGACGGAACGCTCAAGATGGAACGCGACCTGAAAGCGCTCTTGCCGGCCAACGTGCCGCTTCTGACTGCGGTGCCAAGACTGCAGGATTCGGCCAGCCGGCGGCGCTCTGTGCGGTTTGCCGTTCTTGCCGGTGCGGTTACCGTGGTCGGTCTTGCTCTGGAGGCGGCGCTGTATTTGAAGTTGCACAACAAATTGTAAGCAAAGCCAAAATGCGGCAATCGTATGGCGCGGAACAAACCCGGCTCGACCGGACACACACAAACAATTCGAGGAACCTATTCCCATGAGCTCGCTCAAGACCCTGTACCGGCACTCGTCCCACTATCTGGGTGGGCGAGTGGCCGTCATGCTCCTGGGGTTTGTTTCCTTTCCTCTGTTCACGCGCGTCTTTTCCGTTGCTGATTACGGCACCATCAACCTGATCACCAACGCGGTCCTGCTCCTGACCGTGGTGTCGAAGTTCGGCTTCCAGCACGCCGTGCAGCGCTATTACCCCGAGAGCGCCGGCGCAGCCGATCCCAACGCTCTTCGCCGCTACTACTCCACCTTGTTTTATGGCACGGCGATCTTTGCCGCTGTGCTCTCCGTGCTTTTTGGCATTTCGATTTTCTTTGGCACTGCACGGTTCCTCGGTATTTCCGCCGTCGGCACGCTACTGCTGGCCTGTGCGCTGGTCATGATCCGCTCGCTGCGTTCCATGCAAATGAACCTGATGCAGATGGAGAACAAGACGCGCCTGTTCAACGGCATGGACATTCTGCAGAAGGCACTGAGCATTGCGGCGATCTGCGCACTCCTGTTCTTCTGGCAGAAGACGGTGTTCGCGTTCTTTCTGGGATTGGTTGCGGTGGAAGGCGCGGTCCTGCTTCAGTACCTTCCGGTCCTGGGGCGGCGCAAGCTTGTATCGCCGGCGATGTTTGACACCGTTTTCCTGATGGCAGCGCTGCGCTTTTCCTTTCCGCTGATGCTGGCGGAGATTTCATGGGTAGTGCTCGATTCCGGCGACCGTTTCTTCATCCAGCATTATCTCGGCGCGCAGCCGCTGGGCTTCTACGCTGCAGCGTATGGGATCGCCATTTACTTGCAGGACGTCATGATGCAGCCTCTGCAACTCGCCTTGTTCCCCATCTGCATGAAGGTCTGGAACAGCGAGGGCAAAAAAGCCACGCAGGAATTTCTGAGCCGCAGCCTGGACCACTTCCTGCTTGCGGCCGTCGCGGTGGTTTGTGTGGCGATTGTGACTTCCCACGACGTGATTGTGCTGCTGGCGTCGAAGAAATTCTCGCAGGCCTACACGTTGTTGCCGTTTCTGGTGATCGGGCTGGTGCTCTCAGCGGTGACCATCTACTTCCGGCCGGGACTGTTGATCCACCAGCGCGCATCGAAAATCGCCGCAGCCACGTTCTACGCCAGCGTGCTGAATGTCGCGATGAATATCGTGCTTCTGCCGCGGATCGGGCTGGTGGGAGCGGCCGTCGCGACCATGGTGAGCTACGCCGGGATCGTGATGTTCCTGGGCTACCAATCGCTGCGCGTCCTGCCGTTCAAGATGGAGCCTGTGGCGCTGCTGCGCTACGTTGCAGTGGGCGCGGGAGTCTCATGGCTGGCGGCGAAACTGCCCATCGAAACGCCATGGATCGCCGTGGTGACGAAGGCAACCTTGATCTTTGTGCTCTATGCGGCGATTCTCTGCATGATGGATGCGCATGTACGGACGCTGCTGAGCAAGATCTGGAGCGCGACAGCGAATTCGCTGCGCCGTCCCAAGGAGCAAGCCTCCCAATCGGCAATGGAACCCTCATTGCCCGCGATGTCAGAGAGGACTTAAGTTCGTGCATTTTGGACTGGAACAATACGTCCCGTGGGTGCTCTACCTGAGCGCCACGGCTGCCTTCCTGCTGTCGCTGTTCTGGCGGCCGCAGGTGGGGCTGTATTTTCTGGTTCCCCTGCTGCCGCTGCAAACCATCCGCTACCGCCTCATGGACATGCCGCTCGGCAACAAGCTGATTGACATTATTCTGCTTGGCGTCATCCTGGGCGCGATCTTCAAAGGCGAGTTCCGCCTGGAAAAGACGCCCATGAACAAGCTCCTGATCCTGTTTGGCATTTTTTGCTATGTCGAACTGTGGCGCGGCGCTTTCTACCTGAAGACTGACCTGCCGCTGGCCATCAGCGATCCGCGTTTCTCCGACTGGAAGAACTACATGGTCATGTTCGTCCTGTTTTTTGTGGCGGTGAACGTGATCAAGGACGTGAAGCAGATCAAGATTCTGATTTTACTGATGTGTCTGTCAGTCCTTGCGGTGGACAAGGGCTTCTACGGCACCATGAGCGCGCGCGATCTCTCGCATTTCTCCTATGAGGTGCGCGACGGCGGGCCGCTCGGGTATGCCGGAGAAAACGGGATTGCCGTCTTTGAAGCGGAGTTCATGCTCTTTCTCCTCGGGTTGGCGGCCTTTGAGAAACGCAAAGGGCTGAAGATGGCGCTGTGGGCGCTGGTCGCCTTCAGCAGCTATTGCCTGCTGTTCTCCTTTTCACGCGAAGCTTACGCCGGAATTCTTGCGGGGCTGGTCTTGCTCGGCTTGCTGAAGCAGCGCTGGCTGCTGATCGCAGTTGGAGTGTTTCTCTTTACCTGGCAGACCGTGGTTCCGACTTCGGTGAAAGAGCGCGTCCAGATGACCTACAACAAGGACGAGCAGGTGCTCGATGATTCGGCCCAGGACCGCGTGGCCCTGTGGAATGACGCGATGGCGATGTTCCGTGAGAACCCGGTCATCGGCGACGGCTTTGACACCTACAAATATCAGCACCGGGTCAGTATTTACACCGATACTCATAACTACTTCCTGAAAGTATTGGTGGAGATGGGCGTGGTCGGCCTGCTGTTCTTCGTTTTTATTCTGGCCAAGGCGGCGGGGCAGGGTATCAAGTTATGGAGGAGCGCGCAGGACCCGTTTCTGCAGTCGGTGGGATTGGGATTTGCCCTGCTGATGGCGTGCGTGTTGGTGGTGAACTTCTTCGGCGATCGCTGGCTCTATATCGAGGTGAATGGCTTTCTGTGGGTGCTGCTGGCCTGCGTGGTGCGCGGGCAGATGATCGAGCAGCAGCGCGCGGCTGCGCCGGAGACGGTTGCCGCCGAGCAAGTGGGGCACACCGGATTTGAAGACGGTGAAGAACCGGCGCTTGCCTGAGCAGATGGGTACATTGGGCTAAAAGTTATGTGCGGGATTTTCGGACAAATCGGCAGCGCGCCCGCGGGTGAAGGATGCGGACAGGAACTGCGCCATCGCGGACCCGATGATGCGGGCCTGAAGTACTTCGCGTTGTCGCCGGGATCGATGTGGGTAAGCCTGCAACACCGGCGGCTTTCCATCATCGACCTCTCGTCGGCCGGGCACCAGCCGATGTGCAATGAGGATGAAACAGCCTGGATCACCTTCAACGGCGAAATTTACAACTTCCAGGAGCTGCGCGCCGAGCTGATCGCTGCCGGGCATCAATTCCGGTCGAACAGCGACACGGAAGTGATCATCCACGGCTATGAGCAGTGGGGGCACGACGTGGTGCGCAGGCTGCGCGGGATGTTTTCCTTCGCGCTTTGGGACCAGCGGCTGCGGCGCATGCTGCTGGCGATCGACCACCTGGGCAAGAAGCCGTTGTTCTATGCGTACGACGGACGCAGGTTGGTCTTCGCTTCCGAGATCAAAGCGATCCTGAAAGCCGGCGTTCCGGCGGAGCTTGATCCAGTCGCGCTGCATGATTATCTGACTTATTTGTATTTCCCCTATCCTTCAACGGCGTACAAGCACGTGCGCAAAATGGCTCCGGGCTCGGCCATGGAAGTGCAGGTCGGGGGCGACGGCGAACTGCGCGAGACAACCTGGAAATATTGGGACGCCGCGCAGGCGGCCGGAGAACCGCTGAACCTCTCCGAGAGCGACATGATCGACCGCGCGCGTGAACTGATGGAAGAGGCCGTAAAACTGCGCCTGATCAGTGACGTGCCCCTGGGCCTTTTTCTGAGCGGCGGGCTGGATTCGAGCGCGATCACCGCGTTTGCCTCCAGGAGCAGCGCCGAGCAGGTGAAGACCTTCACCATCGGTTTTGCCAACAGCAAGTTCTATGACGAACTGCCGGCCGCGAACCTGGTAGCGCACAAGTTTCGCACGGAGCATCACGTGCTGCAGGCGGACGAAGCCTGCGCCGACTACATGACGAAGGTGGTCCGGCATTTTGACGAGCCGTTCGGCAATCCCACGGCGATTCTGGAATACATCATCACCAGGCTGATGCGCCAGCACGTCACTGTTGCCATCTCCGGCGACGGCGGCGATGAGCTTTTTGGCGGCTACGTGCGCTATGCCGGTGCGAAACTGGCGCGGCGTTACCGGATGCTGCCGCAGTTCATCACCAAAGGACTGGTTTCGCGCCTCTCCGGATTCATGAGTGACGCTACCGACGGCCGCCATGGCTTCCGGCGCCTGCGTGAGTTTGCCCAGTCAGCCTGGCAGGCTGAAGAGGACATGTACATCGACTGGGTGGGATATTTTTCCCAGGCGGAAAAGCAGGAGCTATATTCACCCGAATTTGCTGCGGCTGTCGGCAACCGTGACTCCGGCGACTTCCTGCGCCAGTTTTTCCGTCGCGGGGCGCGCCTGGAGCCGCTGAGCCGGTTGGGCTATGTGGACTCGGCATCCTTCCTGTGCTGCAACTGTCTGGAATACGCAGACCGCATGTCGATGGCGAACTCTCTTGAGGTGCGCGCGCCATTCACCGATTACCGGCTGCTGGAATTCGCACTGCGGCTCCCCGACAAAATGAAAGTACGGCGCGGAACGACGAAGTGGATCATGCGCCAGGCCCTGCGCGACACCTTGCCGAGGGAAATCCTGGAAAAGAAAAAAATGGGCTTCAATCCGCCGCTTCCGCAGTGGATCAACGGTGAACTGAAGCCGGTAATCGGGCAGCTGCTTTCAGCCAGGACGATTGAGGGCCGCGGGATTTTCCGTCCGCAGGCCGTTGCAAAGCTGCTGCGCGATCATGAAGAGAACCGCCGGGACAACGCGCTGAAGATCTGGGCGCTGCTGATGATTGAAGTCTGGCAGCGTATGTATGTGGACGGCCAAGCAGAAGACGCGGTGCTGGAGACCGCACTGGGTGGGAACAAGCGCAAGCCTGTGATCCCCATTGGCGCTGTCCAGCCCAAACCAGCGGATGTGATCTCGATTGCGAGGGGCCGCCAGTGATTGCCGCCGCACTCGAATATGTGAACAGCATCACCGCAGCGGCCAGGATTGTCTTCTGGGCGGCCGCGTTTCTGCTGTTCTACGTGTACGCGGGATATCCATTGCTGCTGGCCCTGATCGCGATGTTTGTGCGCCGGCGCCGGCCGGAGCCGGGTTACACTCCGCCGATCTCCGTGCTGATCGCGGCCTATAACGAAGAGGCGGCCATCGAACGCAAAATCCGGCAGACGCTTGAACTTGAATATCCGGCGGACAGGATTGAAGTGCTGGTGCTCTCCGATTGCTCGACCGACCGGACAGACGAAATCGTCAAGACATTTCCCGACCCACGCGTGCGGCTGGTCAGGATGACGGAGCGCGGCGGCAAGACGCACGCGCAGAATGAAGGAATCCAGCAGGCCAGGGGCGAGGTCGTCATCTTCTCCGATGCGACGGCGATCTATCATCGCAGAGCGCTGGCCTATCTTGCCTGCAATTACCAGGATGCGAAGGTCGGCGCGGTAAGCGGCCGGTACCAGTATTTCGATCCCGAAGGCGATTCGCCGACTGGCCTGGGTAGCGTGGCGTTCTGGAATTACGAGAACATGATCAAGAAGCTCCAGTCGCGGATCAGGACGATTACCGGCTGCTGCGGCTGCATCTACTCCGTGCGCAAAGCCGCTTACACCGAGCTTGCGGCCGATGTCATCAGCGACCTGGTCCAGCCTTTGCAGGCAATCAAGAAGGGCTACCGCGTGGTGTTTGAGGATCGGGCGCTGGCCTATGAGGAAACGACGCAGTCGACCGCAGAAGAATTTTCCATGCGTGTACGAGTGGTCACGCGGGCGATGCGCGGGTTGCTGAGCGTTGCCGATCTGCTCAAGCCCTGGAAATTCTTCTGGCCCGCATTTCAGCTGTGGTCGCATAAAGTCCTGCGCTGGATGGTGCCGCTATTTCTTCTGGCGGTGCTGGCCGCAAATCTTTTGCTGCTCGATACGACGTTCTACAGGATCACACTGGCCGCTCAGTTGGTTTTCTACGCGGCCGCGATCGTCAACATGCTGGCGCCGCTGCATCGCAAGTGGAAGCCGCTGGGAATTCCGCTCTTTTTCTGCACCCTGAACGCCGCCGCCCTGGTAAGCATGGTGGAGATCGGCCGCGGGCGCAAATACATTACCTGGCAGACTGTGAGGGCCCGCCGATGAAAATCGAATTCCTCACCGCGGAAGATCCGTTCTATGTGCTGCCATTTTTTGATGAGTTTCTGCGGCATTATTCGGGCGAATTCGAGATCACCCGGATCTCCTGCTGCCGCGCCATGGGTAAGCGGTCACGCTGGCAGCTGCTGCGCGAACTGAAATGGCTCTACGGCATGCCCGGCCTGGGGAAACTTCTGCTCCACGCCGCCATCGCCAGGGGAATGGCGCTGCTGCCCAGGGCCAGGAAGGCTTCGCGCTATTACTCGATCGCGCAGCTGGCGAAAGCCTACGGCGTCAAGTACGAGCATGTGGGCAATCCGAACCAGCCTGAATTCACCGGGGGCCTGCAACAACGCGCGCCGGAGCTGCTGATCTCGGTGGCGTGTCCGTATATTCTCAAGGAAAAAGTTCTGAGCATTCCGCCACGCGGATGCATCAACATTCACCACGCGCCCTTGCCGCGGTACAAGGGCATGATGCCGACGTTCTGGCAGCTGTTTCACGGCGAGCAGCAACTGGGCGTCACCATTCATTACATGGCCGCCAAAGTCGACGAAGGCGACTGTTTGTTGCAGGACGCAATCGCAGTGATGCCGGGCGAGTCGCTGCATGAGTCCATTCGCCGCTCCAAGCGGCACGGCGCACACTGCATGGCCAAGGTGCTGCGCAGTCTGCAAGCGAACCAGGCCGTGGCGGTCCCGATGGACCACACGCAGGGAAGTTATTTCACCTTTCCCCGGCGGGAAGAGGCGCTGGAATTCCGTCGCCGCGGCTTACGCGCGATCTGAGAAATGAAAATGGGAAAGCGCCTGTTCACGCGATCGACGATCAGGGCCAGAGGCAAGCTCCTCTGGGCGGGCGTGCTCCGTTTTTCCGGCGTCCTGCGGCTGGCCAGGCGATGGGTGCGGAATCGCGGCACGATCGTGCTGACGTTCCATCGCGTGCTGCCCGACGACGAACTGAGAAGTACGGCATCGCTGCCGGGTATGGTTGTGAGGGAAAAGACGTTTGACGATTTTTTGAGATACGCCGCGCAGAGCTGTCAATTTGCCGATCTGGCGCACGAACCCGACTGGAGCCCCAGCCCCAAACTGAAACTGGCGGTGACATTCGATGACGGCTGGTCCGACAGCGCGACAAATACCGCTCCCATTGCGGGGAAGCACCGGGTCCCGCTTTTGATCTTCATTGTCCCGGAAAAGATGGGAACCACACTGCCGTTCTGGCCGGAACGCGCCGCTTCCGTCCTGGAGCAGCGGCTGGCAGGGGCGCGTGGCGCAGGCGCCAACTACATTGAGAGGGCGATTGAAAACTTAAAAGAGCTTCCAGCCGAAGAGCGCAACCAGCGCGTCGGCCAGATGGTGGCGGAGCACCCGGCCGCCGAGCCGGTTCCTGACGTGGATCGAACGATGACGTGGGAGCAGGCCAGGGCGCTTGACCGGCAGGGCGTGAGGCTGGGTTCGCACACCAGCACGCATGAGATTCTTACGGCAATCACGCTGTCTCAGGCGGAGCAGGAAATTTTCGGCTCGCGCGACCGCATCGAGCATGAACTGGCCAAGCCATGCGAGTTTTTTTCCTATCCCAATGGCGATTGCTCCGGAGAAGTTCGGGACCTGGCTGAGAGAGCCGGATACAGGCTTGCCTTCCTGAACCAGGACCCTGGGGTCTGGACCCGCGACTGCGATCCCTATCTGATTCCGCGGGTGAACGTTTGCGAATACCACCTGGTGAATGCCAAGGGGGAGTTCTCGCCGCTGATCTTTGAATATGCGGTGATCTGGAAAGCCGCTAAAGGACTGATGCGGGAGTCCTGGAGGAAAATCGCCGGCATGGCGCGAAGCATGGACGAGAGTGGCAAAGGATTGCCGCGCCAGCAGGGACCCACCACAAAGAACAGGAAACAGCGCGCAGGATTGAGTTCCTGACGGTTTCCCGGGTCAGCGTTTCTTCCGCTTCCTTCCCACCATCAGAGCAGCGTACACATCGAGAAGGCGCTTGATCATCGTGTCTGCGCTGAAGCGCGTCTGGACTGTGAGGCGTCCGGCCTTGCCGATTTGCACGGCCCTGGCCGGGTCCTGCAGCAGCAGGAGAAGACGGCCGGCGGCAGCTTCGGGGTCATCGGAAGGAACAAGGAACCCGTTTTCACCATCCACCACGGCCTCAGGATTGCCGCCCACGCGCGTGACGACCGAAGGCACCGCACAAGCCATCGCTTCCAGAAGAGCGTTGCAGAATCCCTCACTGCGCGAGAGCAGGCAGAACGCGTTGCTCATCCTGAGGAGCGGGGTTGGATCGTCTACGAAGCCGAGCAGCCTGACGTTTTTCTCCAGACCAAGAGAGCGGACCATTTCCTGAATTTCCTGGGAATATTGCCGCTCATACAGGCTACCGGCAATCAAGAACACTGCTCCGGGCAGGGTGCGACAAACGCGTTCGGCGCAGCGCACAAGGACGTCAATGCCCTTGATGCGCCGCACATTGGCAACGCAAGTGACAATGTGGGATGCCCCGGCCCAGTCCGCGTTCGCGAAGGGATTGGCGGGCGCGGCGGAGTCGAACTGGCGGATGTCTACTCCGTTGTAGACCACGACCACCTTTTTCGGATCGATGTGCTCCACATCTACACAGAAGCGCTTCACCTCTTCCGACACGGCAAGCACGCGGCCGGCAATGCGGTTGACCAGCGCATAGGCGATCTTGTGTTTCCGCTGGCGGAGAATGCCCATGTCACGGCGCGAAGAAAGCAGCGCGGCGCCGCCAAGCCTGGCTACGATTCCGCCCCAGAGGTTCGAAGTTTCAAAGTAGGTTTGCACGATATCGACATGCTGATCGCGTATCAGTTTGCGGAGCGCGAATGCTGCCTTCCAGGCGCTCAGATGGTAGACGCGCTTCCACGGAAAAACGTGGACCGGCACGGTAATGCTTTTGCGGATTTCAGGATTGATGCGAAATGTGGCGATGGAGCAGCGGACACGTTCCGGGGGCAGCAACTGGACCAACTTCAGGAGGTTGCCCTCGCCGCCTCCGCGCGCCATGAGGTGGTCGATCAGGAACAACACGTGGATGGGCGACTGCCCGCGTTCGGAAGGCGCTGCGGGCGAATCGCCGGTTGTTTCCGTGATGGCCTCCCGGTCTGGGCTCATAACCGAGAAAGAGAACTGCTGCATGGGATCCACAGGTCCCTGGATGAATAACGCAATTGGGTCACCGCTGTCATAGCCTCAGCGCCGAGCGTGTCCGACCTCGGCTGAACAGAAAATGGGCGAACTTGAAGCACCTGGGCCCTTTCAGTCATTGTGTCAAAACATAAGCCGTTTCGCTGCAATATTTTGCATATAAATGTGACTTTCGACAGTAAATCCTTCGTTTTCTGTTATCAACTTTGGCAAGCTCCGTGCACCTACCGAACCAGACTGACCAACATCAGCCGTGTGAGCTTCCGGGCCGTATTGGCTGGATGTAGTGATGCAGATCGGCAGCAAAAATCGACGGGTGGTTACCATTGTGAAAAAGTTTGCGTACTTCGTCATCGGTATTCTCTTAATAACCGTTTCCGGGGGAGTCTTGTCCGGGGCGGTCGAACTCCACGAAATTGTTACCGCGCCCATTCATCGGGTGAGCTCGCTTCCGGAATCGGGCGGACTGATTGTGCTCGGGTCCGTCCTGATCTTTGGCGCGAGCCTGCTGCGCCGCAGAAAGACCGAGCGCAGCCGCTAAGCTTCTCTCTCAGGAAACAGCACACGGTTCCTGCTGACCTGAAAAAAAGCCCTCCGCCGAGGAGGGCTTTTTTATTGGGTACAATTCCCGATTCACTGGCCGGCAGCCTTGGCTCCATAAGCGTAGTAGGTCTTCTTTGAGAGCTCTTCGGCAGCGTTAAACACCACTCCCGCGATCTTCCGCGGATCAATCTGGGCCAGGGCCTTGGTGAGCGATTCGCGCCCCGTTTTCCTGGAGCGGGCAACAAGCATTACGCTTTCGGCCGGCGCCGCGATCAATTCAAAATCCGCCAGGTTCAGCACCGGCGGGCAATCGATCAGGACGAGGCGGAACGACTCGCACGCCCATCCGAGAAACTCTTTCCATTGCGGCCCGGAAAACAGTTCCGAAGGCGATGCGGTGGTGTCTCCAGCAGGCAGCAGATAAAGATTGGGGACGTCAGTGCTGAGCACGGCGGAAGCATAAGGGGTGCTCTCTTCCAGGATACTGGCCAGACCGTCTGACTCCGGAGGATCCCCCATCAAATGCGAAAGGCCGCGGGTGCGCAGGTCGGCATCCACCAGCAGCACCGGCCAGTTCTGGATGTTGGCATAGCAGAGCGCGAGGTTGAAAGAGGTAAGCGTCTTGCCTTCACCCTGGGCGCCGCTGCTCACCACCAGTGAGCGTGCGCCTGTGCGCGTCTGCTGCTTGACCAGACGGGTCCGCAACGTGCGATAGGCTTCCACCGCCGCCTGCATCGCCGGATTGTACTGGGTCACCAGAAACGATTTTTCTTCCGTGCGCGGGATGCGAATGCTGCGGCAGTTTTCCAGACGGCCGGCTGCCACCTGCGCCGAGATCTCGTGCGAGTCTTTCAGCGGCTGAAGCAGGTGCTTGAGGTCCATTTCCGCAGGATCAGATGCGGAAGACGCTTCGATCCCCTGCTTGAGCGCCCCGACCAGCTCCTGTATGTCGACGTTGGCGGTTGCAGGAACCGGATTGATTTTTTGTACGCTGCGCGTGTCGTTAAAGAATTTGCTCATGCCGTCAGATCATTCCTATCGTGAGAATGCAATTCGTGTTGGATAACTAAGAGCCCGTTGCGGCCAGACCTGCCGCCGGAAGAGCGGGACCCTCGACATCCCCGGAAGTAAAATGTGCGAGTCCCATCTCCTCCGCTGCTTCGATAATCAAGTCAGGGCCAGGCTTTTTTTCCTGGCGGCGGCAGCCGATCGCCAATGCGTGGTCGCAGATGGAGTTAATCAGCCGCGGCACGCCGGTCGAAATACGAAAGATTTCCTCAAGCGCTGCGCTGGTGAAGGGCGGATCGCCGGTCAGTCCAGCCGTGTGCAGGCGCTCGGCAATGTAAGCCCGGGTTTCGGTCAAGGTCAGGGGGCGCAGGCTGCTGACCACCGAGATGCGCTGCCGCAGCGCTGCCAATTGCGGTCGCGCCAGCAGCGGCATCAGCTCAGGCTGGCCGCAGAGGATCACCTGGAGAACGTTGACCGGATAGTTGTCCAGATTCATGAGCAGCCGGACTTCTTCAATCAGGCTGGCCGGCATCAGGTGCGCTTCATCGATGATGACGACCACGGCGCCGTTGCTCTTGTACGAAGCCAGCAGCAACTCATGCAGCGCGCGCAGGCGGGCCGGTTTGGTCGGCGCTGAAGCGCGGATCTCAAGCTCGTCAAACAAAGCTTCAAAAAGTTCTTCGCTCGTAAGCGTGGGATTAACCACAAAGGCGGAGCGCAGCGGGCGCTCCGGGGTGGCTTCATGAATCAGGATGTGTTGCAGGCAGTAAAGCAGGGTCGTCTTGCCCGTGCCAATCGGCCCAATGGAAACCTGCAGTCCTTTGCGCCGGGCTACGCCCTCCACCATCGCCCGCAAAGTATTGCGGTGAGGCTCGGCCAGATGAAGAAACCTGGGATCCGGGGTGAGCCTGAACGGTTCCTGTTTTAAGCCGTAAAAGGTTGAATACATTTCCTGACCCTGAATTTTGGGCCTGCCGCCGCGCACGCCAGGCCAACACTCTTTATTGGCAAATACGGTTCCAAATGGCCATAACTAAACATATTTAGTTTCAACCACTTAACTACGATTTATGCCCTGGGCGCCGGGAAACAGACTGCTGTATGCAACCCGTTGCACAGTTTGAACGATAAATTTCCTCTTTTGTTCATTTCAGCGAGTCCCAGGTGCAGCGGTGGAAACCTTGCCCGCGTAGGGAAGGGCATTTGAGGAAAGGCCGCGTACCAGGCCTTCGATGCCCGAGCGGATGAGGGCGGAAACTTCTGCATTCACTCGTTCATTCGCCAGGTAAGGATCCGCGATGTTGACGGCGGCGGGCGACGCAAATAGACCAAGCAAAACCGTGCGGGCGAGCGCTTCAGGA
>DASTJB010000014.1:0-12476 GCA_035717005.1 Candidatus Angelobacter sp.
CACGAGCTGGAATTGATGAAGCTGGCCAACGAAGTCACGCTGGCGGCATACGAGGCGGCGTATCTCTCGACCAAAGAGGGAATGACGCAGCACGATTTTGCCGGGATGGTCCAGGCCGCGCATGCGCTGCAGGGGTTTCAAGGCGGCGCCAGCATACAGGTGGGTGAAAACTCGGCGTTGCCGCACGGCTCAGCCAAACCGCAGGTGATCCGCGAAGGCACCATCCTGCTGATGGATGGCGGCTGCAATGTGGAAGGCTACGAATCGGACATCAGCCGTACCGTCGTGCTGGGCAAGCCGACCGACAAGATGAAGCAGGTGTTCGAAATCGTGCACAAAGCGCAATCAGCGGCGCTGGCAGCGGCCAAGCCCGGCGTGCAGTGCCAGGCGGTGGATGCGGCGGCGCGCAAGGTGATCGCCGACGCCGGCTACGGGCCGGACTACAAACATTTTACGCATCGCGTGGGGCATGGCATCGGGATGGATGGGCATGAATGGCCTTATCTGGTGCGCGGGAATACGCTTCCGCTGGCGTCGAATATGTGCTTCAGCGACGAGCCGGGGATTTATATCCGGGGAGAATTCGGCGTGCGGCTTGAGGATGACATGCATATTACGGAAAATGGGGCGGAGCTATTTACGCCGCAAAGCCCCGGTTTGGAGAAGCCGTTTGGAAGCGTATAAGAATGGCCGGAATCGCAAAAACCCTTACCACTGATAACACGGATAGCACTGTTTTACACGGATCGAAGAAGATTCAACGCAGCATGCAGGAAGATCCGTTCAATCCGTGTTCATCCGTGGTGAGGTTCTTCCCACTGCGCCGATCCCCGCGTTTTATTTCAGTGCGTTTTGCATGAACGCCCCCACGTCCTTTTTCAATTCCGCCAGCGACGAATCCTGGATATACATCATGTGCCCGGCGCCGTAGTAGCCGAGCGACACTTTTCCGTGTTGGGCGGCGTCCAGGTTCATGTGGTTGAGCGTGTACTGCGTGGCGAAGTAGGGCGTAGCCAGGTCGTAATATCCGGAGCCGATGAAGAGCTTCATAAAGGGGTTCTTGTCGAAGGCATCTTTGAGCGACTGCGCGGTGTCAGGGAAGCCGCCGCGCTGAATGCCCCAGTCCCATTCATCGAAGCGGAAGCCGCCGCCGAGGATGTAATACTCGAGATCAGACTTGTAGCCCAGCTCGCTGCGAACATATTGGTTGAACATGGCGGTGTAGGGCGGACGGATGGCGCTCATGCTGGGATCGAAGCTGGCGGTCTCTGCGACCGCAGAGCGCGAGGTGCCGGTGAAGCGGCTGTCGAGCCGGCCGATGGTCTTTTTCTGGTCGCGCAGCAACTCCTTGGTGAAGTGCGACTCTTCGATACGCAAATTGCTTTCATCGATGTAGGTCTTGCTCAGGCCGGTGTAGCGGGCCAGGCGATCGATCACGGCCTGGCGTTCCTGAGGCGTCAAACGATCGCCCTTGGCCAGAGCCTCGGCATAGCCGGTGGCTGTCCACTGCTCGACTTCGGCGCGCAACTTGGCAAAATCCTGCTGTAACTCGGGCGCCAGCTTCTTGTGATACCAGGCAGCGCAGGAATATGTCGGCAGGAAGAGAACGAAGGGCAGGTCGTTGCCGGGAGAGCCGTCCGTGGTCTGGAAGTTCAGGATGCTGGAGATCAGCATGATCCCGTTGAAAGCGATTCCGTGCTCGACCAGGTAGCCGGAGAGACCCGCGGCGCGCGTGGTGCCATAACTCTCGCCGACCATGAACAGCGGCGACGACCAACGCTCATAGCGGCCGAGATAGAGGCGGATGAATTCGCCCACGGATTCAATGTCGCCGCGCAGGCCGAGGAACTTCCTGGTCTGATCACGCTTGACGGCGCGGCTGTAGCCCGTTCCCACGGGATCAATGAAGACCAGATCAGTCTGGTCAAGCCAGGTGTACTCGTTATCGATCAGCTGGTAGGGCGGCGGAGGCATCATGCCATCGGGCTGCATGCGCACGCGCTTGGGGCCAATGGCGCCGAGGTGCAGCCACACGGACGCCGATCCAGGCCCGCCGTTGAAGGAGAACGTCAGCGGCCGGTGCTCGGTGGATTGGCCGTCGAGCGTGTAGGCCATGTAGAAGATGTGCGCCTCGACTTCGCCGGTATCGACGTTCTTAAGCGGCATCATGCCGGTGGTCGCCGTGTAGCGAAGCGTCTTGCCGCCAACTTTGATCTCGTGGTGCGTGACCACGGGCGGCGGCTCGGGAGCTTCCTTCTTCGCCTCCGCCGCGGGCGATGCTGCCGGCTTGGCCGAAGACTGGTCAGCCGGGCTGGCCGCGGGTGTGGCTGCCGGTGGACGCTCGCCGCGGTTCCTCTGCTGCGCAGAGGCGCTCAGGAAAGGGAAGAGCAGAAAGACAGTCAAGATCGACGAGGCGCGACGCAGCATCATTGCACACTCCGGCAGAAGAGATGGTCTTTAGACGTGCTCAGGAAAAACAGGTGAGTGTAGCTGGCGGATGGAAAAAGGGCAAATTGCGACTATCAGCGGCAGTGGTAGAAATTGATAGTTATCACGCTCGATGGGTGCCAGGAGATCCTCTACTGCGCAGAACGGACCGGCAGTCAGAAAAAGAACCGTGAGGCTGTCAGACGGGAAGCCTTGATGCGGATTCAGCGCCCAGCAGTCCGAAGAGTCCCGGTGGATGGGTAGGACTGGGGCCTGAGGCGGAGTGATTGCTGAGGTAGAGCAGCAGCAGCACCAGGAGAACCACCACGGCGATCATAAACAGGCCAAACCATCGTCCGCCGTGGATGCGCCGCCCTGACATGCTTTGTGCCATGTTTGAATTAAACACGAAATTTCGGGCAGAAGCGCGGGATTCAACAAAACTTGACACAAATTTACCCAGCGGAAATAGAGACGTAGCAGTGCTACGTCTCCATTAATCCTGTCGCTTCGCTCCAAACCGCCAGTGATTTTCGACCGCTCTGCATTTTCTTGCTCCTGGTGGTCGCGGTTCGGCGCGTGGGCGGCCTCAGCGCGTCTCTCCCGCTTAGGGCCATTCTGTTGCTTCGCTCCAAACCGCTGACGATCTTCGACCGCTTCACATTCTCTTGCTCCTGAAGCGCCGCGCTTCAGCGCGTGGGCGGCGTCTCACCCCACCACGCGAAAATCGCGCGCGGCGGGGGCCCGGCCTCAGCGCGGGCCGGCCCGCTGGAATTTTGCGCGGCTCCAGGCTCAGTGGCTCGGGACAACCAGATCGCGGTCGAGGCGAACTTCCAACTGTGTGCCCTTATCGAGCTTCATGTCGCTGCCTTTGAAAAGGAAACCAGTGCCGCCTCCAACGCCGGCGCCTGCGGCAGCGCCGATTGCCGCACCTTTGCCGCCGCCAATCACCGAGCCGCTTACGGCGCCAACGGCGGCGCCAATGGCAGCGTTGGTAATGATTTTCTTCTTGTCGGGTCCTTTGCGGTAGATTTCACCTTCTTCGCCGCTGGCCTTGATTGAAGGATCGCCAGGAACGCCGGTGACCGTCGCAATCAGCGGCACCCAGCCCTTGCGGGTCTCTATCTCATCGAGCGCCAGCTGCATCTTGGATCCGGTGTAACCGTGCTCAAACCGGCCGACGTGGCCTTTGATGGTGCGTCCTTTGGGAATTACCAGGCCGCTGGGCGTGACCAGCTCTTCCCGCAGTTCGGCCTTGAAGTGCTTGCCCTGGTCCATTTTGCGGGTATCGAGCGTGTCTTTCAGTTTGATGATGAAGCGGGTGCCGTCAGGAATGGCATTCGTATTCGCTACATACACACCGGTGCTGCCGGGTTGAGCGACGGACGGGCCGCTGGCCGGAGGAAGTGCCGGCGTGCTGGTCTGAGCATCTTTAGGACGGGTCTTGAGCACGGGACCCTGGTCTTCTTGCTGGCACGCGGCGCCCAGCGCCAGAGCCAGGACCACGGCACAAACGGAGGCTGTCCATTGAGCCTTCATGGCGTTCACCTCGAAAAATGATGTAAAAATGCTTGGGGAGTGAGATGCAACTCGCCTCCAGAAAAGCTGCTCAATACAAACACATTTTTCACGCCCGAGTTTCGGTGGGAAACCGGACATTACCAAAGTAACTGGCCAGTAGTTCTATTTTGGCCGGATTTGAAGCATCATATGGACTGTAACTACTGTTTTCCCCTGAAAAGGAAAATACGATGAAGAACTGGTTTTTACCCGTAACCGTCCTGGGGCTTAGCGGCCTGGGCCTGCTCTTTGCCAGCGAGCGTGGCCGGGAGCGATTCCGCCAGGCGTTCGATAAACTTCTGGAGCACGGCGATCCGCTGGGCGAATTCAACAAATTCTGTGAAGACCAGCTGGAGACGATCCAGCGCAACCTGGACCGTATATCTGACGCCCTGGAAGGCCCGCAGGTCGGTTGATTCTGTCGCTTCGCTCCAAACCGCTTACGACCTTCGACCGCTCTCCATTCTCTTGCTCCTGATGCTCGCGCTTCGGCGCGTGGGCGGCCTCAGCGCTCAATCCTTCCGCTTTTCCGTGAATCGCATTTCAAATTCCATCGCTAGTGCGATGAACGTCTGCTAGCTGCCTATCTTATCGATCACGCCCGCCATCCGGATGTCTCTTTGCGTTACTCCTCCTGAATCGTGCGAGACCAGCGCCATGGTCACCGTGTTGTAACGGATATCGATGTCGGGATGATGATTGGCCTGCTCGGCCGCGTCCGCCACTTTATTCACAAACGCCATGGCCGCCTTGAAGTCAGGAAAGCGGAAGACCCGCTGGATGGCTTTGCCGTCTTGTTGCCAGCCGTGAAGGGAAGCGAGAGCCTGCTGGATTTCCGGTCCGGTGAGTACGGGCATGAGACCCCCTTTGCAATCCCCTGGGATTCTAGAAGGTTTGACGCAAAATTTCAGCCTGGGGTGTTACTGCGTTTTCCCGGGCGCCGAGGCCGCCAGCACGGCAACCGGCTTGATGGGATACGTGAAGCGATAGATTTGGGAGTTGATTTCCTTGCGCAGGTCCTCCCAGATGGTGTCCGGCATTTCCAGGAAGACGCGTACGACCTCGGGATCGAACTGGCGTCCGGAGAATCGCTCCACCTCTTCGCGCGCCACCTGAATACTCTGAGCAGCGCGATAAGGCCGGTCAGAGGTGATGGCGTCCATGGTATCGGCCACGGAGAATATGCGCGCCCCCAGAGGAATCTCCTGCCCGCGCAGGCCGCGGGGGTAGCCGGTGCCGTCAAAGCGCTCCTGGTGGGCGTAGACGATCTCGGCGGCTTCGGAGAGGAAGGGAATCTTCTTGAGCATCTGGTAGCCGCGGAAACAGTGCTCGCGCATGATCTCGGTTTCGGTCTCAGTGAGCGCGCCCGGCTTGCGCAGGATGGCATCAGGGATGGCCATCTTGCCGATGTCATGCAGGAACGCGCCGCGGGCGATCACTCGTATTTTCTCACCGGACAAGCCCATGGCGCGCGCGATGGCGATGGTAAACGCGGTGACCCGCTTGGAATGGCCTTCGGTTTCAGCGTCTTTCAGATCGAGCGCGTCGCCCAGGGCTTCGAGCGTGATGTCATAGGAGCGTTCCAGGTCGGTCATCGCCTGGCGAAGCTGTTCCGTGCGCGCCGCCACCAGCGATTCCAGGTTCGACTGGTAGGCCCGATTTTCCAGCTTCAAACGCCGGTGTTCGAGCGCCCGGCGCACCATGGCCAAAAGCTGCTCGCGTTCAAAGGGTTTGAGCAGATAATCGTAAGCCCCGTTGCGGATGGCTGCCAGCGCGACTGAGATATCATGCACGGCCGTGACCATGATCACGGGCATGTCAGGGTATTTTTCCTTGGAGCGCTCAAGCAGCGCGATGCCATCCAGTTCAGCCATCATCAGATCGGAGAGCATCAGCTCAAATTCGCCAGTAGAATTGAGCACGGCCAAAGCTTCCATGCCGGAAGCCGCCTGCCGGGTCTTATAGCCGGCCGTGTTCAGCATGGAAGAGATAATCTCCCGGATCGGCTCCTCGTCGTCGACAACCAGAATGCGCTCTGTGGCCATTTAAAAAAGTGCACCTTCGGGGAGAGATTTACTCTAACCCAGAGTGTCAGGAAATACAATGTCCAAAGCCCACAAAAAGCGAAAAAAAGCTGCTTTTCGTGATATACAAGAGGTTCCCCAGCACTTTTTGAGATTCTGATTCTAAGACATGGATCTGACTATCCAATCGGCATTTCTGGCCGAAATGTCTACTCTGCTGATCCTGCTGGCGGGGGCCGTACTCTTATACAGCAGTTTTCGGGAAAAATACCTCATACCGTGGATCGGCGGCTGGAGTTGTCTTTTCCTGGCGAAGGTCTGGCTGGCCATGGACGCCCGCCATACGTCGCTGCTCTGGCCGGCCTTGTCGATTGTCACGTTCATGCTGGCCCTGGGACTGCTGGTTTCAGCGGTCTGCCTCTACGTCTCGCAACGAAGGCTGGTGGTATCCGTTAGCGCGATCCTCGCGGCCTCAACCGTTCTGGCGTTGATTTATTTGTTGTGGTTGCATTATCCGGAGGTGCGGTGGCCGGCGCAAGCACTTTGCTGGGCGGCAAAAATCATCGCATCATTGCAGTTGGCGCGCTTTGCCTGGGGCCGCAGGACCGTCGGGCGGTGGCTGCTGGCCTTGATGTTCCTCCTGCTGCATCTCGATGTGCAGCAAAACCAGCATAGTCTGATGGCTTACGACTTCCTCGTCGACCTGTTCCTCGGGATCGGCATGATGACGGTGGTGCTCGAGGACGCTCGTATTCAGATCCAGCGTCTGGATGCGCTGAATTCCATCACCCACCAGATTTCAGATGCGCGGAGCTTTGAGTCCAGCATCGGCGTAGTGCTGGAAGAGCTGCGCAAGACCACCCGGGCCAAGGCGGCGTGGTTCCGCGTGCTCCATGAGGGCAGGCTATTGCTGGCGGGGCAGTGCGGATTATCGGAAGCGTTTATCGAAAAGGCCTCCACGGTCGATCCCGCCAGCGGGGTAAGCGGGTATGCCATGCGCGAAGGCGAGGTCTACGTGCTGCGCGCGCCTGAGTCCATGCAACATCTACGCCGGGCAATCGTGGCTGAAGGTATTAACCATCTGGTGCTGATTCCGGTTGAGGGCAAGACTTCCGCCATTGGAATGTTTGTTCTGGGTGTGGCGCATTTCCGGGCTTACACCGAGCGGGAGAAGAAATTCCTGAAGGCGGCGGCCAAACAGATTGCCCTTGCCGCCGAAAACAGCACGCTGCTGAGGAAAGTGGTGCAGTCACGCAATGAATGGGCGAGCACCTTCGACTCCATTCCAGACTGCATTCTGGTACATGACAACGAGTACCGAATTCTGCGGGCCAACGGCGCGCTGCTGGAGCGTCTGGGGCGGACGGGCGAAACGGTGCTGCAGCGTTTGTGCGAAGAGGTGCTGCCCGGGGCCGTGGTGAACTGGAAAGGGTGTCCTTACTGCGCTCACGCCGACTGCGCGGGCGAGGAAGACCCGTGCTTCGGCGGGTATTCGGTGGTTTCCACCTCCGCCTACACCATGGACGATCATTCGCGTGGCGGCACCCTTCACGTGATCAAGGACATCACCGAAGCCAAAGCGGCGGAAGAACGCTTCACTTCACTCTTTAATCACATGCATGAAGGGGTTTTTGCCTCCAGCCCGGAAGGCAAGATCCTGGACTGCAACGAGGCGTTTGTAAGCATGCTGGGGTATTCCAGCAAAGAGGAGATCCTGAAGCTGGACGTGGGCCAGACGCTTTACGCTGACCTGGAAGACCGCAAGAAATTCCTGGAAGAGATCGGGCGCCGGGGCTATGTAAGAAATTTTGAGATCGTTCTGCGTTGCAAGGACGGGCGGAAGATCAATGTGATCGAGAGCAGCTTTGCCACGCGCGATCCCAGCGGAAAGATCGAACGTTATCAGGGCGTGATGCTGGACGTGACGGAGATGAAGCGCGCGGAGGATGAAATTCGCCGGCGCAACCGCGAGCTTTACGTCCTGAACAACATCGCCGTAACGTTCAACCAGTCTTTCGACCTCGATGAAATCCTGCAACTGACCATGTTGCAGGTGGTCGAGCTGTTCTCGAGCGACACGGCCGCGGTTTATCTCTTCGACGAAGAAAGCAGCACGCTGATCAAGAAATCGTCCTTTGGTCATCGCACGGCCTGGGCGACGGAGAGCGAAAGAGTGGTGCTGCCGCAGGAGTTTGTGGCCCGGGTTAAGGCAGACCACGCGGAACTGATTGATCAGACGCAGCTGCCGCGGCTCCCGGAGTTCCTGCAACGAGCCATTGAAGCGGAAGGGTTGCGGTCATGGCTCTGGGTGGTGCTGTGGCGCAAAGAGAAGATTCTGGGCGTACTGGCCACCAGCAGCCGCACGCAGCGTGGATTCACGCGATCGGAAGAAGGCGTGATGGTGGCCCTGGGAAGACAGCTGGCTACGACGATTGAAAAAATCCAGCTCTATAACGAGACCAGAAAGGCCTATGAAGACCTGCGGCGCACCCAGGAACAGCTGCTGCAGAGCGAGAAGATGTCCGCCGTAGGGCAGTTGATCTCGGGCGTGGCCCATGAGTTGAATAATCCGCTGACGGCGATTCTCGGCTACACCCAGTTGCTGGAGACGGAGAAGCTGGATGCGCGGGTGGAAGAATTCGTTGTCAAGCTGCGCAAACAGGCGCAACGCACACAAAGGATCGTGCAGAACCTGCTTTCATTTGCGCGCCAGCATACCCCACGACGAATACACGTTGACCTGCGCAGCGTGCTGGAAGATACGATCGCACTGCGTGACTACGATTTGAAAGTGAACAACATCGAAGTAGAGCGCAATTTCGAGCCGGTGTTGCCTTCGGTAGTGGCTGATCCGCACCAGCTGGAACAGGTGTATTTGAACATCATCAACAACGCGGCCGATGCCATGCTCGATGGCGGCCGCGGTGGAAGGCTGAAGATCGATATCTACACTGAAAATGGCCACATAGTCACCGCATTCCACGACTCCGGGCCAGGCATCTTCGACACCAAGCACGTGTTTGATCCTTTCTATACGACCAAGGGCGTAGGCAAGGGGACCGGACTGGGCCTGAGTATCTGCTACGGGATTGTGAAGGAGCACGGTGGGGAAATTTCCGCACAGAACCACCCGTCCGGCGGAGCACTGCTCGAGGTGCGCCTGCCGGTCGCCGTGGGAGAAAAGCCGGTTACGGAGAGCGAGCGCATCGTTGCCCGGCGCGAGTCGCGGCTGGAAGGCGCGGTGCTGCTGGTGGATGATGAAGAGGCGCTGCTCGATTTCGAGCGCGAAGTGCTGGCCGCGGCGGGATTGAAGGTCGCGACTGCTGCGTCTGGCGCCGAAGCCGTGCGCGCCCTGGAAAAAGAAGACTTCGACGTTGTCTTCCTCGACAGCAAGATTCCCGGCGAACTTTCCAGCGAAGACGTCTTTCGCTGGGTGGAACAGAACCGCACCGAACTGGTGCCGCGAACGGTGCTGGTGCTATCCAACGTTTCTGATCCAGGCGTTCGCGTTTTTGTGGATGCGACCAAGATCCTTTGCCTGGTGAAGCCGTTTGAAGTGGCCGACCTGCTGGCCATGAGCCGGCGCGTTCTGCGGCGGGCTCGAGCCGCCACGGCGCGATAAGCCGCCGGCGCCTAGCGGGCCCGCGTTCCCTGAATCAACATTCGTCCGATGCCGGGAATCCCGGCAAACGCCAGCGTAGCTGTGCGTATCCATTTTGGCGCATTAAAGGCACTGCGCAGGCGAGCCGCATTGCGGAACGCCGGTGAAAAGCGCTTTTTGTAGGCCTCGCGATAGTGCTGATGCGCCTGCGCCAAAGAACATTTTTCAGCGATAAACGGAGCCAGAACCTCCGCGGCCAGCGTGCCCGATTGCAGGGCAAGAGAGATCCCGTCGCCGGCAAACGGATCGATAAATGCTGCGGAGTCACCGGCGAGCAACATGCCCCCCGATTCGGTTTCCGCTTCGCGAAAGTAGAGCGGCGAGGTGCTGACGGCGGGGAAAAGCGGCTTCCAGCCGGCGCTGCGGTGATGAAGTTCCGGCGATCTGGCAAGGACCTCTTCCAGTGAGCGCGCGACGTTGGCTTGTACCATGGCGCAGGCGTTCACGGTTTGGCCGTCAACCGGCGTAACGCCACAATAGCCACCAGGGAAAAAATAAAGGTCCACGGAGGAAGGCGGCGAGCTCTCAGTGAAGTGTGCTTTCAGGCCCAGCCATTTTTCCTTTGCCGTGACCTCAAATTGCGTCAGCTTTGACCAGCGGCCGGTGGCGTTCACGACCGCGCGGGCTGTGAATGCGCCCACGGAGGTTTCAATACAAAAAAGTTCGTGCTCGCGGCGAACTGCGTGGACCGCTGTTTCCTCACGTGCAACCACTCCTGCTCGCCTGGCCGAATCGAACAGCCGCGCATCGAGCTCGAACCGCGGGACACTCTGCGCGGCGGGGCGCACAGGCAGAGTAAGGCATTTGCCGTCGATAAAAATACGCGCTGAGTCGACCGGTGCGTGCACATCCAACCGGCCGGAGCCCAGCAGGCCTTCCAGCAAACCAAGCGATTCAGAGGAGACGAACTCGCCACAGACCCTTTGCCTCGGGAAGCGGTCTTTTTCCAGCAGAAGCACACGGGCGCCGGCGCGTGCCGCGGTAATGGCGCACGCGGAGCCGGCCGGACCCGCTCCGGCGATGATCAGGTCGTAGGCGGCTGCTTCCAAACGATCACTCCCATGCGGTAAAGGTAAAAGCGGTGGATTTCGATGAGGGCGTCTGGCGCCGCCGAGGTGAGAATGCTCTTCATCTCTTCTTCAGTGTAAGCGCGGCGTACGGAGGCAGGCGCATCGTGGCGAGTCAGGCGGCTGCGGTAGAGTGGAAACCCCAGATAGCTGAGCGCGAGGTGCGCCGGATGACGCCGAAGGTCGTGAATGAGGAAGGCGTGGCGCGCGACGCGCAGAGCTTCGCGGGCAAAGCGGGTCAACTCTTCCGGTTCAAGATGATGAGCGAAGAGCGAGCAGCCGACGGCGTCAAAACTATCGTCCGCGAAGGGAAGAGCGAGAGCGTCGCCGCAAACGGAGGGAACCTGGCCGTCCATATGAGTGGGCGCGCGGTCGAGGACCACGGGATGCACGATTGTCCCGGAGCGTGCGAGAGTCTTGCGAGTGAGAGTGGCAACAAAGCCCTCGCTGCCGGCAACGTCCAGCCAGGAAGTCTCGTTCAATCCGCGCGATTCGGCCACGCGGCGAAGCAGGCGGACCATCACGCGAATGCCACCGAAAGCGCGGTTGAACATCCGCAGATCGGCAATCGAGCCTGCCACTTCGCGCGGCGTGCCGGCGTCGGTATCGAGCAGCTCCGGGACGACGACGCGCTTCATGTTTAGACCTGCGCTGCCAGCTCTTCTTCCAGCAGTTGCTTGTTGTAGAGATCGGTGTAGTAGCCGTTGCGGGCGAGCAGTTCGTCATGCGTGCCCAGTTCGACAATGCGGCCTTCATGCAGCACGGCAATGCGGTCGGCATTGCGCACGGTGGAGACGCGATGCGAGATAAAGATCGTGGTGCGGCCGTGCATCACGTCGCGCAGGTGGTTGAGGATTTTTTCTTCGGTATAGGTGTCGACGCTGGACAGCGCGTCGTCGAGCACCAGGATGCGGGGATCGCGAATCAGCGCGCGGGCGATCGCCGTGCGCTGCTTCTGTCCGCCGGAAAGCGTAATGCCACGCTCGCCGACCAGCGTCTGGTATTGCTCGGGGAAGCTTTCGATATCGGCGGCAATGTTGGCGGCCTCGGCGGCCGAGCGCACCTGATCGTCCGTGGAGTTTTCCACGCCGAAGGCGATATTCTCGCGTACGGTGTCGCTGAACAGGAAAGTTTCCTGCGGTACAAAGCCGATGTTCCGCCGCAAAGCTTCCAGTGGATATTCGCGAATCGGGCGGCCATCGAGCAGCAGGGAACCGGCGGCAGCGTCATAAATGCGCGGCAGCAGGCTTACCAGCGTGGTCTTGCCCGAGCCGGTCGGGCCGACGATGGCCAGGCTGCTGCCCGCGGGAATCTTCAGGCTGATGTCCTTCAGTACGGGCACGCCGTTATAACTGAAATCCAGATGGCGGAATTCGATTTCGCCGCGCAGCGTGCTGGCCGCCGCCAGGTCGGAAGCCACTGCGTGGTCGGTGATTTCCGGCGTGGCGACCAGAATCTCATTGATGCGGCCCATGGACGCTGTGCCGCGCTGGAAGATGTTGATGACCCAGCCGAGCGCGATGATCGGCCAGGTAAGCATGATGATGTAGGTGTTGAAGGCGACGAAGTCGCCCAGCGTCATGCGGCCAAGCAACACCTGCCGGCCGCCAATCCAGAGCACCAGCACCACGGCAACGCCGAGCATGAGTTCGAGCGTAGGCCAGAGCATGCCCGTGAGCCGCGCCAGCGGGAGGCTGCGCTCTACGTATTCCTGATTGCTGGTCTCAAACAGCGCGA
>DASTJB010000015.1:0-10987 GCA_035717005.1 Candidatus Angelobacter sp.
AGCAGCAGATATTTGTAAAAGTGCCGTAGCGTCGAGAGCTTCCGCGCCACCGAGCGGTCCATCACCCCATGGGAAAACAGCTGGTTCATGAAAGCGCGAACATCCTCCCGCCGGACGGCGAGCAGCTCCCTGCGCCGCGAAGCCAGAAACTCGTGAAATTGCTCCAGATCGCGCTGGTACGCCTCGGCCGTCAGCAGCGCCAGCCCTTTTTCGACTTTCAGATAGTCGAGAAAGCCCCCTACCAGCGGATCAACCGCTTTTTTTGCCTCCGCTCTTGCGTGCTTCGACATCGCTTCCAGTATCTTTCCGTTTTTCGGCCCGGCAAATAGCGCCAAAGGTTCCTGCTTTTGAATTTAGGACTCTGAAAACCAGGCCTCTGCGCTGCTCACGTGCCGATCGGGAGCGAGATACGGGTTTTGCCCTTCCGAAAATACCAGCGGGACACAATGACTTTTCCCATAACTGAGTGAAACCCGTTCTTTGTAACTTTGAAATCGTAAGTACCCGGCGGAACATCGGGAAGCGTGAACTCACCTTTGTCGTTTGTGGTTGCAAATCGCACATGGCCCGGCCTGTCGCGAAGCTGGAAGATCGCATCGGAAAGCGGTTCATTGACCACTTGCACCACTACTGTTCCCCGCACTGCTTTCACCTTAAATGGCATGGCGATCAGAATGGTGGTAATCGGTGGATCCTCGGTTATGAAATCGGACCCCGTCGAAGCTGCGGGCTGCTGTCCTCGCAGCCCGCCGCCAAGAACGAGCGTCAGCAGGCACAATGTGCCGAGCCGCGTTCTCATGCTTTCCTCGCCTTCTTCTCCGGCATCGCGAACGGCTTCTCTTCCACCCCACAGGCCCGCGCAACGGTCACGGCATTCATCGCGCTCTCCGGCTTCTCTTCATGTTTGAAGAACGCAAACACCTCACGCTGCCCGCTCTCTTTTTTCAGCTCTTCGGCCAGCTTGCTCAAATCAGGCGTGCTGTACTCCGGCTCCCGGAACCGGTAGTAAACAAAGTCTGCCGCCGCCACTTTCGGTACAACAATCTTCTCACTCTCCGCCCAGCACAGCGCGGCATTCTTCGATCTCAGGATCTCGTACACCGCATCACAGAACCAGCTCTCGTGGCGGAATTCGAAGGCAAACCGGTACGCCTGTCCCAGGCACTGCACAAACGTCTTCAGCAGATCCAGATCGGCCTTCAGGTTGGGCGGCGTCTGCACCAGAATCGGTCCCAGCTTGCCAGATTCACGCATCGGCTCCAGGCTTTGCAGGAAAAAGCGCATGGAATCGTCGGCATCTTTCAACCGCTTGAAATGGGTGATTGATTGGTGCGCCTTGGCGGCAAAACGAAAGTCAGGCGGCGTCACGCCCACCCATCCCGCTATGGCGCTCGCTGTCGGCATGCGCCGGAACGTCGCATTCAACTCCACTGCATTCAACCGCGTGGCGTAAAACTCCAGGAATCGTTTTGACGGCAGCTTTTCCGGAAAGAAGGAAGGCTTCCAGCTCGTATACGACCAGCCGGAGGTTCCAATGTGCAAGTCCATGCTCGGCAGTATAGAGGCAGAACCGGCGAGGGAAAAGCTGCCGGCCCAAAACAAAAAAATGCCCCGGCCGGAGCCGGGGCCTTGAGGATGGACTTTCTAGAACGTCAGTTTCAACCGCATTCTCATTGAGCGGCCAAATGACTCGGTTTGCAGAGGATCGAGGAATGTTGTCGCCTGACCCGCTGGTGTGACCGTGCCCGTGTTGACGGTTCTGGCTGCTACAAAGTTTCCGTAGTTTGCCGTGTTGAAGGCATTGAACATCTCAGCCCGGCATTCCAGTCCGGCGCGCTCCGTGAATTTGAACCTCTTCGCAATTGCCAGGTTCAGATTGTTGAGGCCGGGAGCCAGCATCGTATTCCGTCCCACTGTCCGGGCATTCGGCGCTCCGGTGCCTTCAAGCCAGTGCACGGTGGAGGGATCCACGCACGCCTGCTTGTTGGCCCGTGAGGCGTCGAACACATCGGGATTGGAATACCCGAGCGGGCATCCGGGATCAAGCGTGGCGCGAGTGTTGAAAGCAGCCGATGGATTCCCGATGTCAGGCCGGTCCGGCCCGGTCTGGCCGTCGCCATTCCGGTCTGTCCCGTTGCTCATGCTGAACGGGAATCCAGTCTGCCAGTGTGCGAGGCCGCCCAACTGCCAGCCGCCCAGCACCTGCCTCAGGAGCCCGCTCTTGGGTCCGCGAATGTCCCACACCAGGCTTAGGACGCCGACGTGCCGGCGATCGAAGTCCGAGTTGCCGTAGTCGATGTGCGGGCTGGCGCCCAGCACTTGTGATACCGACTGCACCGAACTTGGCGTCGAGTCGAAGCCGAACACGTCGCTCACATCATCCAGCGAGTGCGAGTATGTGTAGGATCCCACGAACAGCATTTGACCGATCGGCGTCGGCTTGAACGCCCGTTTGAGCTCCAGCTGTGCCGATTCGTAGTTGGAGTTGGCCGAGGCTGCGCGCACCGTCCGTATCCCCACCTGCGGCTGGAAGCGTGCGCCCGTCGCCGGGTTCACAATCGGATTCATGTCGATCGTGCGGTAGAGATGGTGTGAAACCGACCCGACATACGATCCATCCACAATGAAGCTGTATGGCATTTCACGCTCGAAGCCCAGTGACCAGCGGTCCGTCTGCGGGTTCGGAAATGGCGTCAGGAACAGGTTACTCTGTGCGGACAGCGCCGTGGCCGGTGTGGCCGTAATTCCGGCAAACAGACTGCTGAAGTTCGCCGCGCCGCGCGGTGTGCTCGCCGCTGAAATGGAAGTAATGGTGCCGCCCAGCGTGTTGGGTGACGACCCGGCAATGTTGGACAAGAGGTTGTTGAACGCGCTGTCATAGCTCATCTGGAAGCCGCCCCGCCAGACCATCTTCTCTCCGCCCATCATGCGGTTGAAGAAGTTGTCTCCTTTGGGATTCCAGGCAAAGCCCAGCGACGGCCCGAAGTTCTTCTTGTATCCCTCCACCTTGTGCGGCGCGGCAAAGTTGACCGGATCGTAGTTCGTGAATGCCGAAACCGTAAAGGTGTTCTCCGGCGCGCCGTAGTATTCGTACCGCAGCCCAAGGTTGAGCGTCAGGTTGGTCGTGGTTTTCCAGGAATCCTGGAAGAAATACGCCTGCCGGAACAGGTCGGGATAATAGATCGAACTCCCAAACTGCCGGTTGAGGCTGCCTGACCTTCCGCCAAAGTCGTCAAGAAAATTGGCGAATGCCGTTACCGCGCCACCGGTGGTGTTGGAATTGTAGACAAAAGAGCCTCTCTCATTGAATGGCGGATGTTGCCGCGCCAGTTGCCGCAGGAAGTCTGCTCCAAAGCGGAACGTGTGCTTGCCCCGGACCAGGCTCATCGTGTCCTGGTACTGGAAGTTGTTGGCAAACCTGAACTGCGGAATGTTCGTTGCGCCCCCCATCCCCGTGACGCCGGCAAAAGAGTAATTCGGCAGGGTGGTGTGGAAGGCATCTGTGGCTGCCAGCGGGAAGTTGAACCCGATTCGCCCGTAGTCGAAGCGGAATTCGTTCGTCCAGCGCGGGTTGATCAGGTAGGTGTCGCTGAACAGCCCGTTCATCGTCCGCCCTGTAAAGTTGCGGTCGAAACCGGGAAGGTTGTTCAGGAAGGGACTCACCACGCTGCTGTCATACAGCCAGCGGAAGCTCATGTTCTGCTTATCGGAGGCTACATGGTCAACTCTGACCAGATGGTTGTTGTCCAGGCTGGAGAAGGACTCCGCGCGCCCAAACAGGCCGGTCGTCAATGACAACCCGGCCCGCGTCGAACCGTTGCATGTTCCCGTGGCGCTGGGTACGGCCAGACTGATGGAAGTGGGACTGGCCGTCGGGTTGCCGCGCACCGAGCCGAGCGCCTTCAGGTAAAGCGCCGCATTCGGACACGACCCGGCAAGCGATTGCAGCAACGCCACGCCGGCCGCGTCGGGCACGCGAATGTTTCCCGTGGTCGATCCAAAAAAGCGGTCCCACTGCGCCGCAGTAAAGAAGAAGGTCTTGCCCTTCCCGTTGTACAGCTTGGGAATGATCACCGGCCCGCCAAAAGTGAAGTTGGGAATATTTTCGACGGCGCGCGGAGGATCGGTGCGCTTGGCGAGTTTGTCCGACCGATTCAGCGCCTGAAACACGCTGCCTGTGTATACATAAGCTGCCGACCCGTGAAATGCATTGGTCCCTGAGTTTGTCACCTGGTTGATGACCGCGCCGCCCGAACGCCCGAACTCTGCGCTGAAATCTGCGGTCTGGACGTTCACCTCCGTTACCGCGTCCGGAATGGAAATCGTAAACGCCGGTCCGGTCACCGAGATGTCGTTGTTTTCCACTCCATCGATCATGAAATTGTTGCCGCGAGGCCGCTGGCCGTTCACTACGAAATTCAGATTTCCGTTCTGATTGATGGAGTTGCCGCTCGCCAGAGCTACTCCGGGCGCCAGTTGCACCAGCGTCAGGCTGTCCTGGCCCACCAGCGGCAGGTTGGCCACCTGTACGGGCGAAATCGTTTCCCCGCGCACCTGCTCCGAGGTGTTCAGACCAATCTCCAGGTTTGACGCTTCTACCGTTACTGTCTCTTGCGCCGTACCTACTTTCAGTGAGAAGTCGATGTTCGTCGTGTGCGCCGCTTCCATCGTCACGCCGCTCTTGGCGGTTCCTCCAAATCCGTGCGCCTGCACGGAAACCGTGTAGGTTCCAAGGTCGACGGCATCAAAGCGATAAATACCCGCACCATTCGTGGTGGTTTGCCGGCTTACGCCGGTTTGGGATTCGGTGATTTTTACGGTCGCGCCGGCAACTGCCGCGCCTGACGTATCCACCACGCTGCCGGTGAGGGTTCCACGGCTGGTTTGCGCCATCGCCGCTGCACACAACACCAGCGACAGCAGCACAAAGAACGAGCGGTGCTTTAACTTCATAATTGGCTTCCTCCGGGAGTGATTACAAAAAAGACGAATGACTTGTGCGACGCCTGTTCACAACCTCGTCTCGACTTGCGTTGGATTGCAACGCCGGTCAAGGGGCCTGCTACGGCCGACTAAAATTCACATGTCCTGAAGGAATCTGGACTGCTTCAATAAAAGTTCAGCTCTATAAATGGAGGATTCAGCAGCCCTGGTTAGCCCAGACTTATAGTTTGACTGTTAACTTTTGTCAATTGAATTGTAAGTTCTGGTGGCTGGAAAATATCGGTTTGTATTTCTATGCCCGAAAATCATCTTATCTTATGAGATATCATAGGAATGGCGGCGGAATGCTTGCGGTCTTTGGGAAACCGCTTGGGAAAAGTCCTCTACTTATACAGAAGGTACTTGTTTCTGAGTTCTTTGAACTTTCCCAGCTCCTCCTGCCAGCCTTGCGCGATCGCCCGCGGATCGTCGCCCCGTCCCACCGCGTCATAGGCCTCGCGGTTTGCCAGCAGCTTCAGCAGCAGCTCATGCTTCCACTGCTCCGGATAAAGTTTCCTGAGCGCCACCGCCAGTTCGATTCCCATCTCCGGCGCATCCAGCACCGTCCGGTCGGTAACAATCAGGTTCACACCCTTGCAAACCTGGTTTTGGTAAGGCCCGTTCGCCGGAGTAAATGTCACCGGCACAAAGCGCACGCCCGGGATGAGCCGGGCATTCAGGTAGTCGGAAAACGCGTGCGCGTCAATCCACGGCGCGCCCAGCAGCTCAAACGGCGTATCGGTGCCGCGGCCGACCGAGACATTCGTCCCCTCCACGATTGCCACTCCTGGATACAGCTCCGCCTCAGTCACTGACCGCAGGTTCGGCGAAGGGTTGGTCCACACAACTCCGGTGGAATCGAACCAGTCGCCGCGCAGCCAGCCCTGCATCGGCACCACGCGCAGCTGCGCGCCGATCTTCCGTTCCGCGTTGTAGAGCTGCGCCAGCTCGCCGAGGGTCATGCCATGCCTGATGGGCACCGGGTGATAGTTGGTGAAGCTCGAAAATTCCTCCTGCGAGAGCGGCCCCTGCACAAAAGCCCCGTTAACCGGATTGGGGCGGTCCAGCACGATCACCCGGATGTTCGTCTGTGCGGCCGCCTCCAGCAGGTATCCCAACGTTGCCGGATAAGTGTAAAAACGCGCGCCGGCATCCTGTACGTCGAACACGACGGCGTCCAGCGTCTTCAGCACCTCCGGCGGCGGGCGCTTCTTCGCGTCCGTCCCGCCATAAATCGAATAGACGGGAATGCCGGTCACAGGATCCGTAGTGTTTTCGACGTTGAGCGTGTCCAGCGCGCCAAAAATCCCATGCTCCGGCGCAAAAATCGCCTCCAGCTTCACACCCGGAGCGTGCGCCAGCACGTCGACGGTTCGGTTCCCCTGCGCATCCAGGCCGGTATTGTTGGTGACCAGCCCGATCTTGATCTCGTCTTTGCCTTCCTGCTTCAGCGAGACAAAGTTCTCCTGCTCCAGCACGTCAATGCCCGTCAATACGTGCCCGTTGCGCGCCGCCACACGCCGCGACGCTGTTGCCGACTCGTTGTATCCCGTAATCGCCAGCAGTTTCTCCCGGTCCGGCGAAGTCACATCCAGCTTCAGCAGCGCAGCCACCGCCGTGGCAATGCGTGAGCGCAGCGAGATCAGCTGCGCGCCCTCTCTGGGCCGCACCGAGTTCGTCAGCAGGATCACGTAGGTGTTGGTGTAAGGATCGATCCACATCGATGTGCCGGTAAACCCCGTGTGCCCAAACGATCCCACCGGCAGCAGCACGCCGCGGTTCGAGGAAAACGAGGAATCAATATCCCAGCCCAGCCCACGCACTTCGGTGGCATTGGGCGGCTGCTGCGGCGTGGTCATCTTCTCGATGATGTCGCCGTCGAGAATACCCTTGCGGCTGATCAGCGCCTGCGCGTACAGCGCCAGGTCGCCCGCGGTGGAAAAGAGCCCCGCGTGTCCAGCCACGCCGCCCATGCGCCACGCCCGCGGATCATGCACTACGCCGCGCAGAATCTGGGGGGTTCGGTCTGACGCATAGGTCTCCGCGATCTTGCTCCGCCACTGCGCCGGCGGAAGAAAGCGCGTGTGCTTCATCCCCAGCGGCTGGAAAATGTGTACATCGGAATACTTATCGAGTGACAGGCCGGAGATCCGCTGCACCAGCTCGCCCAGCACAACGAAATTCGTGTCGCTATAAATAAAGATCGAGCCCTGCGGCGCCTGTAGCTTCTCTTCATGCGCCAGCCGCAGCCCGGCGTCGAAACCTTCCCAGGGCGGGTTCAAATCGATGTCCGGCCGCATGCCCGAATAATGCGTGAGTAACTGCCGCACCGTCACCGCGTCTTTTCCGTTCATCCCGAAGTCCGGAATGTAATGCGCGACCGGTTCATCCAGGCGTATCTGCCCGTACTCGACCAGCCGCATGATGCTCGGTGCAGTCGCCACCACTTTCGTCAACGACGCCAGATCAAAGATCGTGTCCACCGTCATGGGTTCGGAACGCGGCGTGGTTGCCCGCAACCCGAACGCCTTCTGATGAACGATCCCTCCGCCATGCCCCACCAGCAAAACCGCGCCCGTGATCGCCTGATTACTGATCTGCTCCTGCACCAGTTGATCGACCGGCGCAAAGTTGACCGTTTCCTTCACCTCTGCCGGGGTCTTTTTTTTCTTCGACGAATGCGCCTTCTTCTCCACCGCCACGGCGGCAAGGGAATTCACCAGCAAAAGCACTATGAATAAAAATCTTGTGGGTTTGTGCCTGAACTTCATCTCTGAACTTCAGTGTGTTATAAACCAGAAACAAAAGCAACACGAGGGAGTTTTCTGCACCAAAGTACCAATCCCCGGCTGACTAACGACTTCGCCGGCCAGGACGAACAATTTCAGCGCGCCTTTGATCTCCTGCGGTCCGCCATCGATCACCGGGCCTTTCCTGGAGCCTGGGCCGCCGTTACCCAGCACGGCAGGCTCATCGCCAACAAAGGACTCGGGCGTTTCACCTACGGACGATGTTCGCGCAGAATTGAGCGTCTGAGAATTTACGATCTGGCTTCGTTGACCAAGGTCGTCGCCACCACTCCGGCGTGCATGGTCCTCTACGAACGCGGCCAGCTCAAGCTCGAACAGCCTCTGGTTGAGATCCTGCCCGGCTTTGTCGGCCAAGGCTCCCCGCAAAACGACCCGCGGCGTCGGCAGGTAACCCTGCGCATGCTCCTGGCCCACTCCTCAGGCCTGCCGGCCTACGTCAAGCTCTTTCAGACGGCCCATAATAAGGAACAGCTCATCGAGCAGGCGCTCCAGGTCCCGCTCACGGCCGCTCCCGGAACCCGGGCTGAGTATAGCGACATCGGCTTCATTCTTCTCGGCGAAGCTTTGCAGCGCATTATCGGCGAGCCTCTGGACAAGTTTTGCACGCGCGAGATCTTCGCGCCGCTCAAACTGCTCACCTGCTTTAACCCGCCCCGCCATCCTGTAAGGGCATGGACTCCGCCAACGGAAAAAGATCGCGCCTTCCGCCATCGCCTGATTCAGGGCGAGGTCAACGACGAAAACTGCTTCGTCATGGGCGGAGTTGCGGGCCACGCCGGCTGTTTTTCCACAGCCCTCGACGTGTCCGTTTTTGCACAGTGTATGTTGCAGCCCTCTGAGAATGGCCAGCAGCTCTTTCGTCCTGAAACCGTAGAAATTTTTACTCGCCGGGAAGATTTTCCACCCGGAACCTCCCGTGCCCTGGGCTGGGATACCCCATCCCAACCGTCTCAATCAGGAAAATATTTTTCCTCGCGCTCCTATGGCCACCTGGGCTATACCGGTACCTCACTATGGATTGACCCTGAGCGCCGGCTTTCAGTTACTCTGCTGACGAACCGCACCTGGCCCGACCGCAGTTCACAGGCAATCAAGAATGTCCGGCCCGCTTTCCACGACCTCATTGTTGAGGCCCTCGGCTGACTCGAATGACCGATACTGACCAACCCCGCTCCAGCATCCCCGAACTCGACACCGAGCAGCACCTGACGGCCTCCGCGGACCTGGACACCATGTCGGCCCTGGAGATCGCCCGGGTCATCAACACCGAAGACAAGAAGATCGCGCCCGCAGTCGAGAAGGCGCTGCCGCAGATTGCACAGGCAATCGACGCAGTCGCGCAAGCCCTCGTCAATGGCGGACGGCTGATTTACGTGGGCGCAGGCACCAGCGGGCGCCTCGCGGCACTCGATGCCTCCGAAGTTCCGCCAACCTTCAGTATCAGCGCGCGCTCGGTGCAATACGTGATCGCCGGTGGTCCCAAAGCTTTGGGCCGCGCCGCCGAATTCAGTGAAGACTCACGCGCGGCGGGCCGTCGCGACCTGGCGCGCCGCAAGCCGGGCAAGAAAGACGTCGTCGTTGGGGTGGCTGCCAGCGGTCGTACTCCGTACACAGTCGCTGCGCTGGAATATGCACGCAAGAAAGGGGCCAAAACCGTTGCGGTGGTCTGCAATCGCGGCTCAGAGCTCGGGCAACTGGCCGATATTGAGATCGTGATCGAGGTCGGCTCAGAAGCGGTTTCCGGTTCCACGCGCATGAAGGCCGGAACCGCACAGAAGATGGCCCTCAACATGCTCTCCACCGGAGCGATGGCCCGGCTCGGCCTGGTCTATGGCAATCTCATGGTCCATGTCCGGGGGCTGAACCACAAGCTGGTGGAACGAGGGCTGGCGATCCTGGAAAAAGCCGCAGGGGTGGATCGCAGTACCGCAGCAAAAACTCTTAAAGCAGCAGATAACCAAGTTGCCGTAGCACTCATCATGTTGAAGACCGGTTTAGGCCGGAAACAAGCAGCACAAAGACTCAAGAGCGTTAAGGGGAACGTCCGACAGGCGATCGCCCTCGAGTGAACTACAATGAAGATTGTTCCGAAAAACCCCGTTCGCCGGCCGAATCCGGCCAAGCTCGTCCTGCCGGATGCTATCGAAGAATTCAAAAAGCCGGTTACGCGCACGTGGATCGCCGATTTTGCGGCTTGCTCTGAAGGTCTTATGGATAAATTCGTCATTCGCGGTGGCAATCGTCTGGTAGGCAGCATCCGCATCAGCGGCGCCAAGAACGCTGCGTTGCCCGCCATGGCCGCTGCCATCCTGACCGACGAACCGGTGGTCCTGGAAAACATTCCCGACGTCCGCGACATTCAGACTGAGCGCAATCTGCTCGTCTCCATGGGTGCCGAGGTTGAGCTGGGCTACGGCCGCGCCTCGCATCGCACTACCATCTCCTGCCGCAACCTGGTCCATCCTGAAGCGACGTACGAAGTCGTGAAAACCATGCGTGCTTCCACCCTGGTTCTGGGTCCCCTGGTTGCGCGAATGGGACGAGCCCGCGTCTCCCAGCCCGGAGGCTGCGCCATCGGCGCGCGCCCCATCGATCTCCATCTCAAAGGCCTGGAGCGGCTTGGCGCAACCATCAAGCAGGAGCACGGCTACATTGAAGCTACCGCGGACCGCCTCCGCGGTGGGCACATCATCTTTGACAAGATCACCGTCACCGGGACGGAAGACCTCATGATGGCCGCCGCTCTCGCCGACGGCGAGACAATCATGGAAAACTGCGCGCGCGAACCGGAAGTCGTCGACCTGGCCGCGCTGCTCACCAAGATGGGCGCTGAAATCGAAGGCGCTGGTACATCGACGATTCGCATTCACGGTGTGGAGAAACTGCGCGGCGCGCGGCATCGCATCATTCCTGATCGCATTGAAACCGGGACCTTCGTTATTGCCGCCGTTCTTACTGGAGGTGACCTCACCCTCACCGGCTGCGATCCTACTCATCTTGGCGCGCTGATACAAAAGCTGGAAGAATGTGGTGTGAGCATCGCCGCTTCATCGGATTCCATGCGCATCACCAACGGCCACCAGCTCACCGCCGCTGATGTAGACACGGAAGAGTACCCCGGTTTCCCCACTGACATGCAGGCGCAATACATGACGCTGGCCACACAGGCGCAGGGCACCTCGGTCATCACTGAA
>DASTJB010000016.1:0-2093 GCA_035717005.1 Candidatus Angelobacter sp.
TTTATTCGTTAAGACGAATAAAAAGCAACAGGGGCAGCCATTGGCTCTTAGCCTTCAGCCCCTTAGCTTTGCTTTGGACTTACCGAGGGCGTTGGCTATTAAGGAGGGCAGTCAGGAAGCAAGTTTTGGCAGCAGCCGGGCGGCATCCTGATCAACCAGCCAGAGCAGCCGGCCATGGTGGGGGCTGACCCGCTGCGAAGGGTATTGCGCAGAGCCGGGAGAACCAAGCACGGCTTTGAGGATCTCTGCCTTACCAGCTCCGGACACAATGAAAAGCACCTCAGCAGCGTGGTTCAGCACCGGTAAGGTAAGCGTGATGCGGAAGGTATTGAGCTTTTCCACCCAGTTGGGAACGACGAGGCGCGCAGTTTCATTGAGCGCCGCTGTTTCGGGGAAGAGAGAAGCGGTGTGGCCGTCATCGCCGAGCCCGAGCAGAATGAGATCAAAGCGTGGTAGATCGCCCGGTTTGAGCTTGAATTCAGCGCGCAGCTGTTCTTCATAATCCTTAGCTGCAGATTCAGGATCTGATTCGGCACGGACGCGATGAATATTCTCCTGAGGAATCGGCACCTTTGAAAGGAGCGTCTCATTGGCCATTCGATAATTGCTGTCGGGGTGGTCGGGCGGGACGTGGCGCTCGTCGCCGAAGAAGATGTGGATCCTGCTCCAATCGAGGCTCGCCTTATCTTCCTGGGCCAGCAACGCATAAACGCTGCGCGGCGTATTGCCGCCGGAGAGCGCGACGGAGAACCAACCATGCTCGGCGATCGCCGATTCCGCCGTGCTTTTGAATTCGGCCGCGGCCACGCGGTTGAGCGCGGCAACGTCAGGCACGATCTTGATTTCAACTCCCATTGCTAAATCTGTCGCTTCCCTCCAAACCGCTCCCGAGCTTCACCCGGCAGAAGGGTTTCAGCACCCGTAACAGCTCCGCTCGCAGCGTACTCCCACCCCATCAAGCCAAAAAACAGCTTGATGGCTACCCCCGGGTCGGGCTCGCTGCGCTTCACTTTCTCTCGCTTCGTCACAAACCGCCGGCTCTGGCCTGCGGCGCTCAGACAGCAGCCTATTTCGCGATCTGTCTCCAGCTTCGGCCGTCGCGGTTGATGATCTCATCAGCGTCTTTCGGACCCCATGAGCCTGCGGGGTAATTGGGAAAGCTGCGCGGTGGCAGCGCCTTCCAGACCTCGAGAATCGGGTCGACGACGGCCCATGCGGCCTCAACCATGTCCGCGCGTTGATAGAGGGTCTGGTCGCCCATCATGCAGTCGTAGAGCAGGACTTCATAGCCCGTGTTGGGATTGGTGCCAAAGTAGTCGGCATAGTTGAAGTCCATCTCCACGCTGCCGACCTTCATATGCGCGCCGGGAATCTTGGCGCCGAAGCGCAGGGAAATTCCTTCGTCGGGCGCGATGTGAACGATGAGCTGGTTCGATTCCAGGCTGCTGACCGGCGTGTCGCGGAAGAGAACCAGCGGGGCGCGCTTGAATTGTATGGCGATCTCAGAGTGGCGCGTGGCCAGGCGCTTGCCGGTACGGACATAGAAAGGAACACCGGCCCAGCGCCAGTTATCGATCATGACTTTCATGGCGACAAAGGTCTCGGTGCGCGAATCCGGCGGAACGCCTTCTTCCTGGCGATAAGCAGGCACGCCATTGCCGTTGATCAGCCCTTCGCCATACTGGCCGCGCACCGCGCAGTGGATGACATCGGCATCATCAAAGGGTGAAATGGCGTGGAGGATCTTGGACTGCTCGTCGTGCACCGCATCAGAGCTGAACGAGATGGGCGGCTCCATGGTGGTGAGCGACAACAACTGGAAAAGATGATTAGGCACCATGTCACGCAGCGTGCCCGCCACATCGAAATAGCTGCCGCGTTTTTCCACGCCCACCGTCTCAGCGACGGTGATCTGCACGTGGTCGACGTAACGGCGGTTCCAGATGGGCTCAAAAATGCCGTTGCCGAAGCGGAAGACCAGGATGTTCTGAACGGTCTCCTTGCCCAGGTAATGGTCGATGCGGAAGATCTGGTTTTCCCCCAGCACCTTTCTTACCTGGCGGTTCAATTCTTTGGCCGATGCCAGATCGTTC
>DASTJB010000017.1:0-4151 GCA_035717005.1 Candidatus Angelobacter sp.
GGCCAGGCTGCTGCCCGCAGGGATTTTCAGGTTGATGTCTTTCAGGACCGGCACGCCGTTATAACTGAAGTCGAGATGGCGGAATTCGATTTCACCGCGCAGCGTGCTGGCCGCCGCCAGGTCGGAAGCCACTGCGTGGTCGGTGATTTCCGGCGTGGCGACCAGAATCTCATTGATGCGGCCCATGGACGCGGTGCCGCGCTGGAAGATGTTGATGACCCAGCCGAGCGCGATGATCGGCCAGGTGAGCATGATGATGTAGGTGTTGAAGGCGACGAAGTCGCCGAGCGTCATGCGGCCGAGCAGCACCTGGCGGCCGCCGATCCAGAGCACCAGCACTACGGCAACGCCGAGCATGAGTTCGAGCGTGGGCCAGAGCATGCCCGTGAGCCGCGCCAGCGGCAGGCTGCGCTCTACGTATTCCTGATTGCTGGTTTCAAACAGCGCGACCTCGGCGTCTTCCTGGGCGTAGGCGCGGATGACTCGGGCGCCGGAAAAATTCTCCTGGGCGCGCGCTGAGATATCAGAGAACTGGGCCTGCACTTTTTCAAACCGCTCGTGGATTTTGCGCCCAAAGTACTGGATCACGATGCTGGCGATCGGCAGGGGAGCAAAAGCGCAAAGCGTTAGCTTGGGGCTGATCTGCCACATGAAGACCAGCGCCACGGCGGTGAAGACCAGCGTATTCGCCGTGTACATGATCGCCGGACCCAGAAGCATGCGCACGGCGTTCAGGTCATTGGTGGCGCGGGCCATGATATCGCCCGTTCGGTTCTTCTGGTAGTAGGAGTAATTCAGCGACTCCAGGTGGCGGAACATGTCATTGCGCAGGTCATATTCGATCTCGCGCGAGACTCCGATCGCCAGCCAGCGCGTCAGGAACTGAAATACTCCCTTGGTCAGCGCCAGGCCGACCAGCAGCAGGGCATAAATAAGAACGCGGCGATGAGCGTCAGCGTGGTGGTTGAAGTCGTCGATCGCGCGCCGCACCACCTGCGGTGACAAAACCGCCAGCCCGTTGTTGAACAGGACCGTGATCGCTGCCCAGAACAGGGTGACGCGATATTTCTTGAGGTAAGGAAACAGCGGTCGCAGGTTCTTGCCCATTGAGGTTAATAGATGATTTTAGCAGGGGCGAGGAAGCAGGGAATTGGAAGCGTCCGCTCCGCGAAATGTTAGCAGCCAGAGAGAACGTCAAAATTCTTACCTGAAGTATAAGTCGGAAGAGGCGGTTTCCTGCGCCCGTAAACGATTTTCGCGAGTGTGGAACCTCGCGGATCGAGCCAATACTCGAGCCCAAACCTGTCTTCGTAAACGTCGAAAGTGAGGTTAACCTCAGACACACCTACGTGGCAGTGAGTAAACGCAGATGAAAACTTAACCGTGGCGAATGGAATTGTTGCGTCTGGTATTAACGCGAGTTCAAATAAAGGACCAAGCGTGGGACTTGAGACAGAACCACCGATTGCGGTGTAGTACGGTTGTATGGTCCAGCCACTTCGCTTGACCGCGGTTGTATCGCCGAGGACCTGGCGAACTGCGTCTTCGCTGGAAACGCCAGGACGAAGCGGAGCCAGGAACTTCGCATACAATCTGAAGCCCTGTAACTCATTTGGATATGGGTTGTCTGTTTTTTGGGGAGCGCCGCTCAGGGCCATGCCGCAGACCAAAACCAGCAAGCTCACCGTGGGTTTCAGCGTGACGGGTCTCATGTGGGGCATTAGACACCAAACTGCCGGCCAGCGTCAGATCAATCCCTCTTGACCACAGGCGAACAAATGACGTAAAATGCATTACAGCCCAGTGCTGCTGGCGATGAGTCAGGGTCGTTCTTTGACAACTTAATTGGCTAGGTATTAACCAAAGAGTAAAAATCATATCCAGCGGCGTCAAAAGAAATGAACGCGATTCGAGGTCAAAAGAGAGCGGAAAGGAGGCTTCGACCGTTCGGTCACAGGCCTGTCGAATTGTGTTTTAGCCTTTGTTTTCAACAACGGTGTCGAAGGGGGGGTGGGGTGAGGCGGAAAGTTTACTTAAGCATTAACTCAAGAGCTTCGAGGAGTGGTCGCTGGGGATCCATCTGGGGATGAATCAGGTTAAGCTTCTTTGTTTCAACAAACCCACTCTGGGGATCAGTGGGGATGAATCGAGTAAGTCCTTTAGAAATGGGGATCGCTGGAGGGATAAGGGGTGCCTTCTCAAGAGAACTCCCTGAATCGGCATGGGCGCCGTAAGCATTCTCGGGATGGTTCGGCGCGCCCTCGTTCGCAAGGCTCACTCGGGCTTGCTCACCATGACAAGTTCTCGGCGGCATGAATCGAGAAGTCGCCTTGAGCCGCTCGCAATCGTCAATTTTGGCAACTCGGGCGATTTTGGCAATCCGTCACGACGGCGTCTTCAATATCAAATACCCCCCCGTCAGTCCGAAGATCAAATCCGGGCTCCAGGCGGCGATCAGCGGCGGAAGCTGGCTGACGTTGCCCATGGCCTCGAACAGGCCTGAGGTCAGGAAATAAACCACGCCGATGATCAAAGCCACCACCACGCCGCCCAGCGCCCCGCGGCGGCCGCCGCTCAGCGCGAACGGCACGGCGATGATGCCCATGACCAGCGTAATCAACGGATAGGCGATCTTCTTCTGCAACTGGACGCGCAACCGCACCACGTCAAAGCCGCCCTGCTGGAGATCGTTGATGTAGCGGCGCAGCTCGTCGTAGTTCATCTCTTGTGATTGCAGGACTTCTTTCTTGAAGTAGGTCGGCGGCTCGTTGAGTTCAGCAAATGTGCTTACGTCGAATTTGCGGAGATCTTCATGCAGATCGCCTGCGGCAGAATTGTTCCAGGAGCGCTCCCAGCCGTTTTCGAACGCCCATTTCTGCAGATGGTCGGCCCATCGGGCGCGCGTAGCGTAGACGCGCTTCACGATCTGAAAGGAGCGGGGATCAAGCTCAAACGCCGAGACGCTGGCGAAGTTGTTGCGGTCAGGATCGAAGGCTTCGTAGTAGTAGATCTTGCGATTCTCGCGCGTGCCGTCGGGCAATTTGCGGCTCTCGCCGAAAATCCATTTGCGGTCGGCCCGCAGATAGGTTTGCGCCGGCTTGCCTTTGATGAAGCTTTTCAGCGTTTCTACGCGCTTGTTGGCGTAGGGCAGGTACCACTGGTCGAGCAAAAAGAGCCCGGCCGCAAGGCTGGTGGCGATCACCAGAATCGGCACCACTGTGCGGTAGATGCTGACGCCGGTGGCTTTCATGGCCGTAATCTCGTTGGTCTTCTGCATGATCCCGAACATCACCAGCACGGTGAGCAGCACGGCCAGCGGCGTGATCTGGTAGAGCACCGAAGGAACGAAGTTCAGCAGATATTCTGCCTGCGTGAGGAAAGGAATCTTCTTGCGAACGATGTCAGAGAGCAGCTCGAAATAGGTAAACACCAGGAAGAGGACCAGCATGCTGGAGATGATCAGAGCCAGATATCCCAGAAAGCTGCGTAGAACGTAATCGTCGAGGATGAGCGGAAAGCGCGTGCTGAAGAGGCGCGAGCGCCGGCGGCCGTTGGTTGCTTCCTCGGATTTTCCGGCAAAGATCGTGGAGAAAGATTCTCTCGCTTGTCCGATCAACATCTGGCCCAGGCCAAGCTCAATTGGCAGCTTGTCCGTGCGCCAGAGCAGGAGCAGGCCAATGACGGCGAAGATGAGATTGGCCATCCAGACGCCAAGCACCGGCGAGAGCTTGCCGCCGCGCGCCAGAGAGACGCCGAGAATCGAGAGGAAGTAATAAATGAAGACCAGGATGATGGTCAGGACAAAGCCCGCACCTTTGCCGCCCTTCTTGGCCGAAAGCCCCAGCGGAATGCCGATCAGGACCAGCACCAGGCATGCTGTGGGCAGAGCCAGGCGGCGGTTGAATTCGATCCAGTACCAGCGCGCCAGCTCTTTGTTGGAGTTGTATTTCTGGCGGAAGAGTTCCGGCGTGCTGAGCTGCGCCACCGGCACGGTCTCCTGCGCCGGTTTGACCACCGGCGGCAGGCTGATGGCGATGTCAGTTTCTTCAAAGGTGGTGATGGTGTACTGGTCCGGGGTGCGCGAGTTGGTGTCATGAGTCTCGCCTTTGATGAGGTGGAGACGGATGGCCTCAGGGCCGGCGCTGCTTACC
>DASTJB010000018.1:0-15789 GCA_035717005.1 Candidatus Angelobacter sp.
GACGTGTTTGCGACCTTTCAAGGGTGAAGAACAGGCCAAGCCCCTTCTACAAAAGCAATTGAATGCATGCACAGGCGAAGCACACGGCGGTTTGGAGCGTAGCGACAGAAAAAGCCTTGGAGCGTAGCGACAGAAAAAGCCTTGGAGCAAAGCGACAGAAAAAGCCTTGGAGCGAAGCGACAGAAAAAGAAGCAGCCCCTGCATTTCTGCAGGGGCTGCTCATAGGAGCGTACAGCTTGAGTCGAATTACATTCCGGGATATCCGCCACCGTGCTCGCCGCCGCCGGCCGGAGCTTTCTTGTCTTCCGGCACATCGGAGACCAGGGCTTCGGTGGTCAGCATGAGCGCAGCAATGGAAGCCGCGTTCTGAAGGGCGGTGCGGGTCACCTTGGTAGGATCGATCACGCCGGCCTTGACCAGGTCTTCGAACTTGTCGGTCTGAGCGTTGTAGCCGAAGTTCTGGTCCTTGGACTCGCGGATCTTGCCCACCACGATTGCGCCCTCTTCGCCGGAGTTGGCCACGATCTGGCGCAACGGCTCTTCGAGCGCGCGGCGAACGATCTCCGCGCCGGTCCGCTCGTCCTCATGCTTCAGCTTGAGTTCTTCGAGTGCGGACTGGCAACGCACCAGGGCCACGCCTCCGCCGGGGACTATGCCTTCTTCCACGGCAGCGCGGGTCGCGTGCATCGCGTCTTCCACACGGGCTTTCTTTTCCTTCATTTCAGTTTCAGTCGCGGCGCCGACTTTGATGACGGCAACGCCGCCGACCAGCTTGGCCAGCCGCTCCTGCAGTTTCTCGCGGTCGTAGTCGCTGGTGGCCTTCTCGGACTGGCTGCGGATCTCGCGCACGCGGCCTTCGATCTCGCCGCCCTTGCCCTTGCCTTCGACGATCGTGGTGTTGTCCTTGTCCACCGTGATCTTCTTGGCCTTGCCCAGGTCAGCCAGCTCGATGTTTTCGAGCTTAATGCCGAGGTCTTCCGTGATCGCCTTGCCGCCGGTCAGGATTGCGATGTCCTGCAGCATGGCCTTGCGGCGATCGCCGAAGCCCGGCGCCTTCACGGCGCAAACCTGCAGCGTGCCGCGCAGCTTGTTAACGACCAGAGTCGCCAGCGCTTCGCCATCGACGTCTTCCGCGATGATGAGCAGTGGACGGCCCTGCTTGGCCACCTGCTCCAGTATCGGGAGCAGGTCCTTCATGGTGCTGATCTTCTTTTCATTGATGAGGATGAGCGCGTCGTCCAGAACGGCTTCCATGCGCTCGGGGTCGGTCACGAAGTAGGGCGAGAGGTAGCCGCGGTCAAACTGCATTCCTTCCACGACTTCCAGGCTGGTCTCCATGGTGCGCGACTCTTCCACGGTGATCACGCCGTCCTTGCCGACCTTCTTCATGGCCTCGGCAATGATGCGGCCGATGGTGTCGTCGTTATTGGCGGAGATGGTGCCCACCTGGGCAATCATGTCGCCGCTGACCGGCTTGGAAAGTCCGTCGAGGAAGCCCTTGCTGCGCTCGCCGTCCTTGGCGGTGGTGCCGCAGATGGCAGCCACGGCCTTTTCGATGCCGCGCTTGAGTGCCATCGGATTGGCTCCGGCAGCCACGCTCTTGACGCCATCGCGATAGATGGCCTGGGCCAGTACGGTCGCGGTGGTGGTGCCGTCGCCGGCCACGTCACTCGTCTTGCTGGCGACTTCGCGCACCATCTGCGCGCCCATGTTCTCAAGATGATCGCCCAGCTCGATTTCCTTGGCCACGGTCACGCCGTCCTTGGTGATGACCGGAGAGCCGAACTTCTTGTTGATTACGACGTTGCGGCCCCGGGGGCCCAGCGTCACCTTTACTGCATCTGCCAGTACATTCACTCCGCGCAGAATCGCCTGGCGGGATTCCGCACCGTGCACAATTACTTTAGGCATTGCTCATGTCTCCTATCGAGATTTCACGCCGCTTCTCACGGCAAATTCTTGGTTCAAAAACTTGGTTTGGCTGGCAAGCAATTTGGCAATTAGCAAAATCAGGCTGGGCTAGTTGCCAGGTGCCAGCTGCTCGTTACCGTCTTGCGGCTCCGGCTTTCTCCGGTTTCTCCGCGCTCTTGCCTGCACCGCTCAGGATGCCGAGGATTTCGTCTTCCTTCATGATCAGGAAATCTTCGCCGTCAATCTTGATTTCCGATCCGGAGTATTTGCCGAACAGGACGCGGTCACCCTCTTTCACTGCCAGGGGAACATGCTGTCCTTTGTCGTATTTGCCGGTTCCCGCCGCGATCACGATGCCCTCCTGGGGCTTCTCTTTCGCGGTGTCGGGGATGATGATTCCACCACGTACGGTCTCCGCTTCCTGGATCCGGCGGATAAGAACGCGGTCATGCAACGGGGTCAACTTCTGCGCCATGCGAACTGCTCCTTTCGAAACTGCTTTAAAGTGGGGTTTTACAAAGGCTGTCTTGCGGATGATCGAAGACAGGAGCTGCTAGCACTCCGTCCTATCGAGTGCTAATTATAGGAATAAAGCCCTAGGGTGTCAAGAGGGAAAGTTGAGTGACTTGCGCTCAATGCATCTTTTGAGCTGCCAGGGGGCCAGTTTTGACGTATTGTATTTTCAATAATTATGATCTAAACTTTAGATCATAATGGAGAATGTAAACCTGAAACTCAAGCAGGCCAGTGCTTTACTCGGGGTATCACCTAAGGATCTGCAGAATTTAGTTCAGATGGGAGTCGTTCGTCCCGTGCGACGCAGAAATATTTGCTGGTTCGATGCCAACGTCCTGCTGACAGCAAAGGTAGCGTTTTATCTCAAAGACTCGCTCGGCAGCTCAAGTGACTTGTTGGCCCGATTCACGCAGGCCTGTTCCCAGAGCTTGAAGAGCGAGCCTGGGAATTGGACGGATATTTGTTTGCGCTCCCGGCCGGCGAACGGCACGGACGCCGTGGAGATCATCATACCGGTTCGCTCTCTGGCGCAGGAATTGGAAAGTAAACTTCCCGCGGCAGCGGCCGTGAAAGACCTGCCGAAGGGACGCAAAAGAGCGGGATGGAAGAGAGAATTGTTGCGGAACATGCAACAGGCCGCTGCCGATTTGAGTAACGTTTCGGAAGAGCAAATCCTAAAGTCCGTTCGCGAGCACCGTACTGCACGAAAAAAGCGGCCGGAGATCTCCGTTATTGCTATCACAAAAGAGAAAACGGCCTAGAGGAATCGTCGATACATCAGTCCTGGTCGCGGGAATTGCGGGACTGAAAAAGCCCCAGATCAAGCTGAAGAATGCGAGCGCCCGGCTACTCCGGGATTGGATTGAGGAGGACACCTTTGTTTGGCTCGTGAGCGAAGAGATTCTTCTTGAATATAAGCGGGTAATGGCGAGCCTGGGAGTTCGTGGCCCACTCATTGGTAGATTGATTAATCTTCTCCGCCAGGAAGCAGAACTGATCTACGCATCCGAGCTTCCGGGAGTTTCGCCCGATCCCGGAGACGACTACTTTTGCGCATGTGCTGAAACTGGCAAGGCTGATTTCATCGTCACCCTGAATATGAAAGACTTCCCGCCACATCGCTTATCAGCGCATGTGATTAAGCCGGGAGAAACCATTCCAACCACGGCACGCCGAAGAATTCGTCGCAAATAATAAGGCCACACAAAACTGATGCCTTGTGAGGCCTTATCAATTTTCCTTGCTGAATCTTTATGCCCGGGCAGGATCCACCTTCTCCTGATCGACTCCCAGATCCGCAAAGGCTTTTTGGGCCTTCTTAGCGTCGAACTTGCCGTCGCGCGCGAGGCGAGAGAGCGCCGCGGTCGCGATCGACTCAGCGTTGATCTCGAAGTGCCGGCGCAGATGCGCGCGGTTGTCGCTGCGGCCAAAGCCATCGGTCCCCAGTGTTACCAGGCGCGTGCCCAGCCACGGGGCAAGCTGATCGGGAATGGCCTTCATGTAATCCGACGCCGCAACGATTGGCCCATCAGCCTTCTCTTTCGCCAGCGTATTGACGATGTATGGTTGTTTCGCTTTCTCCGCCGGGTGCAGGCGATTCCAGCGCTCCACGGCAAGCGCCTCGCGGCGCAGCTCGTTGTAGCTGGTCACGCTCCAGACATCGGCCTGAACGCCGTATTTGTCGGAGAGTATTTGCTGCGCGGCCAAAGCCTCGTTGAGAATCGTGCCGCTGCCGAACAGGTGCACGTCAGCCTTCTTGCCATCAGCGGCTTTGAATTTGTAAATGCCTTTGATGATCCCTTCTTCCACGCCTTTGGGCATTTCCGGCATGGCGTAATCTTCGTTGTAGATCATGATGTAGTAGAAGCGGTCTTCGCCTTCCTGATACATGCGGCGAATGCCGTCCTGCACGATCACCGCGATCTCATACACGAACGCCGGATCATAGTTTGCGCAGGTCGGCACGGTGCTGGCGACCAGCGTGCTGTGTCCGTCCTGGTGCTGGAGACCTTCGCCCAGCAGCGTGGTGCGTCCGGCTGTGCCGCCCATGAGAAAGCCCTTGCCGCGCGCATCAGCAAACGCCCAGATGAGGTCGCCCACGCGCTGGAAGCCGAACATGGAGTAATAAGTAAAGAAGGGAATCATGGGCACGCGATAGTTGCTATACGCGGTGCCCGCGGCCGTCATCGACGCCATAGAACCGGCTTCAGTGATGCCTTCTTCCAGGATCTGCCCGTCTTTGGCCTCGCGATAATAGAGCAGCATGTCGACATCGTGCGGTTTGTAGAGTTGTCCCTGGCTGGCATAAATGCCTACCTGCCGGATAATCGACTCCATGCCGAAGGTGCGCGCCTCGTCAGGGATAATCGGCACCACCAGCTTGCCGACCTTCGGGTCTTTCATCAGATTTCGCAGCATGCTGACGAAGCCCATGGTCGTTGAGACAGCGCGTCCGCGCGAGCCTTCCAGCGATTCCTTGAACACGTCGAGCGCAGGCGCTTCAAAGCCGCGCACACCCTTTCGGGCGTCGCGCTTGGGCATGAACCCGCCCAGCTCTTTGCGGCGCTCCAGCATGTACTGGATTTCCGGGCTGTCCTCAGGTGGACGATAGAGCGAACCTTCTGTGGCAGATTTATCGGGGATGGGAATCTCAAACCGCGACCGAAACGCGGTGAGCGCCTCGTCCGTCATCTTCTTTTCCTGATGGGTAGCGTTGCGTGCCTGCGCCGAGCCGAGACCGTAGCCCTTGATCGTCTTGGCCAGGATTACTGTAGGCCCGCCCTTGTGCTCCACCGCGCGCTTGTAGGCGTTGTAGACTTTCTGGGGATCGAGGCCGCCACGCTGCAGGCGGAAGATCTCGTCGTCGGTCCAGTCAGCCACCAGCGCCGCCGTCTCCGGATATTTGCCGAAGAACTCTTTGCGCACGTAAGCGCCGTCTTTGGCCTTGAAGGCCTGATATTCGCCGTCGACGCACTCTTCCATGCGCTTGACCAGCATGCCGGAGTGGTCGCGGGCCAGGAGCTCGTCCCAGCCGGAGCCCCAGAGCACCTTGATCACGTTCCACCCGGTGCCGCGGAAGGCGGCTTCAAGTTCGTTGACGATCTTGCCGTTGCCGCGGACCGGTCCATCGAGCCGCTGCAGGTTGCAGTTGACCACGAAGATCAGGTTGTCCAGCTTCTCGCGCGCCGCGAGTGTCAACTGCGAGCCCAGGACTTCCGGCTCGTCGGTTTCACCATCGCCCACGAAGGCCCACACTTTGCGCGGCGTCGGTTTGATCAAGCCGCGATTCTCCAGATAGCGCATGAAACGCGCCTGGTAAATGGCGTTCAGCGGTCCCAGTCCCATGGAGACAGTGGGGAAGCGCCAGAAACTTGGCATCAGCCATGGATGCGGATAGGACGACAGGCCCGGCTTGTCGCGCAGCTCATGGCGATAGTTCTCCACCTGCTCCTGCGTAAGCCGGCCTTCCAGAAATGCCCGCGCGTAAACGCCCGGTGAGGCGTGTCCCTGAAAGTAAACGAAGTCGCCCGGCTCGTTGCCGTGGTTGGCGTGAAAGAAATGGTTGTAACCGACTTCAAGCAGCGTGGCCAGAGAGGAGTAGGTCGAAATGTGCCCGCCGATTCCGGGATCTTTCTTGTTCTGGCGATGCACCATCGCCATCGCGTTCCAGCGGATCAGGCTCTTGATGCGGCGCTCCATCTGGCGATCGCCCGGATAAGGCGCTTCCTCAGCTACGGGAATCGTATTCACATACGGCGTGTTCAGCTGGACCGGGACGTCTACGCCGTGCTGGCGTGCGCGCCTGGTAAGCGCATCCAGAAGGCGGGTACCCTGACCGGGGCCTTCCTGGTCGACGACCTCGTCAAAGGCCTCAATCCACTCCCCTATTTCGTCATAATCAGGTTCTAACGCTGCGGCAGGTTTGGCATTCATATCTTTATAGTATGACGCGAAAATCGCTCAATTTCCACATGAGAAAACATGGAACGAACCCGGAAAATGTTTATTTTTATTAATGATTTGAGCGGTCACTCGCATTCTGAAGGAATTGCGGGTTTCACTTACCTGGCTGCTGGGTTGGCATGAAGGGCAGTGCTCGATCGAGTTGAGCTGCAAACTCGTCGGCAATTCCTCTCTGCCACTCGTCTGACCATAGATTCTTGCGGCGCAGATATTGCTCGATGAATACCAGCGGGTCCGCAGTTCCCTGGTCCGGCATCACGCATTCAACCAGAGACGGGCCCTGGCCATGGCGGGCGCGGCGCACTGCTTCCTGCACCACGCGGAAGATCGCAACCACGTCGGCGCCGTCCACCACGATGACCGGGAACTGTGGCTCCGCGCGTTTCGTCTTCCTCTTGCTGGCCTGATTTTCAGCGTCGAGAGACGAGAGCGTTGTTTCGATCAGGCAGACCACCGGCGCTTTGTGTTTCGCGGCAAGCGCCAGAGCCTCTTTTTGAAAACTCAGGGCCGCCGGATCTGCTCCGCAGAAAGCCAGCGCCACTCTTCCGCTGCCCAGCAGGTCGCGGGAAGCTCCCATGGCTTTGATCAATGCAAGCTGACCGGGAGTGGCTTGCGGTGGTGCGTTCGGCCCGGCATCCTGTGAAAACAGTTGCGCCAGGAGTGAGCTGGGCTGGTCACCGCGAAGCAGGGCAGCCAGCACGGCATTTTGCGAGGTCGCCACGTAATCATCGCGGCGCGAGTGGGTGAGTGCGCCGGCCAGCACAGCCTCACGACCTGCAACGATCTGCTGCGGAGCTGCAATTTCCTGCGCTATCCGGCAGAGCATTTGGCACTTCAGCATGGAGGAATAAAGGTGCTGAAGCTTTGGTTCGTCCAAAACGGCCGCCGGCGCGGCGCTGGGCTGGATTTCAGCCGTGGAACGGGACAAAGATCGAGCCGCGACAGCCTTCTTTTTGCCGCCGGATTTCCTGGGTTGAGTGATGGCGTTTTTCTTTTTGCGGGACATGCTCGAATGTGGATGAGATTCATTTTAGCTGATCGGCGCAGGATGGAGCGTGTTTGAGCCGCGAATCGGTGCGCAATGTTTGAATTCGAACGGAGTCGACTGTCGAAGGGCAAGTTCACTTCCATTTCTGGTCCGCTTTTTCAACAACTCGGTGAAAAACAATGTGGAAAAGAGACGTGTTGCGCCAGCAAGCGCAGATCGGCTGCAGGTTTTTACGCTTTGCACACGCTGAGGTGCGGATGTTAATGGGAGATGAATTTTTATATCGGGATGAAGTTCTCTTCACTATCCACCAAGAATGTGATTGCACCGCGCTGTCGCACGGACTATGATGGCGGCCTTCAACGGACAACACATGCCTGGCAGGGCAGCTTTTGCGGGCCGCTTCTATCGTCTGCAACACCTTACAATAATGATGGAATGAAGGTCCGGATTGACAAGCTCCTGGTGGAGCGCGGCCTGGCGCCCTCGCGCGAGCGCGCGCAGGCGCTGGTGCTGGCCGGACGCGTGCTCGTAAACGCACAAAAGATCGAAAAAGCCGGCGCCGGAGTGGAGCAGGATGCCGAAATCCGGCTGCTGGGCGACGACCTGAGATACGTGGGCCGCGGCGGGCTCAAGCTGGAAGCGGCGCTTGAGAATTGGAAGATCGACCTCAGCGGGCGCACCTGCATGGACGTGGGTGCCTCCACCGGCGGCTTTACTGACTGCATGTTGCAGCACGGCGCGGCTGAGGTGATCGCGATTGACACGGGATACGGCCAGATTGCGGCGCGACTGCGCTCCGATCCGCGCGTCAAGCTGTTGGAGAAAACCAATGCGCGCTATCTCACGCGCGAAGCTGTGAATGATGCGCAAAGCAGCGCAAGGCAGGCGAGCGCTCCGGTCAGCTTCGTCGCCCTCGATGTATCGTTCATCTCTGTTACACTCGTGCTCCCAGCGGTGCTGGAGTCGGCGTTCGGCTCGCGCGGCGGCATGGTCCAGCCAAAACGTGAGATCGTGGTGCTGATCAAGCCGCAGTTTGAGGCCGGGCGAGAGCACGTCGGCAAGGGCGGTATCGTGAAAGACGAGCAGGCGCAGCAGAGCGCTGTGCTCAAGGTCCGGCAAAAAGTGGAAGCGCTGGGTGGCCGCAACATAGAATTGATGGACTCGCCCATTCTGGGCGCGGAGGGCAACCGCGAGTTTCTGCTGCACGCGGAATTCTAATGAAGAAAGCAGCCATCATCTCCAAGCAGGGCAAGCCCGACCTGGGCGCGGTGACGCAACAGGTGGCGGGCTGGCTGCGCGGGCACGGCTACATCGTCACGGTCGATGCCGTGGGCCGCGAGTTCATCCCCGAATGCGAAATGGTGGAAAGGGAAGACCTGGTGCGTGCGCGGCCGGACTTCGTGATCGTGCTGGGCGGCGACGGGACGTTGCTCTCGACGGCGCGCCAGGTTGCGCGGGCCGGCATTCCCATTCTGGGCGTGAACCTGGGCTCTCTGGGATTTCTGACCGAAGTAAAGCAGGAGGAGATCGAGCGCGCGCTCGAAGATGTGGACGCCGGCCGCTGTGAAATCACGCCGCGCACCATGATCCACTGCCAGGTGAAACGGGAAGGGAAGTGCGTGGCCAGCTACGACGCGCTGAACGAGGTGGTGATGAACCAGAGCGCAGTGGCGCGCATCACTGACTTCGAGCTGCGCGTGAACGGAAATTTTGTTTCGAATTACAAAGCGGACGGGCTGATCATCGCCACGCCGACCGGCTCGACGGCCTATTCGCTCGCAGCCGGTGGCCCGATTCTGTCTCCCGATGTGCCGGGCTTCGTCGTGACGCCGGTGGCTTCTCACGCGCTCACGAACCGGCCGCTGGTGGTACACGAGACGGCGATCATAGAGGCGCGGCTGATCGTCTCGCGCGAACGGGCGTATCTGACGGTCGATGGGCAGGAGGGCATTCCGCTGGGCGAGGGGGACGTGGTGGAGTGCTCGAAGTCCGACTGCCAGGTCAAGCTGTTCAAGCTCACCAGTCGCTCGTTCTACGACGTGCTGCGGACGAAGCTGAAGTGGGGAGAGCGATAGGACATTGCCAGAAATGCCGAAAGTGCCAAAAATTGCCAGGATTTCCCAGAGCATCTCGATGTACGTGCTCATTGCTCTGATTGGCGGCGGTCTGGCTTCTGGCCAGGCAAAGCCGTCGGCCGATCTCATCATTACCAACGCGAAAATTTATACCGTCGACAAGACGCGGCCGAACGCGGAGGCGCTGGCGGTGCTGGGCGAGCGCATTGTCGCCGTGGGCAGCGCGGCCGAGGTGGATGCGTGGCACGGGCCGCAGACCAAAGTCTTCGACGCGCAAGGCAAGCTGCTGCTGCCCGGATTCAATGACGCGCACGTGCACTTCGTCGACGGCGGAGACCATTTGCAGCAGGTGCAGCTCAAAGATGCGGCCACGCCGGAAGAGTTTGCCCGGCGGATTGGCGAGCGCGCGAAGAAGACGCCGAAGGGCGAGTGGGTCACCGGCGGGGACTGGGACGAACAAAAGTGGTCGCCGGCGAACTTGCCGACAAAAGAGCTGGTCGATCCCGTCACGCCGGAGACGCCGGTATGGGTGAATCGGTATGACGGGCACGAGTCGCTGGCAAACTCGGTGACGCTGAAGCTGGCCGGAATCACCGCTAAGACGGCGGATCCGGCGGGCGGGCAGATTGTCCGCGATGCGCAGGGTAATCCCACGGGGGTGCTGCGCGACGCGGCGCAGGAGCTGGTGAACAAGGTGATGCCCGCAATGACGCCGGCACACCGCATGCGCGCCATTCATCAGGCGATGGACCACGCGGCTTCACTGGGCGTGACCAGCGTGCAGGACATGAATCCGTCTTACGACGACGTGAAGGCCTACGCCGAGCTTGACGAGCAACATGCGCTTACCGTGCGCATCTACGCCGCGCCACTGGAGACGGTATGGAAAGACCAGGCCAAAATCGGGATTCGCCGCGGCTTCGGCGATTCGATGCTGCGCATGGGCGCGGTGAAGGGCTACGCCGACGGCTCGCTGGGGTCGGAGACGGCGTATTTTTTTGATGCGTACACCGACGCGCCGAACTCGCACGGCCTGCTGAGCGACGAGATGCATCCGGTCACGGCGATGCAACAGCGGCTGCGCGGCGCCGACGCCGCGGGCTTGCAGCTCTGCGTGCACGCGATTGGCGACCGCGCCATATCGATGATCCTCGATATTTATGAGCAGATAGAAAAGACAAACGGGAAGCGCGACCGGCGCTGGCGCATCGAGCATTCACAGCACATGGCGGCGAAGGATTTTGCGCGCTACGCGAAGCTGGGCGTGATCGCCTCGGTGCAGCCGTATCACGCGATCGACGATGGGCGCTGGGCGGAGACCCGCATCGGCCCGGAGCGCATCAAGCGCACCTATGCGTTTCGCACCTTCCTCGATAACGGCGTGCGCCTGGCCTTTGGAACGGACTGGTCCGTGGCGCCGCTCAGCCCCATGTGGACCATCTACGCCGCGGTCACACGGGCCACGCTCGACGGCAAGACGCCGAACGGCTGGGTCCCGGAACAGAAGCTGACGGTGAGAGAGGCGATCGAGGCATACACCATGGGCTCTGCCTACGCCGAATTTCAGGAAAAAGAAAAAGGCTCCATCACGCCGGGCAAGCTGGCGGATTTCGTGGTGCTTTCGGACGACATCTTCAAGATCCCGCCGGCGGCGATCAGGAACGTGAAAGTCGAGGCGACGTTCCTGGGCGGGAAGCTGGTTTACGGGGGCCTGGAGTAGGATTTTTCGCCGCAGATTTACGCAGATGAGCGCAGATTGATCAAAGTTCCGACTCAGCCGCAGAAGCGAATCGATTCCTGCCAACACGCTCAGGATTGAAAATAATGGGTGGTTCGAAGCCCTTTGACGCATGTTAGGATATGGCGCGCGGAGGGCGATTGATGAAGCATTTCCTGTGGATTGTTTTACTGGTGGGCGTGTGCTCGGCGGCCGATCCTATCGACCAGGCCAAAACCAGATATCTCGACAAGCCGGTGGTGGTGAAGAGCGCGGCGTTTCGCGTCGCGGTGAAAGATGCGTCAGGATATAAGAGCAAGAGCGTATTCGATTTCATTCCGGACAAATATGTCGGGAAAAAGGCGACGGTCATAGCCGTTCAGGAAACTGAAGACAGTGCGCGTCGCGCCACAACGCAAAAAGTCAACGCCATGGGCGAGGTCATCAATACGCGCCCGCCGGGAGCCGACGATTTTGACATCGTCGTGAAATTTGAAGACGGCCTGGTGGCGATCAACAAGGAAACGCTGCAGGCTGCCGCGTACGATCTGCTGTTGCCGGAAGATCTGGCCAAACTGGAAGACCAGAACAAAGCGAACCTGGAAAAAACCGAGAGGCTGGTGGGCCGCGATTTCTATGCCACGGCGCTTTCCAGCATTTACCGGAGCGACGTCACGCTGGCAGAGATGCAGCCGGCGAACCGCATGAGCCCTCCATTCCTTGAGCCGCTGCATGTTCTGGCTGCAAAATGGAACGAGCAGGCGCATTGCGCGATCGTGAAGCTGGAGCTGCCGAGCAAAACGCAGGCACTGGCCCTGATGGCCGCTGACGGCGGCACTTGCTACGGCAGCAACCTGGAGCCGGAGATCCCCAAGTTCTTCAGCCCGCAGGACATCTACGGGGTGAAGAACCGGACAGTTGCTATTGGAATGAAGGAGATGGCGGTGCACTGGGCCATCGGCTACCCGGAGCGAGAAAACGACTGGGGGCGCGGCGGCAAGCAGCTGGTTTATGGCGACTACCTGATGGTCTACATCGATACCAGCGGCAAGGTCGAAGACGTGCAGAGGTTTCAGAGGTAGGGTGAGCGGGGGAGTGATCTCACCTTTACCGCTGGAAGATTCTTTATGGTCGCGCTGCGCCTTCTCAGTTGCAGCAAGCCGGGCCGCAGCAGGATTTCGCTTTCAGCGGCTTCACGGCGCGGATAAAGGCGCTCATGAATTTGCCGTCGACCTGCGGAGCGATCGCGTCGGCGTCAATCCCTTCGGCGGCAAGAATGTCGCGCGCATCCTGGGCGCGGTAAACGCGAGTCGGCTCAATCTCGATCCGCTCAAAACCGGCATTGGCCAGTTTCTGGCGATAGTCGACATCCTGGAGAGCGCCGGCGATGCAGCCAACCCAGAGGAGAACACTCTTTTGGACGTCGGGAGCGATTTCGCCTGTGGTTACGACGTCGGAAACGGCAAAGCGCCCGCCGGGCTTCAACACGCGAAATGCCTCGCGGAGGACCTTGTCTTTGTCGGCGGAAAGATTGATGACGCAGTTGGAGATGATGACGTCAACCGAGTTCTCGGGCAGAGGGATGCTTTCGATCTCGCCTCTCAGGAATTCCACGTTTTCCAGGCCTGACTTGCGCTTGTTCTCATTGGCGAGGGCAAGCATTTCGTCGGTCATATCGAGGCCGTAGGCTTTTCCCTTGGGGCCGACGCGGCGCGCCGAGAGGAGAACGTCAATGCCGCCGCCGGAGCCAAGATCGAGGACGACTTCACCGGGATTGAGCTGGGCGAGCGCTGTAGGGTTGCCGCATCCCAGAGAGGCCAGGATTGCTTCCTGGGGGAGTTGGCCGATCTGGGTAACGTCATACAGATTTGAAGTAATCGGGTCACAACTGCCGGGCGCAGCTGCATTGGCGCCACAGCAGGAACTTCCGCCGCTGGTGACGCGCAGAGCGGCCTGTCCGTACTTTTCTTTTACCACTTCCTTGATGTCTGCCATTCGTAAGTCTCCTACTTGCAGATTTGAATAATGCTCTGCGGTTTGACTGCCTGGTTGCGGGTACAGCACTCGGCGTAGAGGAACTGCAATAGCTCCTGCAAGGCTCCAGTGTTGGCGGTGTAGCGGAGAAAGGTGCTCTCGCGCTGCACGCGAACGAGGCCTTCGTTTTTCAGCTTGTCGAGGTGGTGCGAAAGGGTGGAGTTGGGGATTTCGAGTTCATTTTGAATCTCGCCGACGACCAGCCCCTCGGGATGGGCGGAGAGGAGGAGTTGCATGATGCGGAGCCTTGGCTCCTGTCCCATGGCGGAGAACATGTCGGCGAACTTGGCGGTCTGGTCAGCGGTGGCTCTCGGCATATTTCTATGTTTGCAGAAATACGGGTGGAGGTCAAGTGGTACGGGAGATTGTCGAAATCACCGGAATTGTCAAAATTGAAGATCGTACAACAGCCTTTGTGTCGCCCCTACGGGGCTCTCAACTTTTTGGGAAGCGTACCCAGCGCTCACGCGCTGGGCTAACTTCTCGGCGCGCCTCCGGCGCTGAGCGCCGTGTGAGCGAAGGAGCACGGCCGAGCACAGCCGAGGGCGGCTGGGCCGCACGAGTTCGGCACGTAGGCGAGGGCGGCTCCATGTCAGAACGCTCGCAAACCAGCGCGTTCTGGGGACCCCGGCGGCTGTGCCAAACGGGGTATGAGATCGCAGGCGAGGGCACCTCCACCCCAGCATGCGCAGAACCGGCGCACGCTGGGGACCCCGGTGCCTGCGGTCCACTTTCCAAGTAGAAGAAAACGCACATATTACTTCGCTTGACATTCGGCGAAATTTGTGAGAACCTGAGAATCGAGTGGTTCAGCCTGACAGGGTAAGTTCCAACAGGTTTCCACACGCCGGGAGCGGCGCCGGCGTCGGTCGCTCAAAGGCCAGCACCCCAGCTGGGGACGGTAGGATTGCGGCTCTCGCAGCCCCTTCAAAACGGCGCTTTGCGGGAAGTCGAGCGGTAGGTTTCACCTGATACGGCCAAACACATGCGGCACGGCAGGGACCGCGTCCTGTAAGACACCCGGGGGTGGAGATCGGGACGGAAACACGACGTCTGTGGTCCCGATACAAATCCTCCACCATGCGGGGAGAAGGTGTATCTAAAATCGGGCCGTCCGGCCCGATTAGCACTCAGCATTCAGCACTCAGCAATCAGCCGGAAAAAATCTCACCACTGATTCGCGCTGATCACACTGATCTGAAAGCACGTTTTTAAAATCCAGCCATTTTCGAGAGCCACCTGCGGGGTGGTTTTCGTTTTTCAGGTGCTAAAGCCCAGGTTTTTCCTATTCCTTCCGGCCCTAATTCGCTACGCTCACCCACACCTAAAGGTGTGGGCTACCAGCCCGGCCCTGACACGAACCGCAGCAACTGGCAATTAGCAGTTAGCAATTAGCCAGAGCAAAACCCAAAACCCAAAACAAACAGACAGAAGCTGCCGATTTCGGTGCTTTTTTTATTTTCGGAGCAAAAACATGACTAGAGAACAAGTGATTGCGGCCATTGTGGCGTGCAAAGAGAAGCTGGGACGGATCCCCTCGGGCGCTGACGCCATTAAATACGGCGGGCTCAACTCAAGGGCGATCTATAAACATTTCAGGACGTGGAGCCGCGCGCTGGAGGCATCCGGGTTTCCGTCGGTCAACGGCCGAAGGGCGATTGATCCGGCGGACCTGTTTGAAGACTGGGCGCGGGTAGCGCGCAAACTCCAGCAGGTCCCGACAGCACGCGAGTACAACAGCCTGGGGATTTACACGCATCGTCCGCTGCAGCGGTTGTTTGACCGCTGGCGGCACGTCCCGGCCGGCATGAAGAAATTTGCGGAGGAAAACCACCTGGCAGAGCAGTGGAAGGATGTGATGGATTTGGTAACAAAGCCGCGGCGTAACAAGAAAAGTGCACAAGTGAGGATATTGAAAGACCGTCCGGTGTATGGGCGGCTGATCCGACGCTGCGCGATGCTGTGCAAGCCGGTGAATGAGGCCGGAGTGATGATGCTTTTTGCCGCAGAGGCGCTGCGATTGGGCTTCATGATTGTGCACGTGCAGACGGCGTATCCGGATTGCCAGGCGTGGCGCGAGGTAGGCGAGGACCGGTTGCAGCTGGTACGGATTGAGTTCGAGCGGAAGAGCAGGAACTTTCTGGCGCACAAGCACGACCCCAGGAAGTGCGATCTGATTGTGTGCTGGGAGCACAACTGGCCGGAGTGTCCGGTGGAGGTTATTGAGCTGAGGAGGCTGGTGGAGATTGGGTGAGCGGAAGAACCGGGCCATCGGGCCATCGGAACATCTGAAATCGCCGTCATCGCGCGTCATCGCCGACATCACACGATATCGCTGTCATCGCCGACATCGGAGCATCGGGGCATCGGGAACCAAGCCCAAAGCATTTCACCGCAGAGGGCGCAGAGGACGCAGAGCAAATCGGGACATCGAAACATCGGGACATCGGAAAACCCGATTTGCCGCGGGTTAGCGCGGATCGGCGCGGATCCAACCCGTTCGAGAAAAGCGGTGTACGTGACACGTATAATTCAATTTCTCTCAAGAACAAATCAGGAGTTGCTATGGCTGACAACATTTC
>DASTJB010000019.1:0-4973 GCA_035717005.1 Candidatus Angelobacter sp.
GATCTTTGAAAACTTAGCGATCAGCGATCAGCTTTAGGCGATCAGCTCACGAAATAAGGCCCCAAGATCGTGCGAGCGGGACCCTCGACAGGCCTGTGACAGGTCTGTCGAATTGAGGTGCGGTCTTTGTTTTCAACGAACGCTTTATGCCGGGGTGGGGAGTCAGTAAAGTGCGGCCTTCTGCCGACTTGCGATGGGATTGGGATTGGGAGACCCTTGGGTCACCCAAGGGTCTCCCAAGCGTCACGCAGACGAGGCCCAAGGGTGACCCTTGCGTCGATTTTGGAGTTGAGCTTTGTTTTCAACACGGCTGAGAAAAAGGGCGGGGGGGGCAGACAGAAATCGGGTGATCGGGCCATCTGGTGATCGGGTGATCGGAAAACCAGCGGAAATTTGATCTGATTGGCGCTCAGTTTCTCGCGATTCAGGGCTGATTGAATTTAGATCGGAGCCGAAACCGACACCATTGGCATAGGGGTTTCCTCCCCTTCCCGCCCCAGCGCACGCAAAGACGGCGTGCTCTGGGGGCCGCAAAGGACGCTCAGGGTCGGAATTCCAGAAAAAAGCTAGAGCTTCGGCAGCACGATTCCGGTTTGCTTCTGGTACTTCCCTGCCTTGTCCTTGTAGCTGACCTCGCAGGGTTCGTCGCCCTGGAAGAAGAGGATCTGGCAGAGGCCTTCGTTGGAGTATATTTTCGCCGGCAGAGGCGTCGAGTTGGAGATTTCCAGCGTCACAAAGCCTTCCCACTCGGGCTCAAACGGCGTAACGTTGACAATGATGCCGCAGCGGGCATAAGTGGACTTGCCGACGCAGATGGTCAGGACGTCGCGGGGAATCTTGAAGTACTCGACCGAGCGCGCCAGGGCAAACGAGTTGGGCGGGACCAGGACCGAGGGCGCCTGCACGCTGACGAAGGAGCGCTCGTCGAAATTCTTGGGATCGACAATGGCGGAGTTGACGTTGGTAAAGATTTTGAACTCGTCGGCGACGCGCAGATCGTATCCGTAAGAGGAGACGCCGTAAGAAATGACGCCTTCACGCACCTGGCGGTCGTTGAACGGGTTGATCATTCCGTGTTCCTGCGCCATGCGGCGGATCCAGCGGTCACTTTTGATTGCCATCGGGCCTCAGCTTCCTTGAAATTGTTGGTGTTTTGATTGCGGGGCAAAGAAGCCATCTTATAGGTCTGCCCCACCACGCGCAACACCGGCGCGTGTCGGGGGCCCCTTGAAACTGCTCATTGACAACCGCGCAGAAGTCCCATAGCATCTGCAAGTTACGCCCTTTCTGAGGAACTTGAGGAGAGCTGAACCGTGATTAAGCTCGATATCATTAACGAAGTGGTCAACAAGACCGGCATCACCAAGACCAAGGCGGAAACGGCCGTGGAAACGGTGTTTGAAAGCATGAAGAAGGCGCTGGCCCAGGGTGAGCGCATTGAACTGCGCGGCTTTGGCGTGTTCAACGTCCGGCCGCGGAAGACGGGCATCGGGCGCAACCCGCGCACCGGCGCTGAGGTCAGCATTCCTCCGGGCAAGGCCGTACGCTTCAAACCGGGGAAGGAGTTGCAGTCGATCGACTAGCGATTGCCTCCCCCGCAGTTGGCTTGCTGCGCGAAGAAGGCCACAGTTCATGCCGGACCAGTCCCCGCAGGAATACCACGTCTACGATCCTGAACGCCAGGAAGTCAGGGTCCTTCTGATTTATCCGCCGAAGCGGCGCTACTGGCTGCATGCGCTGCTTCTGCTGGCCACGATCTTCACCACGCTGTGTATCGGGGCGCGCATGCAGTATAGCTTTAGCGCGAACCTGGGGCTGTTCTCGCAGGACCTGGACAACTGGCCGTGGAAGTGGGCCGTGATGGATTTGCACCGGCTGGCCATGGGAATTCCCTACTCGGCATGCCTGCTGGGAATCCTCCTGGCGCATGAGATGGGCCATTACGTTTTTTGCGTGCTGCGCCGTGTCTTTGCCACGCTGCCATTTTTTATTCCCGCACCCACGCTGATTGGAACGGTAGGCGCGTTCATCCGCATACGGTCGCCGATTCGCAGCCGCTCAGACCTGTTCGATATCGGCATTGCCGGGCCGCTTGCCGGCTTTGTAGTGGCCGTTCCGGTGCTCGCGTTCGGACTGCTGACGTCCAAACCGCTCACGGGCGAGGCCGCCGCCCACGCAGCTCATGGCGAATCACTCGTGCCTGGCTTTCCGCTGATCTTCCATCTTGTGCATTGGGCAATGGCGGCGCTGGGCAGCCATTCCGCGGCGGTGCAAGTTCCGGTGAGCGCGCTCTACATCCATCCGGTTGCGATGGCGGCCTGGGTGGGAATGTTTGCCACCGCGCTGAACCTGCTGCCCGGGGGACAGCTGGATGGCGGGCACATCATCTTTGCCGTGAATCCACGCTGGCACCGGCCCATCTCGACGATAAGCATTCTGGTGCTGCTGGTGATGAGCTGGTTCTTCTGGGTGGGATGGCTGGTCTGGGCCGTGGTGCTGCGCTTTACCGGAGCGCGGCATCCGGACGTGCCGCAGAATCCGCGGCTCGACGCCAGGCGCCGCGCGCTCGCGTTTCTGGCGCTGGTGATGCTTATGCTGACGTTGACACCGGCTCCCTTTGGCGAAGAGGGACTGAAACCGATCTTGAAGCAATATCGCGAGCAGCCGACACCGCAGCCGGCGAAGTAACGTTGCATTGGAGGATGAGCAGGGCGTGCTGGTGCGAATCTTATTATCGAATCTTGTACTCCTCGCGCTTTGCCGGACCGCCCCGGCACAGGCGAGCAGTGCGCCCGCTCCTGAATCCGAACAATTCGATGCTCAGGGCATCATGAAGCGGGCGGTCGAGAATTTCAGTGCGCGTGAGTCGCTGCCCAGGGATTACACCTATCTGGAAACCGTGAAAGCACAGGACCCGCGACTCAAGCACGGCCGCAGCACGGATGTGTTCGAGATCATTGAGATCAAAGGCCACGCCTTTCGCCGGCACGTGGAGCAGGATGGGAAGAAGATTGCCCGGCAGGACAAACAGGACGATAACGACCGCGAGAAGCTGCTCGAAGCACAACACAAAATCCTGGAAGAGCAGATCAAGCCCGGCCACACGCGCGAGAGCCTGGAAGCAGCGGTGCGCAAGATCATGGAAGATTCGGGGCTGAAAGACTGGCAACCGCAACTCACCCTGCCGCCGAACCTGCCGTCCATGGGCGTCGCTTACTTCACTCAAACCCTTTATCGATTCAAATTGCCGATCGAGGACCTGGATGAAAAGTTCGAGCTGAAGCTGAAAGAGCAACAAATCCTGAATGGCCGCGCGACCTACGTGATCCAGGCCGATCCGAAGCACACAAAGGACAAGACCGATCCAGCCGCCAATTTCAAAATGAAGGTTTGGATTGACCAGAAAGAGTTGCAGATCGTGAAGGTGGAAGGCGAGGCGCTGAGAATGGGCCCTTTGGCGGCCCCGGAATACAGCTCATTTTCGGCGAAGCACATGTCCGAAAGTGAACTGGCTGCGCAAAAGCAGAGGCTTGCTGCCTCAAAGCTGTACTACGGTGACGACACGAAGATCGTTCAGGAGTGGACCAAAGTGAACGATGAACTCTGGCTGCTGCACCGGCGGCATGTGAAAGGCACTCATCTGTTCTTCTTGCAGGAAGGCACGCGGCCTTCTTATCGCTCGAACGTGGAGTATGACATCGAAGAGAGCAACTATAAGAAATTCCGCGTGCAGCACCGGTTTTTGTCAAACCTTCTGGAAGCGGGGCGGCCGAAGTCAAAGCAGCGATAGCGCGTCCACGTCAGTGATGAGATTGACGCGCGGAATTTTTTGCTGATCGGCGAAGGCGATCATGCGCCGGAGAGCGGCGTTGATCTTTTCCCGGCTGGAGGCCTTTACGATGAAGTGATAACGGAAGTCGCGCTTCAGGCGCATGATGGGCGCAACCGATGGTCCCAGCACGCGCACGCCTTCGTTGCGTGTTGACTCAAACCACTTGCCCAGCTCGCCGGTCCAGCGCAGCGTCTGCTCCAGCTTGTCACTGCGCACCAGCACGTTGGCCAGCGCGCTGAACGGCGGATAATGCATCCATTTGCGGAAACGAATTTCTTTTTCGTAGAAGCCGGCGTAATTGTGGCGCTGGGCAAACTGGATGGCGTAATGATCAGGATGATAGGTTTGCAGCACGACTTTTCCCGGCATCTCGCCGCGTCCGGCGCGTCCCGCCACCTGCGTGAGCAATTGGAAGGTGCGCTCGGCGGCGCGAAAGTCGGGAAACCCCAGCGCGAAGTCCGCGCCTACCACGCCCACCAGCGTCACTCCGTGAACGTCGTGGCCCTTGGCGATCATCTGCGTGCCGACCAGCAGATTCAGTTCGCCGGAGTGAAACTGGTTGAGCACGCGTTCAAAGTCGCTGCGGCTGCGCACGGTGTCACGGTCGAGCCGGCCAATGCGCGCCTGAGGAAAAGCCGCATGCAGCTTTTCTTCCACCTTTTCCGAACCTGCGCCAAGGAAGAAGATGTGCTCGCTCTGGCAGGCCGGACAATGCGTGGGAACGGTCCGTCGATAACCGCAGTAATGGCACTCCATGCGGTGCGCGGCTTTATGAAAGGTCATCGCGATCGAACAGTTCTTGCACTGCAGCGTCTCGCCGCAGGCTCGGCACAGCACCACCGACGAATATCCCCGCCGATTGAGCAGGATCATCGCCTGCTCGCCGCGCTCCAGCCGGTCAGTGACTTCGTGAATCAACGGGCGGGAGAATATCTGCTCGCTGCCGGTCTGCTGGAATTCAAAGCGCATGTCCACCAGCTCGACTTCCGGCAGCGGCCGCCGCTCCACGCGCTCCGTCAGCTCCATCAGCCGGTACTTCCCTGCTTCGGCGTTGTGATACGACTCGATCGAGGGCGTGGCCGAGGCCAGCACCACCGCCGCTTCGCTCAGCTTGGCTCGCATGACAGCGACGTCGCGGCCG
>DASTJB010000020.1:0-13714 GCA_035717005.1 Candidatus Angelobacter sp.
CAGCTCTTGCGATCGCGGCATTGAGGGTGTTGTTATCGGTTGCCGCCACCTGGACACCGTCGATATAGGCCTTCATGGCAAGAATGGGGAAGGGCGTGCCCTGGCCCGAGGCGGCGATCGCCACCGGCGAAGATACGGTCGCGCCCGAAGCTGGCGTGCAGACATGCACACCTGCGCTGCCGTTGAAGAACGCGCAGGTCGAAGCCGTGGTGTTGTTCAGGTAAACCAGGAGATGGTTGTCCTCACCGCCGGCGGCGGCAAAGTCCTGGCGGCCGTCACCGTTGAAGTCGGTCACAACCGCCGCAGGGGGCGATCCGGACGAATCCCCGGGATAATAGAACGGTCCATTGAACACACCTTTGCTGGGCTGGAAGAAGACGGCGAAGGTTCCGAACAGGTTGTTGAACGAGTCCGCAAAAGTGATGGGCAGGATGATGCTGTGCAAGCCGGTGTGCTGGAGATCGCCTTCCGCCGGCTTGACGCCGATCAGATATCTGGAGTCTACGTGCAATTTGACGGGACTGAAGACGCCTCCGCCCTGATTGGCCAGGGCGATCACTCCCGGCGGCTCATTGACGGCGTTACTGAATGGCACCAGGAGATCGGGCCGGCCGGTGGTGTTGAAGCCCACGGTCCTTGCAGCGCCCAGGTTGGCTGACATGGAGAAAACGCTGGTGGCCGGGCCAAAACTGCCATCGGCCCGCTGGTAGAAGATCACCACCTGCTGCACCGCATTTCCGGAAAAACTCATGACCGCGGCGATGTCCTCCAGGCCGTCACCGTTGTAGTCGCCGGACGAGACGCCGCGCAGCATAGAGCCCGCGGGCCCGGCAATGGTGCGCTCAGTGAACTGCCCGAGTCCATTGTTCATCAGCAGCGTGATGTTCGGTCCGCCATAGGAAACGATGAGGCTGAAAAGCGATTCGGGGCTGGCGATGATCCTGCCGATGGAATCCGGGCACGCGGGCAGCGGGTAATCGACATGCGGCTTAAACGCGGTGCCTCCGCCGGCATTGAACAGGATGGAAACGCTTGATGGCACGGGCGTCTGCGGCGGATCCGGGCTGTTGCCGCAGTTGGCGCTGGCAATGTCCTGAAGGCCGTCTTCATCAAAGTCGCCGGTGACGATGGCGCTGGTGGCAACGCCGCCGGTCAGAAAAGTCCCTGTCGGGCCCGCCGGGAATGTGCCGTCACCGTTGTTGATGAAGACGCTCACCATGTTGCTGCCGGCCTGCGTGGTGATCAGGTCGGGATGGCCGTCATTGTTGAGATCGGCCTGAAAAATGTCATTGGGAATGTTCGGGCTGCTGTGTGTAGAAGGTTGAAATGACACCTGAGCGGACCCTCGAGCCGAGAGCACCAGCACTGCCAACATGAAAACCAGTACCGCGCCGCACGAACCAGGAAGAGAGATGAAGACATTTCGAGCAGATGTGGGTTCCATTGGGCCTCAAGAAACGGGGAACGATCTTGTTGGCGGGACGAGCGTTGTTGTTGCTGGATATGAATCGAAGAGAGCACCAGCGGGTTTGTCGATATCGGGGACAAATTAAGCCTTAATCCTCTTCTGGATTTTCGTCCCGGGAGCGGCTATCAAAACGGTCACGTCACCGTCTGAATAGTGAGACGATGTAGAATCCCGCGCCGGAGCACATCAATGAAGAACCGCCTCTTCTTCTCTGCGAAGATCCTGTTTTCTTTTGTGGCTGTGATTACAGCAGTCGCAAACCTATCGGCCAGCGCCAGGGCTGGAGACAACAATAAGCCAGCGCGCGTTGCGTCCACGCCAGACATCGCACCGGAGACGGTGCTGCTTAAGATCCAATTCGAGCAGAGCCAGCCTCCGCTGGAGCTGACGCTGAAGCAGCTCATGGATACGTACAAAATCCCGGGGCTGAGCGTGGCGGTGGTGGACGATTACAAGATTGTCTGGGCAAAAGGATTTGGCGTAACGGAATACGGCGGCTCGACGCCGGTGACGACCAGGACGTTGTTTCAGGCCGGCTCGATCTCCAAACCTGTAGCGGCGGTGGGCGCGATGTGGCTGGTGGAGCGTGGCAAATTGCAACTGGATGAAGATGTGAACCAAAAACTCAAGACGTGGAAAGTACCGGAAAATGACTTTACAAAAGATCAGAAGGTCACGCTGCGGCGGCTGATGAGCCACAGCGCAGGCTTGACCGTACATGGCTTTCCCGGATACGCGGTGGGCGGACCGCTACCTAACCTGGTGCAGATTTTCAATGGCAAGAAGCCGGCCAACACGGCGCCGATCCGCGTGGATTTTGTTCCGGGAACGAAGATGCGTTACTCGGGCGGCGGCGTGACCATCGAACAGCAGCTGGTGATCGACGTGACGGGAAAGCCCTTCCCGCAGTTCATGCAGCAGACCGTGTTGAGCAAGATCGGCATGACCGACAGCAGTTATGAGCAGCCCTTGCCGGCGGGGCGCGCGGCGCAGACAGCGACCGGCACGCGCGATGATGGCATGGCGGTGGAAGGCCGCTGGCATATATACCCGGAGATGGCAGCCGCCGGGCTGTGGACGACGCCGACCGACCTGGCAAAGTTCGGAATCGAGATTGCGCTTTCCAAGCATGGCAAGGCGAACCATGTGCTGTCACAAAAGAGCGTGGAGGAGATGCTGAAGCCGCAAGTCGTGGCCGAGGGAGACGGTAATGAGCACGTTGGGCTGGCGTTCTTCCTGGAAGACAAGATGCCGGGCGAATTCGGACATAACGGCTCGGACGAAGGGTTCCAGGCTTTGCTGACCATGAACTCGGAGACTGGCCGCGGGATCGCGATCATGGGGAACTCCGATGCGTTCTTCTGGGTTGCGCCCCACGTGGAGGAAGCCGTGCGCCGCGCACGCGGATGGCAAACCGTGCCCAAGCCGCACTCAGCCGGCGAGGCCGTCATGCTGCTTTACCACATGAAGGGCACGCAGGGGGCGATGGAGGCTTATGACCGCTTCAAGCAGGGAGTGCCGGGGTACGACAAGCCGAACGAAGGCACGCTGAACGGGTTGGGCTACATGCAGCTGCGGGAAAAGAAAATTGACGAGGCGATCAAGACGTTTCAGCGCAACGTCGACGAGTACCCGAAGGGATGGAACTGCTATGACAGCCTGGGCGAAGCCTACATGATCGCGGGACAGAAGGAGCTGGCGATCAAGAATTATGAGAAATCGCTGGAGTTGAACCCGGAGAATACGAACGGGGCCGGGATGCTGAAGAAGCTGCGCGGACAATAACACCGCCTCGATCCCCCGGTTCGAAATTCAGTGGATGAGAGTGATGAAGCAGGAACATGCTTAATCACTGCCTAGTCCTTTAGGACTACGTTTTTCCGTCCAATTTCGCGCCGTTGTTCCGTTATAATGAGCAGGCTCTGGTGTACTCTGGACTTTTGGCCGCATAAAAGGGCTTTTTGCAACCGAAACCAGCAACTCGGGTTCATATAAAGAGAGCTGTTTGGTTTCGGGCACAGCGAATGTCGGGAGAGGGTAAGGCCTTTACTCTCACGACGGTTGGAGACGTAGCATTTTACGTCTCTACATAAAGTTCGTTGCTGCAGAGACGCAGCATGCTGCGTCTCTACAAAAGGGCTTTTTCGCTGGCCGAAGGACAGACCCAAGATGAAGTTCATTCTGCGTGCGTTCACGCCTACCAAGAACCGGCGGCTCAATGAGCTGATCGGGCTTCTGCTGTTTGCCTCCGCGACACTCCTTTTCCTGGCCCTGGCCAGCTACTCGCCCATGGACCCGTCACTGAACACGGCGGGAGCGACCGCGGGCGGGGTGCGTAACTGGATCGGGCTGTTTGGCGCGATGCTGAGCGACCTGCTGCTGCAGTCGCTGGGAATTTTTGTTTTCGTGGCCCCGTTGATGATCGGGTTGCTGGCGCTCAGATGGTTCAGGTCAAAGCCGGTAGCTTCAGCGGGCGCAAAGATGGTGGGCGTGGCGATCCTGCTGATCTTTACGCCGGCGTTGCTGGCGCTGCTGCCGTGGCACTGGCGCTGGCTGCACGCCGTGGCCATTGAAGGCCTGCTGGGCCGCATTGTGGGCGACGTGCTGCTGCACTACTTCAATACCGTGGGCGCCTACATTGTGTGCGCCAGCGTTGTGGCAGTGGCGCTTTATCTGGCAACTAAATTTTCGGTGGTGAATGCGCGTCTCTGGCTGAGCGCGCGGTCTACGCTTTTTGTGGCGCTGTGGCAGCGTTTTCAGGATTGGCGGAAGGCACGGGCTGAGGCTCGGGCGAAGAAGAGAGCGCAGAAGGAGCTGGAGCGGCGCAAGGGAGAAGAACGTCGAGCGGAAGACCGGCGGCTGGCTGCGGCAGGACAGGCAGCCCTGCTTCAGAGAGCGCAGACCAGCGGGCTCGAGGCCGCGAGCGCGGCGACCAGCTTGGCGGCGAACCCGGGCGCGCAGCAGTTCGAGCGCACGTTCGCCGATATGGAGCCCGTTCTGCCTGGCGCAAGCAATCTGGTGACGGAGCCGGCGCAGCGGCAATCGCAGCCAGGTGTGACGGGCGCGGCTGCTGTGGGCACGAATGGCTCGGCGATCGAGCCGGAGCCGGCGATCGGCGCGCGCGCGGACCTGACGGCGAAGCGCAAGACAGTGCTGCCGAAAATCGCGGCGGGCGGATACAAGCTGCCGCCGAGTTCGCTGCTGCATCGTCCGGACGACCAGCATGACGTGAATGAAGAAGAGGTCAAAGCGCAGGCGGAAGTGCTGACGGAAAAATGCGCCGAGTTTGACGTGCTGGGCGCAGTGACGCAGATCAATCCCGGGCCGGTGGTAACCACGTACGAATTCAAGCCCGAGCCGGGCGTGAAGTACAGCCGCGTGACCAGCCTCTCTGACGACCTGTGCCTGGCGATGCGCGCGGAGAGCATTTTGATTGAGCGCATGCCGGGCAAATCGACCGTCGGCATTCAGGTGCCGAACCACCAGAGGGAGACGATCTGGCTGCGCGAGGTGGTGGAGTCACAGGATTTTATCGGGACAAAAAGCAAGCTCACGCTGGCGATGGGCAAGGACATCAATGGGCGCATCATCACCGCGGACCTGGCGACGATGCCGCATCTGCTGATCGCCGGCTCGACCGGCTCAGGAAAATCCGTGGCCATCAACGCCATGATCATGTCGATCCTGTACAAATCAACGCCGGACCAGGTGAGGCTGATTCTGGTGGACCCGAAGCGGCTGGAGCTGGGAATTTATGAAGGCGTGCCGCACCTCTACGTGCCCATCATTACCGAACCCAAGCTCGCCGCCAACGCGCTGCGGAATGCCGTGCGCGAGATGGAACGGCGGCTGAAAGTGCTGGCGGAGAAGGGCGTGCGGAACCTGGAGCAGTACAACAAACTGTTTGAGAGCGATACGCCGAGCCTGTTTGAGGGCGAGAGCGAGGAGAAGCCGCTGCCGCAGATCGTGATCATCATTGACGAGCTGGCCGACCTGATGATGCTGGACCAGTCGAATGTGGAAGAGTCGATCACGCGGCTGGCGCAGATGGCGCGGGCCGTCGGAATTCATTTAGTGCTGGCGACGCAGCGGCCGTCAGTGGACGTAATTACCGGCCTGATCAAGGCGAATTTTCCGTCGCGCATCAGCTTCCGCGTAGCGACGAAGATCGATTCGCGCACGATTCTGGATGCCAACGGAGCGGAGTCACTGCTGGGCAAAGGCGATATGTTGTATCTGCCTTCGGGCTCGGCGCGCGTGCACCGGCTGCATGCGCCGTTTACCACGGAAAAAGAGATCCACGCGGTGGTCGAGTTCTGGCGTGCGCAGGCGCAAGCGCAGTACGAACAGAAATTCCTGGAGGCGCCGAAAGAGGAGCGCGAAGGCGCAGCGATTTCCGCCGGGGGCGTCTCGGGCGAGGACGACGACGAGCACGACGAACTTTATCAGGACGCGGTGCGCCTGGTGATCGAATTTGGCAAAGCCTCGACTTCCCTGCTGCAGCGGCGGCTGCGCATCGGCTATGGCCGCGCAGCGCATTTGATTGATCTTATGGAAAAAGATGGAATAGTCGGGGCGGCCGACGGCCCCAAGCCGCGTGAAGTCCTGAAACGGCCAGACTGGCTAAGCGAAGTGGAAGAAGCGCTGCGGTAGATCGTTGTCGCCCGGGAATAGTTCCTCGACAAAGGCGCTGCCCTGGAGCCACTCTATGAAACTTTCATTCCTGAGACAGCCGACGGCGTTCGTTCCTTTTCTGATGTCGGGCACGGCGCTGGGGATCGTGCTTGGGTACGCCGCCATTTTCGGCGTTGCACGCCAGGCCGACGAAGGAACGGCTGCTCACCTGTGGCAGTTACTGATGGCGGGCCAAATTCCTCTGATCGTCCTGTTTGTTCTACGATGGTTCCCGGCAGATCCCAAACGCTCGCTCCGCGTGCTCGCATTACAAATCGGCGCAGCTCTGGCCGCAATGTTCCCGGTGTGGTGGTTTCACTGGTGAGTTGATCCGGTCCTCCTTTCGCAAGCTCCGCGCAGACTCAAAAAAAACCGGCCGTACATGGTCCTTTTGTACGTTGTCTGCCCTGCCCTCCGTAATGCGCCGGCCAGTCCTGATGGTGGAACAATATAGGGCAATCAGGCTCTGGGTAAGCAAGGAGCAGTGGTATGGCAGTTGAATTCAAGGAGAAGCGCCAGCACCCGCGCTTTCCCTGCGATACCGGCGTTCGCATCCATCCTGAAAGCGGCAACGCCGGATATTGGGGCACGGTTGGGGACATCTCGCTGGGTGGCTGTTACGTTTTCACCTTCTCTCCCCTTCCTGCGGGACAAGCGGTAACGCTGGAGATTAAAGCGAACGACAAAGAGATCGCGCTGGCAGGCAAGACGGTCAGTTCGCATCCCGGCGTGGGAATGGGGATCGCGTTCAGCGGATTTACTCAGGAAGGTGCGGAAGAGATGCTCAAGAAATTCATTCAGCATCTGGCCAGCCAGCCGAAGAAAGAGACCATCGCGGTATTTCACTAGCGCTGGAGCCAGGGCGCGGCGGCCGTTTTCATGGAGCGCACTGCAATTGCGCCCAGCACCAGCACGGCTGCGATAATCGCAATCCACAAGATGATCGGGTGCCGCTCGGTCCACGGGCGTTCATCCGGCCTGCCTGAATAAGCAGCATTCGCTTCCTCCCGTCCGAGCTGCGCCTCTTTGGCATCCTTCTCCTGCTGAAAAAGCTTGGCGTAATCGTAAACCGGCGGCTCCAGCTTGTTATCGCCATAGTAAAGCGCCAACCGGTCTGAACTCTGGCCGTCAAAGTAGATGCGGCGTTCATACTGCTGCAACCGGGCTGTTTTCAACTTCAGCGGAGGATCGTCTCCGTTATAGATGATTACCTGAATGGCCTTGTGGCCCTGGGCCGAGAAATCCAATTCCTGCTTCTCTGAGTCAATCTTCCGGCCAGAACGCACCATGTGAATGCGGTTGATTTCGCCTGACCCGATCACACCGCCTTCCTCGTCCTGGATTTCCACTTCACGGCGGAAGTTCGGCTGCTCCGGATCAACTTCAAGGACCACGCGTTCGACGGGGGCATTTTCAGGCACAGAGAAGGTAAGCAGCGTCGCTTTGGCACTCTGCCGGTTCAGGTTTCCGTCGTCGCTGCGGGTTGTTTTTTCCGGCCGGCGTCCGTTCGCCGGTGGCCCTCCGATATCGCGCCAGACCGCCTTTTGCTCCTGCCGGAACTCGGAGCTGGCGCCCAGCACGTCTTCAGGAGTTACCGGACCGTCGATGGTCACACGCAGGTATTTGTAAGCGGATACGGGAAGGCGCAGCATGGCGTTCCCGCCCAGGTGCTCCCGGGAGAGGTCATACAGAATTGTTTCGGCGAGCATGGCCCAGTCACGACCATGCAGGTCGTCCTGTCCTTCCACCCTTGCGTGCGCGACAAAGTTCTTCGTCGCCAGGTCCAGGTCGATATGGTCATACTCCACTACGTCCGACATATCGATGATGAATTGGGTTTTTCCTGCAATTCTGCTTTGTTGCAATAGGCGGGCGGCTTTGCGGTCGTGTTCCAGGCTGCCGCGCTGGACCAGCAGCGCATAAGGGCGCTCCGTCTGGCCGTTGTAGAGGCGCAAATCGCCGAGATCGGGACGCGCGTTCCTCCATACGTCTTGCTGCACGGCGAAATACTGCTGTCCCGTTCCCGGGACTTGCACCGGCCTTTGATATTTGAAGTATGCAATCGCCGGACCGGCAAATACGAAAAGGGCCAGCAGGCCTGCGCCGGTTTTCATGCGGATGTCTCCTGACCGGCGCCGCGGCTTCTGCGCGGGGACAATTTCAGCCAGTCACGATGATAGGCATATGACATCGCCATCAGCACAACGCCGAGTGCGATAAAGCTCAGAATCCGGTAGACCTGCTGAAGCTCCCGGGAGTCGTACAGAAAGACTTTGCCGATGGTGACAGCCATCAAAATAAGCGCCTGCCAGCGGAGAAAGGCAGAGCGTTTGATAAATCCGGCCAGCATCAATCCCGCTCCGTAAATAAGCCAGATGGCAGAGAAGCTGAAATCACGCGCGATCTCCCATTGCCTCACCAGGGTGTAATCGCCAGCAGGATGACTGTACAAGGCCTCCATCCGGCGGTTGAAAAAGTCATTGGCTTCCAGGCTCAGCGCCAGCAGGGCGAGAAGGTTCAGCGCCACGCCCGCCGCTTTTACGAAAGGCATCTCATGCTCGGAAGCGTAACGCTCGCCTGCCGCCACGATCCCACCCATGATCGCAATAGCCACCAGGTAGGTGGCAAAGCGAGCATTGAAGACCAGCGTCTCCGTATGAAAATTATCGAAGAACAGCAGGCGGCACACGCCGAGGGCGAGCGTGCATCCGGCAAAATAGCGCAACAGGCTGGTCTCCGTCTTCACGGCCACCCATAACAGCACTGCCGACTCAATGAGCCAGCCGATGGTGATCCAGTGCTGGTTCAGCTTGAGCGGGACTGCAATGGTGATAAACGCGATGGCAATCGCAATGTGGAGAAGATTGACCGTCCGGGTTACGCCCGGGTCGTTGTCCGCGCGGCGTTTCAACTGTGTGCTGAGCAGCAGATAGAGCGCGGCCAGCGCCAGCGAATACCCGGTTAATGTGACGGTCTCTTCCGAGTACATCCCATAGAGAGCCAGGAAGAATGCCGCGGCGTTGCACAGCGGAAGCAGGAGGAGAGTCACGGAGAATCCACGGTGCCAGCGGGATTTGGTGAGCGGCGTCAGCAGCGGGACCAGGGCAAAGATGACAAAGAAGAGAGCGGCAAAGACCACGGTGAGCGTTCGCTGGCTGCGGTCGTAAAAGTTGACCGACCAGCCGACATACATGAGCCATGTGCCAAGAAAACTTCCCCAGACGATCCGGCGCCACGGTTTTGCGCTGGCCATGGCCAGGATGGCCAGATCAAGCAGGCACACATAGGAAAAGAGAACGATCTCATGGTTCTCGCCGGTGGAAACCAGCGCCGGCGTGCTGAAGCCGCCGGCCATCGCGTAGACCGCCAGTATCTCGGCGTTCTGGGCAAGCGCCAGCACGATGGTCGAGGCGGTGACCACGATCATCGCGGCAAAAGCTGCGCCCGGCGGTATCAATTCATAGCGCTGTGAGGCCGCCCAAAGTGAAAGATAGAGGACGCCGATTCCCACGGCCTTCAGCGAGTAGGAAAATGCAACCGCGCCCTTGCTGCGGAAGCGCTCGCTCCAAACCACGACGGCAATGCCGGCGATCAGTCCAATGGCGACTCTGCCGCCTGGGCCAATCCAGCCGTTGTCAAACGCATACTTCAGAAAATAGGAAACACCAAAAAGGATGGCAACGATGCCAATCCGGTTCAGCCAGAGCTTGCCGATGGTTCCTTCCAGGTCCGCCCGGGGGCGCTTTTGCACCTGCGCAAACATTGGTGGCGCCGGCGAACGCGGTGGAATAGAAGGAATTGGCATTCGCGCGGAGTCGGCGCCGGCCGGAGCGGTTTGCGGCGGCGGAGGAGCGGAAGGCGTGGGCGGCGGCGGAACCGGAAGCGCGGATTGCCTGACGATCTGCGGCTCAATTCCTGCGTTCTGCTCCAGCCGGTGCACGCGGGCAGTCAATGACGCCAGCTGTGCCCGAAGCACATTCAGCTCATCTTGTGGATTGGCCATGCGGCTAACCTACCGCATGTTTCCCCGCCTGGCAAAGACTTTGTTCAGTTCCACTTCAGTCCCCTGAGCTGGTCGAGATTCACGTTCCCGCCGCTGAGCACGGCAACTACTTTTGATCCCGCGGGCGCCTTGATCAAGCCATGGAGAAGCGCGGCCACGGGCGCGGCCGCTGCGCCTTCCACCACCAGCTTGCAATGCGACATGATCCAGAACATCGCATCGAAGATGTCCTTGTCCGGCAACGCGACGATATCGTCCACGAACCGCTGCACAATGTTGAAGGTGTGCTCGCCGACGCGCTTCACGCGCAGGCCGTCAATGATGCAGTCAATCTTATCGAGCGTCACCAGGTGTCCGGCTTCGACGCTGCGCTTCATGGCGGGGCCGTCCGACGATTCCACGCCGATAATTTTGATCTTCGGGTTCGACTGCTTCAGCGCCATCGAGACGCCGGAGATCAGCCCGTCGCCGCCGATGGGAACGACAGCGACGTCGACCTGCGGGAAATCTTCGTAAACTTCCAGCCCGAGCGTTCCCTGTCCGGCGATGAGTTGCAGGTCGTCAAAAGGATGAATGTAGGTGTACCCGCGCTCCTGGACGAGCTGCTTGGCTTTTTCGTTGGCCTCGTCCCAGATCAGGCCATGCTGCACGACTTCAGCGCCGTAGGCGCGCGTGGCGTCGACCTTGGATTGCGTGGCGTTGCTGGCCATGACGACGACAGCCTTGATCCCGTAAACTCCCGCGGCCAGGGCGACTCCCTGCGCGTGGTTGCCGGCCGAGGAGCAGATCACGCCGCGCTTTTTCTGTTCGTCAGTGAGGTGGCGGAACTTGTTCATGGGCCCGCGGACCTTGTAGGAGCCGCCCTTCTGGAACATTTCGGCCTTCAGGCGCACGTCAAAGCCGGTGCGCTCGCTCAGGATGCGCGACGTCAACAGCGGTGTGTGGCGGGCAAAGGTCGAGACGACCTTTCGTGCTTCCTGAAATTCTTTGAGTGAGACGTCCGGGGCAGCGGAGGTTTGCGTGGGCATGGGGGATCCTCGACTTAGAGAGTCTATCAAAGTCACTACCTGCAGGACGCGCGCCAATCAGGCCGCTTGCGACTGTCCGCGATACACGGGTACGAACTGCTGCTGCACGAATGTTTCGAAGGTTGTTGGCGTGGTGTTCCGTCCTGAGCGCGGTTCCAATGCGCGCATGTGCCCGGAGTTGAGCGCGGCCGCCATCTCCAGAATCAGCCCGGCAAGATTGGATGACAGTCCCATTTGAATAAACGCCGGCTTCATCATGGCGTCAGGAAGCTGTATGTACGCGAGGTCCGGCTTTTCGATCGCCTGGCCGATGATGCGCGTCACCTCATTCATGTCCACATCGCGCTGGCCAAGCAGTTCACGCGTCTGTTTCCCGGTGAAGTCGAGCGCCAGCAGCAGGTCAGCAGCCACATTTCCAATATCACCGGTGGCGATCATGGGCAACTTGAGGTCGCCACGCAGCGGGCCCGCGGTCTTGCCCAGCATCTTGATGGCGCCGGCCTGGCCAACCGTATTCTCCATAAAGTAGCCCGCGCGGAGGTGGACAATATTGATCCCGGCGATCCGGTTCAATCTCTCTTCAAGTTCATGCAGCCCGGCGACAGGTCCCGTGCCGGCTTCCTTGTCCGCGCCCACGCTGCTGAGCGTTACGGCATATTTCACGCCCGTCTGCTCCAGCGCGGCCGCAATGGCTTCAGTTACGCGGCGCTGCTCGGCGCGAAAATCGGAGCTCGCCAAATTCGGCGGAATCATCGCGTAAACCGCATCGGCCCCGCGAAATGCCTGCGTAAGCGCAGCCAGGTCGCTCAGGTCGGCAGCGGAGGCTTCAGCACCGCGCGCCGTGAAGGGTTGCAGCCGCTCCAGGCTGCGGCCAACGACACGAATTTTTTTGCCCTCGTCCAGCAGGCGGTTGGCGACGACGCGTCCGGTATTTCCGGTTGCTCCGGTTATCACATACATAATCTGCCTCCATTTTGCTAAAAGATGTCCCAGGGACCGTGGATGATGCAAAAGCTAACCGCAAATCGCCCGCACCGCTTCCAGAACTTTAAAGCAATTATCCCGGCCCACGTCATTGTGCGTGACGAACCGCATCTGCTCGTGGTCGATTCCCGCGGCCAGGACGTTCTTCGTAGCCAATTTGCGGCTGAACTCTGATGTATCCATGCCCGTGCTCACGATGCTGAACACCAGGATGTTGGTCTTCACTTTTTTGGCGTCGATCTTGATTCCTTTGATTTCGGCCAGGCCTTCGGCCAGCAGGCGTGCGTTGTCATGGTCTTCCTGCAGGCGCGCGGGCATCTTCTCCAGCGCGATCAGCCCGGCAGCGGCCAGCACGCCGGCCTGGCGCATGCCGCCGCCCATGGCCTTGCGAAAGATGCGCGCCTTTTCGATGAACGCTTTGCTGCCGACCAGCATGGAGCCCACGGGCGCGCACAGCCCTTTCGATAGGCAGAACATGACGGAATCGAATTTCCGCGCCAGTTCGGCGACGGACTTCTTCATCGCCGTCGCGGCGTTAAAGATGCGCGCGCCGTCGAGGTGAACGGGCAGGCCCAGTTCGTGCGCGCCGTCACAGATTTCGTCCGACACTTCGAGCGGGAAGATGGTCCCGCCGGCCAGGCTGCCGGTGTTTTCCAATTCGATCAGCCCGGTCTGGGCGCGATAGTAAGCCGGAGGCGCGATCTTCTTCCTGATCTGCGCCCAGGTGATCACGCCGTCTTCGCCGTAAACGGTGCGCGGCTGGCAGCCAGAAAACGCCGCCACAGTCGCCGATTCCAGGTTGATGAAGTGCGCGCGCTCTTCGCAGATGATCTCCTGCCCGTGCTGGGTGTGGCAGCGGATGGCCACCTGATTGCCCATGGTTCCGGTGGGCACGAAGATCGCGGCTTCTTTCTCAAAGATCTCAGCGGCGCGCGCGGTGAGCCGGTTCATGGTCGGGTCTTCCCCGTAAACGTCGTCAGCGACTTCGGCTTCGGCCATGGCGCGGCGCATCTCCGGCGTGGGCTGGGTGACGGTGTCACTGCGGAGATCGATCGGGCTTTGAGGGTTCGATGACATAATTTTTTTGTGCCGCCCCTCCGGGGCTCATCAATAAAATTTCATGCTTACCCAGCGCTTACGCGCTGGGCTAACTTCGCGACGCGCCTACGGCGCTAGGCCGTACCACAACAAACTGCATTATCCGGCTTCAGAGATGGCCGGGACAGCAGACCGTTCAATTCCGATGAAGCTCTCAAAAACTTCATTCGACAGCAGCCGTCCTCGAGGCGTCAATCGTAGCCTGCCGCCGGAATTATCAAGCATTCCCAGCGCAATGTGCCTGGCGACTCTGGCATCGAACTTTCCCGCAGCCTCGCCAAACTCTTCACGCAATCGCGCAAGGTCCACGCCCTGATTCAAGCGAAGCCCCAGAAAGAAGCGTTCCTCCAGCGCTTGCTCCGCACTTACCAATGAGAGCTTTCCGCTGATGTCCTGCTCCGCCGGAGAGAGTGGGCCGGCAAGGTAGCGGTCATAGTCGTCTGAAGTGCCGAACCGCAC
>DASTJB010000021.1:0-7030 GCA_035717005.1 Candidatus Angelobacter sp.
GGCGAATTGATGTAGCTGGTGGTCGCAAACAGGTTGAGCTTCTGCGTCTGCTTGCGCATGAAGGAAAAGCCGCCGATATCGCGTGTGGCGCCCAGCGTGAGGAAGTATGAAGGGACCGTCGTCCCGCCGAAGAACATGAACTGATTGGCGCCGCGCTTGAAGTTGATCGCGCCGCCGCGCAGCTCCACGGAATCGGAGTAGGCCAGCGGTGTGACGTAACGCTGCGGCCCGTTGTTGGTAAGACTCACCAGATTGTCGAGCACGCTTACGTCGAGCCCAGGGCTGCGATAGGCGAGGCTGCCGTGGCGGATGTTGAACGCGTGCCCGCCCACAAAATCGTTGTCCTCAACCTGCGTATTCACGAAGAGCCGCCCATCGCTGCCCGCGGGCTGGGTCCAGCTGAAATTGCTGACCACCGCTGTGGTGGTCTGGCCGGCGCCGTTGGATATCTGCACGGTCGAGCCGAACATGCCCTGCGCCATCTCGCCCTGGCGACGCAATAGAGAAGGTGAAATCGCAACCATCGGCCGCGGAATCACGCGCACGCGGATGCTCACCGGCTTGTCATGCAGGTAGCCGAGCACAACCGTCTCGCCGCGTTCCAGGCCATAAATCTGCAGGCCGTCCAGCGCGGACTCGACCTTCGCGATCTCAGGATCGAGCACAACAACGTTGGTCAATGCCGGCACGCTGACCGTCCGCGACCATTGCCAGTAAACTTCCACCAGCGTAGGCACACCGTTCGCGTCCGTCTGCTGCATCTGCGTGGACGCGGCGCAGAGCATTCCGCTCAGCGCCAACAAGATCGTGATGTGCCGGATGATCTTCAATTACATTCCTATTTCGCTATCGTGAACGGGACCTGCTGCGTCTCAATGCGGTCTTCTCCGTACGCCACCGTGAGCACCGCCGTGTATTTGCCTTCCGGCAGCTTCCCTGCCCACTCCACGTGCATGGAATTTTTTTGTCCGGGAAGAAAGCGCTTCTCCTCGCTCTCTGCCTTGGCCACCAGCTTGCGATTGGAATCGAGCACGGCCACGCGCGCCACGGGAAAAACGTGAGTGTTGCTGGCATTCAGCAGGTCAAAATCCACGCTCAGGCTGCGGGCCTCCGCCGGCGGCGTCAGCTTCACGTTGCTCACTTCGATCTTGTAGTCTTCCGTGTCTTCCGCTTTCAGCAGCACCAGGCAGCCAATGCGCATGCTGGTGTAGACGCCCTTGCCGTCGTTCTTGGGAAATGAAAGCGTCGGTTTCGACTGTACGAACAGCGTAGCGTAGTAACCGCCCTTCGCGCCGGCCGGAGGCGTTACGATCGCCTTCATCTTCTGCGAGCCGTGCGCCGCGACTTCAAAATGGTCAGGCACGAACTGGATCCAGTTGGCGGCGGAGCGCGGCGAGGATCCTGCCGAAGAAAACACTTTCTCGTTTTTCTCGTTGTACCAGAAATCCGTGACCTCCACGTGCATGTCCACAGGCGTGTCGCCGGTGTTGACCGTTGAGAGGTCGAACTGGAAAGGGACGCCGGGCTTGAATTTTTCCACTACCTGCGCCGGTGCCAATCCCAGAGACTGTGCCTGTGTCCGGGCGCTCAGCGCAAGCAGGCAGAGAAGTCCGCCGAGCGGAAGATAGAGGAGTTCGATATGTCTTTTCGTCATCATCAGGGGACCGTTATCGTAAAAATCAATGTGGCTGCGTCAGTGCCGGCGAAGGCCGTGGCGCCGTTGACGTTGGAAACAAACAGGCCGAGAAAGCGCGTGATGGTGCTGCGGTTGGCGGCCGTCGTGCTGATCACCACGGCGCCACCTGGCGAGGTGCCGATGGTTGTGAAGGGGCCCGTGCTTGAGGTCGCATCGCGCAGAGCGAGGGCCGCTGGGTGGGCGAAGTTCGGCCGCACAAACACATTCAGGGTCGCGGTAGTGTTGCTCTGGTCGGAAAATGAAGGCTGCAGCAGATAGGGCGTGGAGTAAACCACGCCGCCTGCGGCCGCTGAAACCGTCAATCCCGCCCCGGGTCCAAAACCGAGCCCGTTCACGTTGCCGAAATTCATGGCGTAATCTGCTCCGGGCGTAATGCTGAGGCCGCCGGCCGCGCTCGCGAGCGTCAAACTCACGGCGCTTTGCAGAGTTTCTCGGGGATTATTCAACGAGAGCGTGAGTGTCTCGATTGTGGCTCCCGTGTTGTTGTTGAACATTGTGAACGAGATGACCGCCTGGTCCGTTCCGTTGAAGGCGTTGCCGCCATTGTTGTCGGGAACGAAGATCGCCAAACCGGCGTTTACGGTCGCCCCTTTGGCAATTCCAGGCGGCGCGATGACTGTTGTCTGCGCGCCGACGTTGGTTGAGAGATTGGAAAACTGGTTTGCGGCGTTACACGATGATGACGAAGGGCAGCTCTGCAGCACCAACGCAATGGGATGGGCGAAGTTTGTGCTGGCGTATGCGGTCACGAACCCGGTCTGGCCGGCAGCCAGTCCGCCGTGCACGAACAATGAATAACTTGTCAGATACAACGATCCGTTGGAGAGTGGAATCACTGTCACGCCCGCCGCAGGCGTTCCAATGCCGAGCCCATTCATCGTCCCAAAGGACGCAATATAGTTATTTCCTACCTGGGTGAGGGTGATTCCGCCGGGCGCGGTCACAAGATCAAAGTTGGCGCCGGCGTGGGCTGGGATTGCGCTAACCAAAAGAAAAATGATGAGAGCTAAGCGGGCGGACACACGCCAAACCTTCCCACTGGACTCAACGGTGGGGAGGGATGGTTCCCGATGTTGTCCATACGCTCGTGCTCTCATCATCCGAATTCACAACTGCGGTACTCGGCCTATGGCCGGGTACGTTTCTACTGCACGGTCAGCGTAAAGGTGACAGTGGCTGACTGCGCGCCAGTACCAACCGTCGCGCCGTTGGCAGGCGTCACGGCCACGCCGATGAAGCGGGTCAGCGCCGTTCCGCTGGTTACGCCAGGGCCGGCGATGGTGTCAGCGCTCGCGGTACCCAGGGCGGTAAATGCAGCCGCACTGGCCGGGACCGTGCTGGAGTTCACGCTGTCACGCACCATGAAGATGTTCGAAACGCCGAAATTGGTCGTTACCTGAGCGGTAATCGTTGTGCCCGAGGTTGCCGTGTGACTGGTGAAAACCGGCGTCATGTTGTAATCAGACCAGTAAATTGCGTTGTCAACGCCCGGAGTCGCAGGGTTGAACTTGTTGCAGTTGCCGGCGTTGATGCCGAGCGCATCGACGGTGCCGAAGTTCATTGTGTAATCCGGCGTCCCGCCCGTGGCTGTCACGGTGCAATGCGTGACCGCGGCTGTGCCTGTGCTCAGGGTGAGCTGCACGGCTTTCTGGATGGTCGCCGAAACCTGCAGGGTCGGCGAAACTGTGTTGGTGTTCACCGCGGTTGTGCCGGCGAATGCCGCTGTGGACAATGCCATCATCCCCAGGGCAAAAATCATCAGGTACTTTTTCATCAGGTTTCTTCTCCTCAGTTCGCATCCCCGGCCACGGGGACCGATGTCTGGCAGCATTGTTAAGTCATTATTGAGTAAGGACAACAGTACTTCAGTAATCCATTTTGGGAATTGGCAACGCTTTGCCTGCCGTTTGGCAGGTCTGAGCATGTTTTGGGGGATGTGCGTGCCAGTCTGGCCCGGCTTTGACCGGCAGCAACCCGGGATTTGCCCTGGTAACCTGGGTCTAATTGGTTCCGTTAGTGCAGGAACCTTTAGTAACCAGCCACTCCGGTACCTGACGCCGGATCACGCCGCGCTTGCGCGGCGCATGTCCCGCTCGCCCCCGCTGCATCTAAATAAATTGAGAGAAACTCATACGCTGGGGGAATTATGAAAAAGCCTTTGCGTTTCATTTACGCGGCTCTGGGGTCGCTCTTGTTGACGGGACTTTCGCTTGCGCAAGGTGGCCAGCAGGCAACCGGCGCACAACGCATGCAGGACCGGATTACCCGTGAGGTGCGTCACGAGCTCGTCATGCTGCCGCAACTCACCATCTGGGACAATCTGCAGTACAAAGTCGAAGGCAGCAAGGTCACGCTTCTGGGGCAGGTCCGTAACGCCGTCCTGAAAGACGAAGCTCAGCATGCGGTCAAAAAAATCGAAGGCGTGGAGCAGGTGGACAATCAAATCCAGGTCCTGCCGGCCTCAGGCAATGACGATCGCATACGCCTGGCAGTGGCGCGGGCGCTGTTCAGCGGCGATTCCCCGCTCTTCCGCTACTCCATGGGAGCCGTGCCGCCCATTCACATCATCGTGAACGGTGGCCACGTGAGCCTGGAAGGCGTGGTTGACAGCCAGGCGGATAAGGACCTGGCTTACATGAAGGCAAACGGAGTGCCCGGGGTGTTCTCAGTCGAGAACCATCTGGTGGTGCAGAAGTCCTGATCGGATCCGTTGCTTAGCGGCGGGCCAGCTTGCCGGAAATCAGGCAGGTAACGCCGCGGCCGTCATCTGAGGCGCGCAGATTTTTCGTATTGTCAGAACAATAGGCGCGCCCTTTGCCCGCCACCGGCTCGGCGATGATCCGAAAACTCCGCGCCGGCTTGCGGTCGCATCCAGTCAACGTGAAGCGGTAACCGTTGTAGATCCCGCCGGCGAACTCCGCGTCCATGAATCTGTACACCCCGTCTTCATCCAGTCCTTTGCCGACGTTGACGAGGTCGGCCATCCGGCACGTGTAGCCGATGCCCGGATGGTTCTGGGCATAAATATCTTCAGCCATGGCAATCATGCGCACCGCGCGCAGGGCCGACATCTTGGGCCGGTCGTCCGCCAGCGCACCGGACGCATCAACCCTTGACACAGGGGAGCCATTGGTCGCAGCCATAAATGTATTCCAGAGCGATTTGTCCAGGATCCGCGGATCGCCCAGTGGCAGCGTTGCGCTCAGCGTGATGGCGTTCAGCCGCCACGTCCCTTCCTGCCGCTTCAGGTTCAGCAGAAAGCGCATGGCGATGGGGACCTCCTGCTCAATGCCGTTACGGATCAAATGCAGGGAGAGGCCCATAATGTCTTCATCGCCACGGGCCTCTTCGCTGTCGAGCTGCACCTCATAGCGCTCGTGCTGCTCCGGTTTGTTGAAGGAAAATAGAATAGGACCGAGGTCGAACGCCTGAAAGTGGTCGGGATCGGCTGTCTGTGAACTTGTAAAGGCCTGCAGTGAGACGGCGCTGGAGGGCTCCTTCATCATCTCCTGGAGCTTCGCCTGCATCTCTACCGTCAGGTGTTTCCGGAGCTGGGCTTCTCCGCCTGTGAACATCTCGATGATCGCCTGACGCGGCGACTGCACAGCTCCATTGCGCTGCTCGCCCCGGCAAACACCGGCCAGCAGCAGCAAAATGAAGATCACCCGGAACCCCCGGTCAGACATACACCGTCTCCTGTCGTACGTTGACCGCAAGCTTAGACATGATGGAGAGGCGCTGGCAACGTAAATCGGACAAAACAGGTAACTTTCGGGCAAAACCAGGGTATGACCAGCCGCTCAGCCCGGCTGGCCTAAGGTAAATCACGAAGAATTGCGGCTTCCGGGCAGACGTGCCGCCTCGGCGGACTCCTTCTTGCCGAGCACCGAGACCGGCTGGGGCTCAGAAACATTCATGCGCGTGCCGCACACTGAGCAATGTACCGATCCCGTGTGCTCCACCACCGAGGGCACGGTTCTGAAGCGACGAAAACATCTGGGACATTGCACATCGACGATATGAACCAATGTAGGACCTTGATTGAATGAGTTTGACTGTCGATAGCCTAACAACGTAATGCCTGCAAGACAATTGGAATTGGGATCAATTTTTGTTAACGGAAACTCGAAATCTTTACCGGGTAATACCGTTGCTGGCCACCACGCGTGCTACCGCCAGCATGGCAATGGCCTGGGCGGAGCTGTCACGCAGTTTCTGCGCGCGGCTTAAAGCGTTCACTGAATCCACCTGGGCGGCGGCTTCACTGATCTCCTGCACCACAGCGGCAGCATTGGTTTCCGGCGTACGCGCGTCCCACACCTCGTCGGCGGCGCTGAACGCCATATCGAAATACCGGCGCGCCTGCTGTTTATCACCTGCAGTTCCGGCGGCAAAACCGTGCGCGGCAGCTTCGCGCGCGCGCATCGTTGCCGGCAGGCTGCTCAGCTTCTGCGTCTGATCGCCGGTATCGCCCATTGCCTGCAGCACAGAGACGCCCTCCTGCGGCGGACGCTCAATTTCACGCTCCGCGCCGGCATTCTGGACCGTGGTGTTGGCTACTACGTCTGACTCCAGAGCCTTCTGGTAGGCCTCAGGGCCGAGAGCTTGCTGCATAGCTCCGCTGGTAATGCGGATTGCGAGGCCGCGTAAAGGACTATCTTCGACCTTGCCCAGCCAGACCAGCAGTTGAAGCCCGGTTTTTGTGGCCACATCCTTATTGACCAGCGGCGACATCTGCGCGTACATCGCGGCGAAGTTCTCCGCTTCCGGTGCATTCTTCGCCGGGTCCGGCAGCGAGGCAAACATGCGGGCGAAGTGCTCCTGTGACCACGCGGATTTCTCGCCCAGCGTCTGCATGGTGGCCATCAGCGCGCGTGAAGGGATGATTCCCTTTTGCATCGCGGCATCGAGCTTGCGGGAAACCGTGTCCACCGTCTGCTTCGGACACATGGTTACAGCGCCGATCAGCGATTGCTCGGCCTGCAGGGCGGCGCTCTCCGGCAGGTTCTCAACAAAGCTCACCGCAGCGTTGCAATCGGCCTGGCCGCTGGACATCATGGAAACCGCCGGCGTCTGGCCCAGCCGGATCAAGTCTGATTCAATGCGCACTCCCTCGGACCAGAAGCCTTTCGCCATCTTCTTGTCGATGGGAGAAACCACGTCAGCCGCAGAGGAGAGCACCCGCAGCCGGTCCTGCTGGTCGGATTCTGGCAGGGCCACCGCCATCTTCACCGTATCGACCACGAACTTCTGCCCCGGCGTGAGCTGTTGCTGTCTCTGGGGAGCGGGCTGTGGTTTGGCTGGGATCTTTGGAGCAGCGGTCTGGGAAACGTT
>DASTJB010000022.1:0-9218 GCA_035717005.1 Candidatus Angelobacter sp.
CCCGCGCATATCAGCCGCCACCTGTCCCACTTTCTGCCGGTCAATGCCGCTCACCGTCAGCTTGGTCTGCTTGGGATCGATCGCCACCGTGACCCCGGTGGGCAGCGGAAATTCGATAGGGTGCGAGTAGCCCAGCGTGAACACCACCGTGTTCTTGCCCTTCAGCTCAGCACGGTATCCGATGCCGACAATCTCCAGTTCGCGGTTCCAGCCCTTGGTCACACCCTCAACGGCGTTGTTCACCAGCGCGCGCGCCAGCCCATGCACCGCGGCGTGGTCGTCATCCTGCCGCGTGAGTTGGATCGTGCCATCCACCTGCTTCAGCGCCACGCCCGCCGGAAGGTGCGTCTGCACCTGGCCCTTGGGGCCGTTCACCACAACGGTGTTGCCCTTCACTTCAAACTTCACTCCCTGCGGGAGCGGAATCGGTTTCTTTCCGATGCGAGACATTTCGAATCCTCTTCCTGGCGAGTCCCTCAAGGCGATTACTGCTCGAGTTCCACAGCCGTTTCGTCATTGGCTCTTGGCTCTTAGCCTTTAGCCTTTAGCAAAACCGTTCCCCGACTTTCTGCGTCGAGAAAACTGCATTCTTCTGATCGCTCAGGCCAAGAGCCAAAAGCTAACGGCTAAGAGCTGGTTCGCGCCTTCGGCGCGAACCACTACCATACTTCGCACAAGATCTCTCCGCCCAGGCCCTGCTTGCGGGCCTGGCGTCCCGTCATCACGCCCTTGGGCGTGGTCAGGATGTTGATTCCCAGCCCGCCCAGCACGCGCGGGATGTCGTTGCGTCCCACGTACACGCGGCAACCAGGCCGCGAGATGCGCTGCAGATTGGAGATGGCGGCGGCGTTGTCCTGGCCGTACTTCAGGTAAATGCGCAGGACCTTGCGGCCGTCTTCCTCTGTCGGCTTGAAATTGGCGATATAGCCTTCTTCCTTCAAAATGCGCGCGATCTCCAGCTTCAGCTTGGAAGCCGGGACATCGAGTTTCTGGTGCCGGGCATGAATCGAATTGCGGATTCTCGCCAGCAGATCTGCGACCGGATCGGTCAAACTCATCTTCGTTACTCTCCTCTTATCGTCACCCGTTAGTCCCGGCATTGACCGGGAAACCTGCCGTGACGTACTGCGGAAAACCAGCCGTTAGCTCTTAGCTATTGGCTCTTAGCTCTTTCCTTCAGCCCTCATCCTGTGCCCGCGCAGACCACGATCTTTCCTCCGCGACGCGCGAGCCAAAGGCTAATGGCTCAAGGCTAAGAGCCGCGTTACCAGCTCGACTTCGAAACCCCAGGCACTTCACCTTTCAACGCCAGGCCGCGGAAGCACAGGCGGCAAAGCCCGAACTTGCGCAGGTAGGCGCGCGGCCGCCCGCAGATCGAGCAGCGGTTGCGGTGCTGGGTGGAGAACTTGGGTTTCTTGTTCGTCTTGGCGATCTTTGCTGTTGTTGCCATCGTATCCTTTGTCTCTGGCCACCGGCCATTTGCTTTCCGCTCTTAGCTTCTAGCTCTTGGCCTTTAGCGCCTAAAACTTCCGCATCGAACAGGTCCTTCTTGCTTCACAATTCCAGGCGAGAAAAAGCTCGCCTCTTCCATGCTCAAGCTAAAAGCCAATAGCTAATAGCTAAGAGCTGCTTTACTGCCTGAACGGCATCCCCAGATGCTTCAGCAACGCTCGCGCCTGATTGTCGTCCCGCGCCGTGGTCACAATGGTCACGTTCATGCCCTTCAGCTTGTCCACTTTCGCGTAATCGATCTCCGGGAAGATCAGCTGGTCGCGCAGCCCCAGCGTGTAATTGCCGCGGCCGTCAAACGACTTGGTCGAAACGCCGCGAAAATCGCGCACGCGCGGCAGCGCGATATTGATCAGCCGGTCCAGGAACTCGTACATCCTCGGGCCGCGCAGCGTGACCATCGCGCCAATCGACATGCCTTCGCGAACCTTGAACGCCGCAATCGACTTCTTGGCCTTGGTCACCACCGGTTTCTGCCCGGTGATCTCGCCCAGGTCGCGCACCAGCGGATCCAGGATCTTGGTGTTCTGCGTCGCTTCGCCCACGCCCATGTTCACCACGATCTTGTGCAGCCTGGGCACCGCCATGGGATTGGTGACGCCCAGCTCCTTGGCCAGCGCCGGCGCAATCTCCTTATCGAATTTGTCTTTCAGTCTCGCGTTGACTTTTGTCGTTGCCATTTTGCTTCGCTTGTTCCTTCTCCCACGGTTTCGGAGTGATTACCGGTTCGTAGGTTGCTCAATTTGTCTTCAGCTCTGAGCTCTCAGCCTTTAGCCCACTGTCTCAGGGCTGAATGCTGAGTGCTGACTGCTGAGTGCTACTTGTCAATCGGCGCCTCGCACCGTCTGCAGATCCGCACCCGGCGGTTGCCCTGCATGCCGTGGCCAATACGCGACGGGCCGCAGCTCGGGCACACGACCATGACGTTCGAAATCGCGATCGGCGACTCCTGCTCCGCGATTCCGCCCTTGATATTGCGCTGCGGGTTCGGCCGCACGTTCTTCTTCACCATCATCACGTGCTCCACCAGCACCTTGCCGGTGCCGGGAAACACGCGCAGCACGCGCCCCTGCTTGCCCTTGTCTCGTCCGGTGATCACTTTCACCGTATCGTTCCGCTTGATGTCAACTCTGATATGCATTTTCAACCTTCAAATTCGTCGCTACAGCCGTTCGCTCTTAGCCGTTAGCCTTTAGGTGCACATCGCTCTCGCCCGCTCATCGCAAAGGCCAAGAGCTAATGGCCACAGGCTGCTTCTCTTACAGCACCTCTGGCGCCAGGGAGACGATCTTCAAAAACTTCTTTTCGCGCAACTCGCGCGCTACCGGGCCGAACACGCGCGTGCCCCTGGGCTCGCCCGTATCGTCGATCAGCACCGCGGCATTCTGGTCAAAACGGATGTAGGTCCCATCGCGGCGGCGGTGCTCCTTGCGCTGGCGCACGATCACGCACTTGACGACCGTTCCCTTCTTCACTGCGCCGTCGGGCGCCGCTTCCTTCACGGCGGCCGTGACCACGTCGCCCAGGCTCGCGTTCAGCCCGGTGTGCCCGCCCAGCGGCAGGATCATCTGCAGCCGGCGCGCCCCGCTGTTGTCGGCCACGTCGAGAATGCTTCTCATCATGACTGCCATGGTGTAAACCCTCGCTTCCCGAAGAGCGACGGAACAGCCGCCGCTCGCTACGTCCTTAAATCTTTTCCCAGCTCTTAGCTCTTAGCCTTTAGCTCAAAACGTTTCCGGGCTGAATGCTGAGTGCTGACTGCTGAGTGCTCTTCCCTAGCTCGCCTGCTGCCCGGCGGCTTCTTCACCGGCCACCAGCTTGGCTTTCTGGATCACGTTCTTCAGGCGCCACCGCTTCAGCTTCGACATGGGCCGCGTCTCTTCGATCTCCACGAAATCGCCCACGCGCGCCGTGTTGTTCTCGTCATGAGCGTAAAACTTCTTGGCCTTGGCCACCACGCGGCGATACAGCGGGTGCGATTTCTTCATGATCGTCTGCACCACGATCGTCTTGTTCATCTTGGTGGAGACCACCTGGCCGATCTTCGTGCTGCGTGTGCTCTGCTTTGCGCTTGTCGTCTCTGGCATTTACTTCTTCCTCTTTTTGGCGCTTGCGGCCGTCTTCCTCTTTGCGGTCTTGCCCTTCGCCGTGCTGCCCTTCGCGCCCTTCCCCGCGGCTGCCTGCTTCTTCGGCGCCGCCGCAGCCGCGGTCTCTGCCGGGGCCGCTTCGCTTTCGGTCTTCGCCTTGGTGGCCAGCGGCGCTACGATGCCCAGTTGCTTCTCCCGGATCACCGTGTGAATGCGGGCCACGTCCTTGCGCAGGCCGCGGATCTTGTTCAGGCTCTCCGTCTGTCCCATCTTGAGCTGGAACTTCATGCGGAAGAGCTGGTCGTTGAGCTCGCGCTGCTGGTGCAGCAACTCGGCGTCAGTCAGGTTTCTCAGTTTTTCGACATCCATATGTTGTCTCTTCTTTATTACTCGTGGACCGCAGGCACCCTCGCCTGCGATTCCAATTTGCTTTCAGCCTTAGCTCTTGGCCTTTAGCCCGAGCTGCAGATATTCACCTGCTTTGGCTAATTGCTATTTGCTAGCTGCTTCAGTGTGCTTCATGCCGGGCCACAAATTTCGTCCGCAGCCCCAGCTTGTGCGACGCCAGGCGCATGGCCTCCATCGCCTCCGTCCGGTTCACGCCTTCCATCTCAAACAGGATCTTGCCCGGCCGCACCACGGCCACCCAGTGGTCGGGAGCGCCCTTGCCCTTGCCCATACGGGTCTCGGCCGGCTTCTTGGTGACCGGCTTGTCGGGAAAGAGACGCAGCCAGATTTTTCCGCCACGTTTTACAAAGCGCGTCATGGCCACGCGGCTGGCCTCGATCTGGCGGTCCGTGACCCAGCCCGGCTCCATCACTTTCAATCCGTAATCGCCGAAGGCGAGTTCGCCTCCGCGCCAGGCCTTGCCGCGCATCCGTCCGCGCTGCTGCTTGCGGTACTTAACTTTTTTCGGCATCAACATAAGTTCGAATCCTTGTACTGCTTACTTGCTCGTCGAGTACTTAGTATTTAGTACTTAGCTACAAGCTCCCACGCGCCTCGCCACACCCAGGCTGCATCGATCTCCCATGCAGAGCCAAATACTAAGTACCAAGTACTAACTACCGTTCTTCAGAACGCTCCCGCACCCGATCTTTCGGTCCGCTTCTTCTGCGGCAGGATGTCGCCCTTGTATACCCAGCATTTCACGCCGATCACGCCGTAGGTCGTCCGCGCCTCGGAGAAGCCGAAGTCGATATCGGCGCGCAGCGTGTGCAGCGGCAGCCGTCCCTGCAGGTACCACTCCGAGCGCGCGATTTCATTGCCGTTCAGCCTGCCCGAAACGCGCACCTTGATGCCTTTGCAACCGAAACGCAGCGCCGAATCCACGCTCTTGCGCATCGCGCGGCGGAAGCCCACGCGCTTTTCCAGCTGCAGCGCAATGCCTTCCGACACCAGCTGCGCATCCAGCTCCGGCTTGTGCACCTCCTGGATGTCGATGAACACCTCGCGCGAGGTCCGCTTCTGCAGCTCCTGCTTCAGCTTGTCAATCTCCGCGCCTTTGCGCCCGATGATGATCCCCGGACGCGCCGTGCGGATGATGATCCTAAGCTTGTTGCCCGGCCGTTCGATCTCAACCGACGACACGCCTGCCGACTTGAGCTTCTCGCGCAGCTCGTCCTTCAGCTTCACGTCCTCGAGCAGCAGCTTGTTGTAGTCGCGATCGACAAACCAGCGTGACCGCCACGGCTTGGTGTAACCGAGCCGGAATCCGTATGGATGGACTTTCTGTCCCATGCATTTACCTCTTAGTTTCTTTCCATCGCGCAACTCGCGTTGCGTGTCAAAGCTCTCTGCAACTTCGATCAGCTTGCCGTAGAGGCGCAGCCTGCTGCGTCTCTGCATTGAAGTCTTTTACCGCGCTGCCGCGGTCTTCTTCTTCCCTGCCGGCTTCTTTTTCGCACTCACGGCCTTCTTCTTGCCTGCCGTTTTGGCCGGCGCTGCCGCGGCCTCTTCTTCACCGACCACGGTCGCCATCTCCTGGCGGTTCTCCGCGCCCTTCTCCGCCAGCACGATCTCCATGTGCGAGATCCGGCGCTGATAGCGGAAGGCGCGGCCCATCGGCGCCGGACGGATGCGCTTCATGCGCGGGCCGTCATTGGCGATGGCGTGCTTCACGTAGAGCCTGTCCACATCCACGTCCAGGCCCTTTTCCTGGCTCAGGTAGTTCGCGTTCTCCACCGCCGAGCGCAGCAGCTGGAAGATCGCCGGCGCAATGCGCTTTTTGGTGAACTGCAGCGTGCTCAGCGCGTCTTCCACGCGGCGGCCTTTGATCAGGTCCAGCACCAGCCGCGCCTTCTGCGGCGAGACTCTGGTGAACCGGGCTTTTGCTGTAAATTCCATCGTAGTCAACCTTCGTTCAATCTCTTGTCAGATCCTTCGACTCGCTTCGCTCGCTCAGGATGATCGCAGCAGGCTCCCGCTGCGCTCACGCCTGCTTAACGCGATCATTTGCTCGGCGCTGCCGGTGGCGGCGTACCTGCCGCTGGCGCCGAAGGCACAATCGCTCCCGGCCCGCCGGGAACGCCCGCCGGCTTGGCCGTGGTCTCAACCGCCGCCTTCATCGAGTGCCCCTTGAACTGCCGCGTAAAGGAGAACTCGCCCAGCTTGTGCCCCACCATGTTTTCCGTGACGTACACGGGAATGAACTTCTTGCCGTTGTGCACCGCGATGGTATGTCCCACCATCTCCGGCGAGATCGTTGAGCGTCGCGACCAGGTGCGAATGACCTTCTTGTCGTTCTTGTTGTTCAGGTCTTCGATCTTCTTCATCAGATGGCCGTCAATATGCGGCCCTTTCTTGACTGACCGTGCCATTTATTTGCTTCTCCTGCTGACAATGAACTTGTCGGTGCGCTTGTTGTTGCGCGTCTTGTAGCCGCGCGTCGGCTGGCCCCACGGGGTCACCGGATGGCGCCCGCCGGAGGTCTTGCCTTCGCCGCCGCCATGCGGATGGTCGACCGGATTCATCGCCACGCCGCGGTTCACCGGCCGCTTGCCCAGCCAGATGTTCCGGCCGGCCTTGCCGATGTGCACGTTCTCGTGCTCCACGTTGCCGATCTGCCCGATGGTGGCCATGCAGTCGATCAGCACTTTGCGCGTCTCGCCCGAAGGCAGCTTCACCAGCGCGTACTCATCTTCCTTGGCCACCAGCTGCGCCTGGCCTCCGGCCGAACGCACCATCTGCGCGCCCTTCCCCGGCTTCAGCTCGATGTTGTGGATCGTCGTGCCCGCGGGAATGTTCTTGAGCGGCAGCGCGTTGCCCACCAGAATGTCGGCCTCCGGCCCGCTCACGATCTTCTGCCCCACATTCAATCCCACCGGATGGAGGATGTAACGCTTCTCGCCGTCGGCGTAGGCCAGCAGCGCGATGCGCGCCGAGCGGTTGGGATCGTATTCGATCGAAACCACCGTGGCCGGCACTCCGGCCTTGTCACGCTTGAAGTCGATCTCGCGCAGCTTGCGCTTGTGCCCGCCGCCGCGGTGCCAGATGGTAATGTCGCCCGCGTTGCGCCGCCCGCCGGTGCGCAGCTTGCTGCGCGTCAGCGGCTTGTGCGGCTTGTCCGCCGTCAACTCATCGTTGGTCAGCGTCGTCTGAAAACGCAACGTCGGCGTAATCGGTCTGTAAGTCTTAATGCCCATAAAATTCAGCCTTTAGCAATTAGCCATTAGCAATTCGCTTTTGTCTCAAAGCTCCTGACTACATGGCCAACTCGAAACTCTATTTCATAAGCGATTCGGCACATCAGTCGCCGAATCGCGCTGCATCAGGAGCCTCCGCGCTGCAACCACGTCCAGCCCCTCAAGCGGTTTTCGAATTAAAGATTCTGTGCGTACTCCGGCATCTTCTCGCCCGCTTTCAAACGCACATATGCCTTCTTCCAGTCCGGACGATACCCGGCAAACTTGCCCCGGCGCCGCTCCTTGCCCTGGAAATTCGCGGTGCGCACCGCCTCGACCTTCACCTTGAAGATCTTCTGCACCGCCTCTTTCACCTCGGTCTTGGTGGCTGCGGCGGCGACCTCAAACACCAGCGTGCCCTGCGCCTCTTTCACGCCCAGCCCTTTTTCCGTGATCACCGGCTTGCGGATAATCTGATACGCCGACTTCATTACGCCACCTCAGCTTTCCGCTTCGGCGCCGCCGCCTTCAGCGAATCCTGCAATTTCTCGAGCGCCGGCCGGGCAAAAATCGCCGTTTCATAGCGCAGCAGGTGATACGGATGAACCTGATTTCCGGCGACCAGCTCGACGCCCGGAATGTTCCGCGAGCTCAACTCGAGATTGCGGTTGTCCTTCGCGCCATCCACCAGCAGCGCCGTCTTGCCAATCCCCAGCTTGCCCAGTTTTTCGCGGAACGCGCCGGTCTTGGCCGCCTCGAGCTCGAAGCCATCCACCACCATCAGTTTGCCATCCGCGTGCTTGGAAGCCAGCGCCGAACGCAGAGCGCCCAGCAGCTTCTTCTTCGGAAACTGGTAGTCATATGAGCGAGGCTGCGGCCCGTGCACCGTGCCGCCGTGCCGCCACAAGGGCGAGCGGATGGAGCCCACGCGGGCGCGCCCCGTGCCCTTCTGCTTCCACAGCTTCTTGCCTGCGCCGGAGACCAGCTTCTTGTTCTTGGTGGCATGCGTGCCGGCCCGATGCGCGGCGCGGTAATGCTTCACCGCCTCCCACAGCAGGTCTTCATTAATACCGCCAAAGACCTCGTCGGCCAGCTCCAGCGTGCCTACTCTCTTGCCGTCTAAATTCAGTACATCAATCTTTGCCATCGTCTTTTTTCCTTAGGGCTCCGCAACGCTTCGCTGCTTCGCCCTCGCGCTCCGCTCGCACGATCCAGTGCTCGCTCCGCGCTCACCCAGTTCTTGGCCGCCAGCCAATTGCAGCTAGCTTCTTTGTGGCACAGGCACTCCTGCCTGTGCTCCTTATTTCTTGCCCTTGCCGGCAGCGGCTTTCTTCGCTGCCTTCAACGGATCCAGCGTGGTCGCACCGGCAAAGCCACGACGCTCGCGCGGCGGCTTCTTGGCCTTCAGGATCACCACATACGCGCCCTTCGGCCCCGGCACCGCGCCTTCCACCAGCAGAAGATTGTCTTCGCTGTCGATGCCGCGGATCTTCAGATTGCGCACCGTGACCTGTTCCGTGCCCATGTGTCCCGACATGCGCTGACCTTTGAACACGCGCGACGGAAACGACGATGCGCCAATCGAGCCCTGTACCTGGAACATGTGTCCGTGGGCCGCCGGGCCGCCGCCGAAATGATGGCGCCGCACGACGCCGGCAAAGCCGCGTCCCTTGCTCACGCCGATCACATCGACATATTTCTCGTCGTTGAAAATATCCACCAGCACCTTTGCGCCGACCTTCAGCGCATTGCCGTTCGTGGCCGCCGCTTCTCCGCCCTGGGCCGCCTGCTCTTCTGCTCTCGCCGCCTCAGTACCGTCTACGACTGCAACTTCGCGCATGAACTTCACCGGCGGCAGGTCATGCTTGGCAAAGTGTCCCTGCATCGCCTTGCCGACGTTCTTGCCCTTCACGAACTCAACCAGCCCGATCTGCGCCGCTTCATATCCATCTTTGTTGTTGCGCTTGATCTGCGTAATCACGCACGGGCCGGCCTGCAG
>DASTJB010000023.1:0-3003 GCA_035717005.1 Candidatus Angelobacter sp.
TGGGGAAACATTCTGGCGGCGCGTACCGGGTTGTGGAACAAGCAGCAGTTCCTGGATGAAACCGCCGAGCTTGCCGCGGCCCTTGATCACACGCCGGGCCGTTCATGGCGGCCCTTGCAGGACACCGCGGACGCCGCGCAGGTTCTCTACAGCTCGCCGGACGAATTTGAGAGCTGGCGCCGGACCGTCGATTATTATCCTGAAGGTTTCCTCATCTGGCTGGAGGCTGACACCGTCATTCGTCAGCAGACGCACGGCCAGAAATCGCTGAACGATTTTTGCCGCATCTTTCATGGGGGCGGAAACACGCTTCCCAAAGTCATCAAGTATGACTTTGATGAGGTGGTCAATACGCTCAACCAGGTGACGCCATACGACTGGAAAAAATTCCTGCGAGATCGCCTGGACACTTACGGCCCCGGCGCGCCGCTGGGCGGCATCACCAACGGCGGATGGAAGCTGGTGTACGACGAGAATCCGAGCGAGTTCACCAAGACGATGGAACACGTGCGTAAAGCGGTGGACGCCCGTTTCTCCATCGGCCTGGCGCTCGACGATAAGGGCGGCATCCGCGACGTAATTTACGACAGCCCGGCCTGGAAGGCGGGCATCGCGCCGGGAAGCACGCTGGCCGCGGTGAACGGAAGAAAATTCGATCCGGACATCCTGCGCGACGCGCTGAAGGCAGGGAAGGCCACCAATTCGAAGCTGGAGCTGATCGTGGTGAATGGCGACTTCTACCAGACCTTCACGCTGAACTATCACGACGGCGAGAAGTACGCGCACCTGGTTCGCGATGAGTCGAAACCGGACGTGCTGACCGAGATTATCAAGCCGGTGGCGAAATAGCCGTTAACTGGCTGGGTTGGCTGGTGTTTTTTTGCTCTCGCGGTTGCGATAAGACTGGCGAGTTCTTTTGCGAGTTCCGGATCAGATGGCGCGATCAAAGCTTGTTGCTCGGTAGCTGCACCCAAGTCGCCTGCCTGCACCAAGCTCCACGCGAGCCAACCTCGAGTTTCAAGTGCATCAGGCTTGATTTCGAGGGATTGTTTCAAGGCTTGAGCCACATCCGTGTAACGTCCCATCTTCTGATAAGTCCAGGCGATACCCTCAATTGCTGGTAGCGACTTAGGGTTTATCGTTAATACCTTTCGACTGGAAGCGATCGCTTCTTCGAAATGACCCATTTCGCATAGTGTTGCTGCTTCCGCGGAGTAACCAAGCTCGTCCTTTGGGCGAAGGCGAATATATTCCCGACTGCAAACAACGCTTCTTTCCAGCTCTTGAGCTGGCAATACACGATGCTCAACTGTATGAATGCGTCTGGGTTCTCGGAATCTAAACGCAACGCCTCATTGAGGCTTGCGATAGCGCTGGGGAATTCGCCTACTTCTTTCTGACACTGTCCAAGTCCAACCAGGTACATCGAGCAGTTAGGGTCTAAGTCCGCGGCTGTCCGACTGGCAATCAGGGCGTCGGACCATTTTCCCTGTCCGGCCAAAGCCGCACTGAGATTGTGATATGTAGCTGCATTGCTCGGATTCAGTACGGCGGCTCGCCGGAGGTGCTTTTCGGCTTCAGCGTAGCTGCCGTGAGAACAATATTCCCAACCGATTCTGTCGACCAAAAGCGCGTCGTTGGGACAAACGCCGGCTAGGTATCTTGCGAGGCGTGAAGTCGATTTGTTGCGTACCAACGGCTTAAAGATTTCGAGGATAAGAAGCCGCCGCCAATACGCTAGTTTTGTCGCGAGCCCCATTAGAGCCTACTCTTCCACTCCCGCAAACAAATCGGTTTCCATCTCCGCCTTGTGCGGCTTTACGCAGTTGGCCAGATGAAATACCTCTTTCCGTCCGCGCTTGCGGATGGTCTCTTCAAAGAAGCCGAACAGCGGCGCCTGCGAGGTGTGGCATTTGAAAGCGGCAATCTTGGCCTCTATTTCGTGCGGCTCAAGGTCGAATACCGCCGTGGTCGGTCCCAGTGAAACCGGCTGGCGATCCGCGATGGTGAACAGGGCCGTCGCATAGTAAACCTTCTGCGTCTGGTGCGGCTTGAGGCCATTCTCGAGTTGTTCCGTGAACCGGTTGGTCCGCCCGGCCCAATGGCAGGCCATGGTGCCGAAAATCGAAACCATGGAATGGTCTGGATGCGCGGTGATGGCTCCTTCCGTGCCCATAGTCATCACCACATGCGGACGGATCTCGCGCACCCGCCGCGTCAGGTCGGCGACGACGGAAAAGAAGTCCTGGCGGTCGAGCTTCCCGTCGGGATAATCGAGCACCGTGCCGCGGCTGACCTTCAGGAGCTTGCATGCCGCTGCAAACTCGCGGCGGCGCACAGCGGAGAGCTCCTCGTCTGACTTGGCGCCGCCCCGGTGCGTGGCCGCCTGGCCCGGAGTCAGGCAGATCACGTGCGTTTCAACGCCGCGTTCGGCATAGTGCAGCAGGGTGCCGCCAAAGCCGCCCGCCTCGTCGTCAGGATGGGCGGTAAAACAGAGCAGGCGAAGCATCTTTTTTCCTTTTATCCTTCTCTCATCTGGTAACGCTTCTTGTGTATCACGGCGCTCATCACTTGCGCCAGACGCGGAGCAAGCCCCGGACCATGAAATTGCATAGCCCCACTGGTTGCTGGACCGCCCTCATCATTATCATTGCGGCATTCAGTCTCTTTGCGGCGGCGGGAACGTTGCTCAAGAGCGGCCCCGGCCTGCATTCCGCCATGCCCGCCGGATATGACGTTGTAATGCTCAAACCTGCGGGAGTCAACCTCTCCATCATGGGTCTGATCGAGTGTCCGCAACTCGAAGGCGCGCAGCACGTGGCCTCCGGGCTGCAATCCCGGATCGTCGCCGCCGACGGCGCCCGCATGGACAAGTTTCCCCGCCGCTTTAGTTTCCGCATCACCGCGTCGCTGCGCAAGATCGTTCTCGACGCCCCGGCTTCAGCGCTCGATTTTTCCGGCAGTCCGCAGGACCTGCTGCTCAAGCTCAAGTTCCGCATCCGC
>DASTJB010000024.1:0-4986 GCA_035717005.1 Candidatus Angelobacter sp.
CCCAAGTCAACATCTTCCGTGTGCGCGACGCCGTGGGCGTGAGCGACGGGCTGGCCCCGCAGGACGGTAGAGAAAAGAATGAGCGCACATGCAACGAGCAGATTTGTCTTTTGCATTCCAATGATTGACCCGATCGCAGACATAAGTTGCCGCGAGAATCATCTTACATCTTGCTCTTTCCCAGGCCGGCCTGGTCACTGGCTGGGCCGGGCCCCTCATCATTGACTTGCCAATTTCACGCACGTAGGATTCTGCTCCAGTGATCGGGCAGACAATTTCGCACTACCGCGTCCTCGAGAAGCTTGGCGGAGGCGGAATGGGAATCGTCTACAAAGCGGAAGACACGCGGCTGCACCGCTTTGTGGCGCTGAAGTTTTTGCCCGATGATGTTGCCCGCGACCCGCAAGCCCTGGCGCGCTTCCAGCGCGAAGCCCAGGCAGCTTCGGCGCTCAACCATCCCAATATCTGCACCATCTACGACGTCGGAGAAGAGAACGGCCGCGCCTTTTTGGCTATGGAGTTCCTTGACGGCGAGACCCTCAAACACATGATCGGCGGACGCCCATTGGCGATGGAGGAAATCCTTACTCTGGGGCCGGAGATCGCGGACGGGCTGGACGCGGCGCATGGCGAAGGCATTGTGCATCGAGACATCAAGCCGGCCAATATCTTCGTGACCAGGCGAGGGCACGCCAAGATTCTGGACTTTGGACTGGCGCAGGTTGCAGAACCGGACCTTTCGGCCCGCCCCATGGCCGAAGCGCCTACACTTTCAGGAGACGACCACCTCACCAGCCCGGGGTCTACCCTGGGAACGGTTTCCTACATGTCGCCCGAGCAGGTGCTGGGCAAACAACTCGACTCCCGGACGGACCTGTTTTCCTTCGGGATCGTGCTCTACGAGATGGCGACGGGGCGGCTGCCCTTCGATGGGGATTCAAATGGAGCGATTTTCGATGCCGTACTGCACCGGACTCCAGCCACGCCCGGGCAGTTGAATCCGAAGGTCCCGCCCGAGCTCGATCGGGTGATCCAGAAGGCCCTGGAGAAGGACCGCGCACTTCGTTACCAGCACGCGTCGGAGATCCGGGCCGATCTGATACGTGCCCGCCGGGATACGGATTCTGCTTCGTCAGGCCTCCCGGTTGCTGTTACACCCCGAAGGCAAGGCAATCGCTGGATCTGGGGTTTGAGTGGTGTGTTGCTCATCATTCTGCTGGGATTGCTGTTGTGGCGCTGGCGTAGCGCATCGGCTCCTTCTGCTGGGGGAACGTCGGCTGCTCCGGTAACGATTGCGGTTTTGCCCTTTCAAAACCTGGGCGGGGACAAGGGAGAAGATTTTCTGCGCATGGCCCTGCCGGATGAAGTTGCCACCACCTTGAGTTCGGTGCGTAGTCTATCCATCCGCCCGTTCGCGACCACAGGGAAATACGCCCGGGTCGATGTGGATTTGCAGCAGGCAGGAAAAGACATGCACGTCGGCCGGATCGTGACCGGACATTACCAGAGAATCCGCGACACGCTGCGGCTGACCCTGGAAGCCGTGGACGTGGGCGACGATCGCGTGCTGTGGCAGGAGACGATGGACCTGCCCGCGGAAGACCTGGTGGCGATGAGGGAGCAGATCACCTCGAAGGTGCGGCAGGGCCTGATTCCGTCGCTGGGCGCGAGGAGCGACGCAAGCGACAAGGGAACGCGGCCCACCAACGAAGAGGCTTATGACCTGTACCTGCGCAGCGTGGCGCTGGCGCATGATGGCGAGCAGAACCGGGAAGCCATCCGGATGCTGGAGCGCTCGGTCGGACTGGACGCGGCTTTTGCTCCGGCCTGGTCGGCGCTGGGAAAACGCTATTACTACGAGGAAGAGTACGGGCCCGGCGCCACCGCGACAATGTCGCGCACGCTGCCCGCGTTGCGCCGCGCGCTTGCCCTGGATCCAAACCTGGAGGATGCCGCGCAGCAGATTGTCAGCCTGGATACGGACGCCGGCAAGCTGGCGCAGGCTTACAAGGAAGCCAAAACAATGGTGCAGAACCGCCCGCAGAGCGGATTCGCACACTTCACTTTGTCTTACGTGCTCAGGTATGCCGGTTTGTTTAGAGAGTCGGCGCAGGAGTGCGATGCGGCGGCGCGGCTCGATCCCGGCAACTACCAGTTCCGCTCATGCGCGAGTGTTTTCTTTTTGACTGGACGGTACGAGCGGGCGCGGGATTTCCTGAAACTGGATGCAGGATCGGAATGGTCCAATAACGTGGAGGTAAACATCCTGGTGCGCGAGGGAAAAATCAGCGAGGCAGTGGAGCAGCTGCGCAAATTGCCGGAGAGCTCATTTTTCCACAGGCGCGCGTTACTGGTTTGCTATGAAAAGCCGCAGCCTGCCGAAGCCCGGCAAATCCTGGAGCAGTTCGAAAAGGACATCTTCGCTTACCGCGACCCCGAGCCCAAATACGGTCAGGCAACACTGTTCAACTCTTGTATGGGAAATGCGTTCACGGCGCGCCTGATTAAATCCGCGATCGACGGCGGATTCTGCGCCTATGAGCCCTTGCAGTCCGATCCACAACTAACAGCGTTGCGCAAGACGCCGGAATACTCCTCGCTGCTTGCCCAGGCCAAGCACTGCCAGGACCAGTTTCTGGCGGAGCGGGACCGTAACTAGCCCAAACCAGCCCTCACGGCGGCAAAAGACCATGCCATGGTTCATCTTTTGCGGTAACGCCGATCACTCCCGGCCATAGATCGCGCTGGTGGAAAGAATCCGCGGGAGCAAAACTCCAGGGGCCGGTGTCCAAAGATCGCAGGCCAAATGACACGGCCTGGGTCCGCTGACGCCCGGCGATCCCATCGAAAAAAAGGTCTGCAGGAGGAAGGGACAACTATGCTCGCAGTGCTGATCGGCAAAACGCAAATCGCCTTCTGGATTTTCCAAAGCACACACCGGATGGACCTGATGGAGCTGTGGGGACACATGCTGTGGCCGGCGCGGACCATCGCCATCATCCTGCTGGCCATGTCGGCTTGGTCGATTGGCGTGATGATGGACCGGTGGATGACCTTCCGGACGGCGCGCAGGCAGTCGCGGCAGTTTGCGCCGCTGGTGGCAGGCGCGCTGCGCGAAGGCAAGCTGGATGAGGCGATCAAGGTGGCCGAACGCAACAAGAAGAGCCATCTGGCCAAGGTGGTGAACGCCGGTTTGCATGAGTTCCGCGCGCATCAGCAGTCGGAAGAGATATCGGGCGAGAAGATTGAGGCCAGCCGGCGCGCGCTGGACCGCGCCGCTGCCATCACGCATACCGAACTGGAGCGCGGGCTGAGCGGCCTGGCGACGATCGGCGCCACGGCGCCGTTTGTCGGGCTGCTGGGTACGGTGATTGGGATCATCGACGCCTTTGCGGAAATCCAGGAAGCCAAGAGCACCGGCTTCAGCGCGGTGGCGGGCGGAATTTCTGAGGCGCTGGTTACGACGGCGCTGGGGCTGACCGTCGCCATCCCCGCGGTGATGATGTACAACTACTTCACCTCGAAGATCAAAGCGTTTGACGTGGAGATGGATAACTCGTCGAGCGAGCTGGTGGATCATTTTCTGAAGAAGAGCGCGGTGGTGAAGCAGTGATTTTTGACGGTAGTTGCGGAGATTAATGGTTGTCTTGTGGAATTCTCAAGGCAATAATCAGCAGGGCAAGCAGGCTGTGTCCGAGGTGACAATGAAAAACAAGTTACTGCTTCTTGTTGCTGCACTGCTTTGTGTTCCCATCGCTCAATCGAAGACTGAGAAGGTGAATGGGCCGGATTGCGGTGGGGGATGGCCGACAAATATGGCATTCGGCCAACTAAAGAACGCGGGCCTGTTGGAAAACAGCAGTATTGATTTTTCAAAGACGAAGACTGTACGTTTAGCGTCAGAAAAAATTGGTAAAGATCTTTGGCGCCAGGTTTACGACGTCCAATTTACGAAAAACTCGGGCGAGTTGGTCGAAGCAATCGCTGTTCACAACGCGTCGTCGGAAGAGTGCTCCATGAGCGGCGTGGAAGTATTTGTTGTCTCCAAGCACCTGAATCCAGCAAAGTGATGCAGCACACGGTGAGCGCAGATTCATAAGGGCCGGAATCGTTGCGAGAAGAAATTTCTTAGGGTTCCCTCGCTGACGCTCGGGATTGCAGAACTAAACGCCTTCCGGCACATCCTGCACCAGCTCCAGCAGAACGCCGCCGGTCGAGGACGGGTGGACGAAGACATAGAGATGGCCGCCGGCGCCGATCTTAATTTCATCGGACACGAAGCGCGTGCCCACGGCCTTGAGCTGCTCCACAGCGCGGTTGATGTCGGGCACGTGCAGCGCGACGTGGTGCAGGCCTTCGCCGCGTTTTTCGATGAATTTGGCGATCACTGAGTCGGCGCTTGTCGCTTCGAGGAGCTCGATGCGACTCTCGCCCAGAGGAACCATGGCGACTTTGACCTTCTCGTGTGGCACGGTCTCTTCTTCGGTGACGTCGAGACCGAGCTGCTCATAAAACTTGCGCGCTGCGGCCAGCGATTTGACAGCGATTCCGAGATGGTCGATGGAATGGGGCATGAAGCTCTCCTTGAGACTACGATCATTCAAGGGTATTTGGTATTTAGTACTTAGTATTTAGCAAAATCAAAACCCGCTGACCAAATACCAAATACTAAGTACCAAGTACCCGATTTTCTGCTCCGGTGAAGCTTCCCACAATCTCCTCCACCAGCGAATACGGGTCGCGGCGGTGTTCGGCCACCTCGGCGGCAAGGCGTGCGATCTCGGCCTCGGGCAGGCGGTCGGCGAGAAGGCGCTCCAGCAGCGAGTCGCGCAGCATCTCGATCAGGCGCTCCTGCCAGTTGGTGATCTTCTTCTTGAGCAGCAGATCGTTCTGCTTCAGGTAGCGCTCGTACCCGGCGATCGCGGCCGCAAGTTCGGGAATGCCCTGCGCGGTGGTGGCGACGGTCTTAATGATCGGCGGAGTCCA
>DASTJB010000025.1:0-2642 GCA_035717005.1 Candidatus Angelobacter sp.
TGCGTGCGCGAAGTGAGTGTCGAGATACCGGCCGAGGTGGTGGACAAGCAGCAGAAGGCGATCATCGAGCAGTATGCCAAGCAGGCGCGGGTGCCGGGATTTCGCAAAGGCAAGGTACCGGCCAGCGTAGTGAAGAACCGCTTCAAGGACGAGGTGACGAGCGACCTGGTGGAGCAGCTGGTGCCGCAGTATTTTCGCGAGGCGGTGATGAAGGCCGGGCACCGGCCGGTTTCACAGCCGCAGATTTTCGGGCTGGAGTTCACGCCGGGCGAGCCGATGAAATTCAAAGCCGCGTTTGAGGTGCTGCCGGATTTTGAGCTGGGCGAGTACAAGGTCAAGGTCGAGAAGCCGGAGGTGAAGGTCGGCGACGAGGAAGTGGAGAAGGAGATCACGCAGCTGCAGGAGCGGCAGGCGAGCTACGATCCGGTGAACGAGGAGCGCGGCGCGAAGAAGGGCGAGTTCGTGCAAGTGTCGTTCGAAGCGAAGCCCAAGGGCCCGGCAGGCGAGGCGGCTGGTGAATCGGAAGAGAAAGGTGAGTCGGTTGAGGCGAAGGCTGGAACGGCTGAGGCTTCGCGGTCGAGCGCGAAGGCTGAAGGCGAAGAGGCAAGCGAAACGACCGATTCAAAATCGGAAGAGGCCAGACCGGTACAGATGGACGAAGTGCTGGTGGAGATCGGAGGGGCGAACACGATCCCGGAGTTCAGCGAAAACCTGAAGGGCGCCAAGGCGGGCGAGGAGCGCAGCTTTGAGGTGGCGTATCCGGCGGACTTCTACGATAAGCGGCTGGCCGGCCTGACGTTTAATTACAAGGTGAAGGTCAACGCCATCAAGACGAAGAGCGTGCCCGAGCTGAATGACGATTTTGCCAAAGAGCTGAGCAACGAGTTCAAGACGCTGGACGATTTGAAGCAGCGTATCCGCGAGAACATGGAGCTGGAGCGGAAGCACCAGGCGGAGCACGAGGTCAAGGGCAAGGTAGTGGACGAGCTGGTTGCGAAGCACGATTTTGCGGTGCCAAGGTCTCTGGTGGAGCATCAGATTGATTTGCGTCTGGAGCGCGGATTGCGCGCGCTGGCAGCCCAGGGCATGAAGACGGAAGACATGAAACGCATGGACTTCGCACGGCTGCGCGCCGGACAGCGAGAGGCGGCGGTGAAGGAAGTGAAGTCGAACGTGCTGCTGGCGAAGATCGCGATCAAAGAGAACATCCAGGTGAGCGATGAGGAGCTGGAACAGGAGATCGCGGCGATGGCGCAGCAGATGCAGCAGCCGGTGGACGAAGTGAAGAAGCGGCTGATGCAGGATGGGTCGGTGGAGCGTCTGCGGGACCGCATACGCACGGAAAAAGCGCTAAACTTTTTGTACGAGCAGGCAGGATAACGGCGCGGCGAGTGCAGCAGGGCGGATTGACTGATCGGCGGCACGCGGGATGGGTTGGAGATCGAGAGACGACTGACGGGCCGCGGGGAACGTTGTGCGGAGAGAAATTTCGGAGTCGAGACGGAAGGAAACAAATTTATGGCACTTGTACCGATGGTAGTGGAGCAGACCAGCCGGGGCGAACGGGCGTATGACATCTATTCACGGCTGCTGCGGGACAACATCATTTTTATCGGGACGCCGATCGATGACACGATTGCCAATCTGGTGATCGCACAGCTGCTGTTTCTGGAGGCGGAAGATCCGGAGAAGGACATCCAGTTGTACATCAACTCGCCGGGAGGGTCGATCACGGCGGGCATGGCGATTTATGACACCATGCAATTTGTCCGGCCGGACGTGATGACCATTTGCTGCGGCCAGGCAGCGAGCATGGCGGCTCTCCTGCTCTGCGCCGGCGCCCCGGGTAAGCGTTTTGCCCTACCGACTTCTAGGATTCTTATTCACCAACCCTTGATGTCAGGCCTTAGCGGCCAAGCCACGGACATCGATATACATGCCAGAGAGATTCTGCGCATGAGAGAGATCACCAGCCAGTTGATCGCCAAACACTCAGGGCAAAAGCTTGAAAAAGTGGAAAAAGACGTTGAGCGCGACTTCATCATGAATGCCCAGCAGTCCAAGGAATATGGGATAATCGACGATATTATCTACAAGCATAAGTAGCGGTACAAAAGTCACATCAGCCAGGCCAAAATGGCCGTAAAATCAGCCTGACTGACAAGGAGTTCGCTCTTGAAGCCCAGGACGCCCGAAGAAACGCTTCGTTGCTCGTTTTGCCACAAGTCTCAGGACGCCGTTGCCAAGCTGATCTCCTCCCCGAGCGACTATCCCCGCGCCTACATCTGCGACGAGTGTGTTGCCGTCTGCAACTCCATTCTGGAAGACGACCGCAGTGAAACCCACGCTGCCGCCGCTCCCAACCACCTGCCCAAGCCGCAGGAAGTCAAGGCCTTCCTCGACGAATACGTCATCGGCCAGGAGCAGACCAAGAAGAAGCTTTCCGTCGCGGTTTACAACCATTACAAGCGCATCCACATGAACCGCGCCAAGACCGGCGAAGTCGAGCTGACGAAATCCAACATCATGCTGATCGGCCCCACCGGCACCGGCAAAACGCTTCTGGCGCAGACCCTCGCCCGCATGCTCGACGTGCCTTTCGCCATCGTTGACGCCACCACGCTCACCGAAGCCGGCTACGT